>JAHQVS010000173.1 GCA_019634215.1 Paracoccaceae bacterium | reverse complement strand
GACAGCGAAGGTCACGTACTGCTTCGTATCATAAGCTTCCGCTTTGGTGGTCTCGCTCATCAGAACATCTCCATGCCGACGGAGGAATGCCCGCCGCCGTGGCTCAGGGCGGTCAGGGATGGGATATCAAGGATCAGAGCCACGCGGCCGTCGCCCAAAATAGTGGCGCCAGAGACGCCTTCAACGCGGCGGAAGTTGGTCTCCAGGCTTTTCAGCACAACCTGGCGCTGGCCCAGAAGCTCACTGACCAGCAACGCGACTCGGCCATCCGTCTCAGTCTCAATCACAACCACCAGCTCTTGAGAGCAGCTCACATGATCAAGATGCAGGACGTCCACCAGTGAAATCAGCGGCAACCATTCGCCGCGATAGCGCAACACCCGAACATCGCCAGGCAAATGATCAACCATTTGATCATCGATCTTGACCGCCTCAACCACGCTGCCCAGCGGCAAGATGAAGCGTTCCTCACCGACGCCAATGGTCATTCCGTCCAGCACGGCCAATGTCAGCGGTAGGGTGATGTTGAACTGCGTGCCCTTGCCTGGGTTGCTGATCACCGACACTCGGCCGCCAAGGGCCTGCACCTTCTTTTTCACCACGTCCATTCCGACGCCACGCCCCGAAACCGCAGTGATCTCAGCGGCGGTGGAAAAGCCCGGGTGGAAGATCAACATGTCGATCTCTTCATCGGAGAGGGTGGCTTCGGCCGGCACGATGCCGTTCTCAATCGCCTTCTCCAGTACACGCTCACGGTTAATGCCTGCGCCGTCATCTTCGATAACGATCCGCACCCGTTCGCCGCGATGCTCTGCGCCGAGATGGATTGTGCCGCACCGCGGCTTGCCTGCGGCCTCGCGCTTGTCCGGGTCCTCAACGCCATGGTCCATCGAGTTACGGAGCATGTGCGTCAACGGCTCTGACAACTCCTCGATCACCGTAGTGTCGACCTCGACATGCTCGCCAGATAGCTCCAGGCGGCATTCCTTGCTGAGCGACTGGGTCAAGTCGCGCACCACCCGGGGCATACGGCTGAAGACCGATTTGACCGGTTGCGCGCGGATCGCCATCACACTTTCTTGCAACTCACGTGTCTGCCGCGAGAGCGCTTCGATCGCGTGGCTAAGCTCTATATTCGACGAGGTGTCGAGCTCTGACATATTCTGCGCCAGCACAGCCTGGGTGATGACGATTTCACCCACCATGTTGACAAGTCGGTCGATCCTGCTGAGCTCAACGCGCAGCGCCTTGTTCATTTTCGCGGTTGGAGCAGCTTTCTTGCCGCCTTCATCACTTTTCGCCGCCCCAGCAGCAGGCGCCGCCTCCACCTTAGCAGGCTCAGGCGCAGACTTGACGACCGGCTCAGGCTTCGGTTCAGGCTTCGAAGGGCTTTCCTTCGGCGCCTCTGCCACAATAGTAGCTTTTTCTTCGACCGGCTCCGCTGCCTCGACCACCGTCTCCTCAGCTTGGGGGCGATCGTCAGCCGGACTATCTTCGTCGATCTCGTCGATCTCGATGTCCGCTGAGAGGCGGTACATTATAAAGAAGTCTTCTAGCTCTTCAGTCGGAGTACTGGTGCGCAAACGCACGCGCCACTCCAGGCTGACGACCATCGGATCGAAGTTGTCGAGCGGGGGAAATCCGCCATCCACTTCCAGCGTCGTCGCTCCGAGGTTCTGAATCGCCCGCAACAAGCGTAGAGGATCATGTCCGGAACGAATGAACTCAGGGCCAGGCGCAATGGTGATCAATACCTCGCGGGAGTCCTCGTCCTCATCATCTTCTTCAGCGTCATCTGCCTCATCCGACGCGTCATCCGTATCAGCGTCTTCGGCGTCGTCCGCACCCTCGGCGTCACCTTCATCAGAAGCTTCTGCTGTCTCCTCGGTTTCTGCTGCCGGCGAATCTGCACCGTCAGCTTCGGGCGCAGGAGGCTCCATGCCGGCCATGACAGCCAGCTCATTCATGATCTTGAGCTTAATTTCTTTTGAGGCCTCGCCGTTTCCTTGCGCCTCCTCGATCAACGCCACCATCATGTCGCTGGCGCGAAGCAGCACCTGCATCACAGAAGCGGTCGGCTCCAAAACATTGGAACGGATCTGGTCCATCACCGTTTCAAAGATGTGAGTAAACTCGACCAGACCATCGAGGCCAAAAGCGCCAGCGCCGCCCTTGACAGAGTGCACTGCACGGAATGCCGCGTTCAGTGTCTCCGGGTCCCATTCACCTTCGAGAATGGTCGCGAGGCAGTCCTGGAGTTCTCCGACGCGCTCTTCGCATTCCTGAAAGAAAACGCCGAGAAATTCTTCTAAGTCATCCATTTTTTTGCTCGCTCGTTCTCAAAGAGCCGCCAGGAAAAACTGGCGATTATTGCCCGCCGTTCAGGCCAGCTGATCGACCAACCGAAGGATCTGCGCAGGATCGAAAGGTTTCGTCAGCCAGCCCGTGGCGCCAACTTCTCGGGCGCGCTGCTTGAGGCTTTCAGCAACCTCTGTCGTCAACAGCAACATCGGGAGCGAACGGCCCTCGGCCCGCGCGGCCTCGATGAAATCAAGCCCGTCCATCACCGGCATATTCAGATCGGTGATGACGATGTCCGGCTGGGTTTCGCGCAGTTTCTCTAGAGCCTGCTTGCCGTCGGCTGCTTCAATGACCTCGTGGCCGCCGCCTTTGAGGCAGTTGGAGAGCATGATGCGAAAGGTGATGGTGTCATCGACCGCCAGTACGCGTTTCATTGACGGATCTCCATTTTCGAGAGGTCTTCTTGTAGGCCAAGGTCCGCAAACGCGTCCGCAAAGGCCGAGCTGGGGTTAACAATGGCGACGGGAGCGCCCCGGGCAGGAAGAGCCTGACCGATGTTGGCGATCGCCAGCACAACGGGTCCGTCGATGGCTTCGACCGCGGACGCGTCGATTTCAAAAGCCTGCTCGCCTGAATAGGCTTGGGCCGCTTCGACCAAGGCTTTCGCTTCGGCGATGGTCGCCTTGGCGGGTAAGGGTGCGGGCTGCGCGCTCATTTACGTCACGACTCCTTTTCGACCGAGATCGCCTCAGCGACCTCCCGAAGGGGGTTCAAAAACACCTGATTTGGGGGCTCGCTAAGCTTGAGGGCCTTGACCCCCTTGAAGGCGCCGAGTTTGGCGCGCGTAAGCTGAATTGGCTCGCCGGGCGCATCCAACATCACCCGAATCTGCTGATGGGAATTCTCGTCCAGCGGCAGCACCTGCCCGACTTGCAAGTCGGAAAGCTGACCAACTGAATAAACCGAACTGTGCAACACCGGGGAAAGCTCCAGTTCGGTGTCGAGCACCACCTGGGTCATATGCTCAGCCCAGGCGTCGCCTGAGCCGCCCTGCCCCACACTGGAGGTTTTCTGGATTTTGTTCTTAATGGAGTCGAGAGAGTACAGCGGCACGATCAAATCGAAATTCCCGCTGCGTGCGGCTTCGCCAATGTCGAGAGACATGCGCACAAACAAGCAGTCGGAGTGATCGGATGTGATGTTCGCCAACATCGGCTGATGTTCATGGGTCGTACAGACCATCGATAGGTTTTCAGTGATGTTGAAGGTGTCGGCGACTGCCTCGCAAAAGCCTTCAAGCGCTATTTTGACCAGCGGCTCACACATCGACCAATCAATGCTAGTTGGCCTGCGGGCTGCGAATTCGGGCAATTCGGTGGGCAAACCGCCCATGCGCAAATCGACGACGTGATAGAGCAAATCCAGGTCGATGTTGACCAGGGCGGCGCGATCGACGCCCTGCACCTCGATGATGCCGATCATCGCGGGCATCGAAATTCCATCCAGCACGTCGGAGAATTGTTTGATTTCGCTGTCGAGGATCATCGACTCGACAACGCAGCCAATATAGTGGCGCGCGCCCTTCTCAACGTTCTTCGCGTATTGCGACAGAATGTCGTTGAGGCGCGGCAAGGGCGCAGTGACCGTCCGAGTGGCCTCAAGTTTCTGTCCTAAAACGCTCGAATGAACGTCGCTCATCACGCGTTGTCCTAATTGGTGCTCCGTGTGATGATGGTTTACCGTCGAGCGCACTAAGATGGAGTAAATCGCTGGACTGTAATGACTTCTTTTCTGGCGATATTCCGCACAGTGCAAACATCTCGCTTTTCAATCCATACATAGAGCCAAACTGTTAATTTTTGTTAATATCTAAATTCTATAAAATATTATGATATATTAATAATGCCCTTAAATTTTAAGAACAGGGCGCGTTGGCAATTATTCATTCTTCAATCCTGGGAAACATAGATTTCAATCTGAAAACACAAACGCCTGCAATTTACGCCGCGCTAACTGACATTCTTTAGAGTGGCGACATCATAAACGCGGAGTAGGAAACCTCTCGTGGCGGACGGATCCTCAGAAAACGCCCCCATTATCAAGAAGATCAAGAAAGTGTCCGGTGGCGGGCACCATGGCGGAGCGTGGAAAGTCGCCTACGCTGACTTCGTCACCGCGATGATGGCGTTCTTCCTGTTGATGTGGCTGCTAAACGCCACCTCAGAGGAGCAGAAGAAGGGCATCGCCGATTATTTCTCGCCGCAAATTCCAATCTCGGAGAGATCCGGCGGCGGAGATTCGATGTTCAACGGCAATACGATCTTCACATCAAAGGACCTCGCTAAGTCCAATATCGGCGGCAAGAAGAAAACCGACGAGACCGACACCGAAGATCAGGACGCCGATGAAATGGCGGCGGCGGCGAAGAACGCCGAGGCCGGACTGGAAGGCGAAGACGCCGAAAAAACCGGCCAGCAATCTGTTCAGGCCGCGATAGAGGATGCGCTCAACGCGATCAAACAGGCGGGCGACGATAGCGATCTGCTCAACCACCTGAGCCTAAAGATCACGCCTGAGGGCCTCATGATTGAAATTGCTGAACGTGATGGGGCGCCGCTGTTCAACGCCGGCTCGGCCCGGCCATCTGAAAAAATGCGCCAGCTTGTGGCGGTGATTGCGCCGATCGTCTCGGAGCTGGCTAACAATATCGCCATCGCCGGGCACACCGACGCCACCCCATTCGCCGACAACGCGCGCTACGATAACTGGGAGCTTTCGAGCGATCGCGCCAACGCAGCCCGGCGGCTGATGCTTGATGAAGGCTTTCCAGGAGAACGCGTGCGCAAAGTAACCGGCTTCGCCGAGCGCGACCCGCTAACGCCAGATGACCCGCTCGCACCACAGAACCGCCGCATCGCGATCACGTTGCTGAAGTCCCAGGCCGCGCCTTCCCAAGCCGGGCCATCGCCAGCCGACCCTCCCCAAGTCGAGCCGACCAAAGTGACACCGGCCTCGTCTGAAGAATGACCACGTCCGGACCCGCCGATCACGGCGGGTCCGCCAGCTACACCCTGCGGCGCCGCGCCGCGAGATCGTCAGAATAGATCCGCCGTCATGGCGGTCGCCAACAAAGGAGCCGACCCAGATGGGCATCTCTTCCTCCCTCAACGCCGGCGTGGCCGGGCTGAACGTCAACGCGTCGCGGCTGTCCACCATCTCGGATAACATCGCCAACTCAGGCACCAACGGCTACAAGCGGGCCGTCGTAGAGTTCTCCTCAGTGGTCACCAGTCAAACCCAAGGTTCCTATGACGCCGGCGGCGTGCGGGTGACCTCGGGCAGAGAAGTCAATGTGCAAGGCGCACTGATCACCTCCTCAAACCCGACCGACATCGCGATTTCGGGCCGAGGCCTGATCCCGGTAACCCCAGTGGTCTCCCGCGATGAAGACCCGAACATCCGCCCGTTCCAGATGGTCTCCACCGGCTCTTTCGCGGCGGATGAGGACGGCTACCTGCGCACTGCAAGCGGGCTACAACTGCTCGGCTGGCCGACTGACCCGCTCGGCAGCGTGGCCGGCGTGATTCGGGGCTCCGGCGCGTCTCTGGAGCCAGTGCAGATCTCGGGCTTCGACTTCGCCTCGAACCCAACCACCAATATCGACCTGGGCATCAACCTACCAGTCGACGCCACCGAAGCAGGCTCCACCACCGGCGCACTGCAAACCGGCGTTGAGTATTTCGATGAACTGGGCCGCTCGCAGCAGATCACTCTGACATTTACGCCGACAGTGCCGGGCGCCGGTTTCTCGAACACCTGGGATATGTTGATAGAGGATAGCGCAGCCGCCACCACGATCGGTCAGTATACTCTGGTGTTCAACGATACTGTGCCCGCCCCAGGCACGCTGCAATCCGTGACGCCAATCAACGTCGGCGGCGGCGCCGGCTACACCGCCGCCACTGGTGTTATTGAGTTGCCAGTCCTCGGCACGAACATCTCGATGACCATTGGCGAACTGAACACTTCGGGGCCCTTGACGCAGTTCTCCAGCGCTTTCGCGCCGCTTAACATTGTTAAGGACGGTACTCCAGTGGGCGGCCTGAATCGGGTTGAGTTCACCGAAAAGGGTTTCCTGGAGGCGGTGTATGACACTGGCTTCCGCCAGACCATCTACCAGGTGCCGATCGCCGACGTGCCGAACCCGAACGGATTGAACTCGCTGGACAACCAAGCCTTCGAGATCTCGCCGTCGAGTGGACCGATCTATCTCTGGGACGCCGGCTCTGGTCCGGTTGGCAGTGTGCTGGGCTTCGCCCTGGAGCAGAGCGCCACCGACATCGCTCAGGAACTGACTCAGCTAATCGAAACCCAGCGAGCCTACTCCTCCAACGCCACCGTGGTCCGCACTGTCGACGAGATGCTGCAGGAGACCACTAACATCAAGCGATAATCCCGCTTGAGATCGGCGGCGCGAAGAATCGCGCCGTTTCCGGCCCTGCGCCTTAACCGAAAGGACTTCTCCCATGGGACTGTCTAACGCGCTGGTCAACTCCCTCTCGGGACTCTCGGCAGCTTCGCGCCGGGCCGACGTGACCTCGAACAACATCGCCAACGCCACCACCGAAGGCTACGCCCGCCGCACAGTCGACTTATCCTCCATCAGCCTCAATGGCACTGGCGCCGGGGTGCGGATTGACGGGGTGACGGTGGCTCAGGTCGAGAACCTGACCAATGACCGTCGCCGAGCCGAGGCGGCGCTGGCCAATCAGAGCCAACTCACGGATATCTACGCCGAGGTTGAGCGTCTGACCGGCGGCCCGGATGATCCCAGCGCGCTATTTGCGCGATATGACCGGCTGGAGTCGAGTTTCCGGCGGTTGTCGGATGAACCGGAGTCGACCTCCGCTCAATATGACGTAGTCGCCCGCGCCAAGGATCTGGCCCTGGGCCTCAATCAAGCTCAGGACGGGCTGACGGAGCTGCGCCAGAACCTTGATCGCGAGATCGCCCGTCTGGTTGACGAGGCCAACACCGCGCTGGTTGAGCTGGATGAGTTGAACGCGGCGGTACAGCGCGACCTTGCAGGCAACCGCGACGCCTCCGAGTCAATCAACGCCCGCCAGTTGGTCGCCGATCGTCTGGCGGAGATCGTGCCGATCAAAACCAAGATCGACCCCAACGCCGTCATGCGGGTGTTCACAGTCGGCGGCGCCGCGCTGGTCGATCTCTCAGCCGCTGAGTTTGAATTCACACAAGCGCCGCTGATCACCGAGGACGCTGATTATCGCAATGGCGTCGGCATTCTCTCGGGCCTGACTCTCAACGGGGTCGACGTCACTCCGGGCACGACCGTGTTTGGCGGCATGGAAGGCGGCGAACTGGCTGCCCTGTTCGAAGGCCGCGACGGAATTGCGGTAGAGTACCAAACCCAGATTGACGCCCTAGCGAATGACCTGATCGACCGGTTTGATGATCCGGCTGTGGAGCCGGGGCTGGCGGCGGGCGCGCCAGGCCTGTTCACCGATGACGGCGCCGCCGCTAGCGGCTTGCCGGGAGCTGCAGGGCGGTTGGCAGTCAACACGGCCGTCGACCCTGATGCGGGCGGCGACTTGTTCCGCATCCGCGACGGCATTTCGGCGGTTGTGCAGGGCGACGTGGGCGACAACACCCACGCCATTGCATTGTTGGACGCCTTCACCGCTGCGAACCCCGTTCCCGCTGGCGTCGGCCTTGCCGGAAATCGTGGGGCCACCAGCCTGCTCGCCGACTTCACATCGCTGATCTCGACCAAAACTCAAAGCTCGGAAACAGCTCAGGCAATGCGCGCCGCGCGCTTTGACAGCCTCTCCAAGGCCGAGGCCGTCGCCATTGGCGTCGACCTCGATGTCGAGCTGCAAGATCTGACGTTGATCGAGAAAACCTACGCCGCCAACGCGCAGGTGATGAACGTGATCGACGAATTGTTCGACCTATTGCTGCAGAGGTTGTGATGAAAATTCAAGGCGTCCCCACTCTGCTCTCAACCCGGACTCAGCAAGCGCTGGTGATCGACACCCGCTTGCGTATTCAAGATGTCCAGAAAGAAACCACCACCGGGCTCATCGCCAACCTGTCGAAATCATTGCGCGGCGATGTCGGCAAGGTGCAACGACTGGATAAATTGGTGGCGGACAATGAGCGGTACCAGCAGTCTATGGAACTGTTGGCGACCCGATTTCAGACCATGCAGACCGTGCTGAGCGGCGTCGCCAGCCGCTCCAACCAGATCGCCACCGAGATCCTTGGCGCTGTCGGACTGGACGACCGGGTGTCGCTGCGACAGCATACCATTTCGGCGGAGTCAGAGTTCAACGCGGTTGTGTCCGGCCTCAACACCCGCATCGCTGGGCGAGCGCTGTTCTCGGGGGCCGCCACTGATGTGGCCCCGATCGCAGACGCCAACGATATCCTGGACGATTTAAGGGTGATTATTCAGGCGGCGCCGGACGCCACCACCGCTAAGAATGACATCGCCACCTATTTCGCCGCCGGCGGAACCTTCGAGACTACGATTTATCAAGGCTCGACCACACCGGCGCCAACAACGGAGGTCGCATCAGGGCTCCGCTACGGGCCGGACGTCTCTGCTATTGACGACGAGATCAAGGATGTGCTGGCCAACTTGGCCACGTTGGCGTTGGCGCAGGACGCCTCCAGCACTGACCAGATGTCGGACGCTCTGCTTCAAAGCGCCGGCAGCGATTTGTTGCAAAGCGCCACACAAGTGATTAACCGGCAATCCTCGATTGGCGCAGTGGAAGAAGAAATACAGCTGCTGCTGAGCCGCAATCAAGCTGAGACCTTCGCCTATGAGCAGTCTTTGGCGGCGCTGCGAACCCGCGACCAATTTGAAGCATCGGTGGAATTGCAAGCCCTGACCAATCAGTTGGAAGCCGTGTTCGTTACGACCGCGCGAATCGCCAACCTCACCTACACCAACTTTATCCGGTAACGACGATGCTTAATGCTTTCGCACACACACTCTCTCCTTTGATCACGCTGCTGCGGCGCTGTTTGGCGTTGGCCATAATTGCCGGCTTGGCCGCCGCAACCCTGGTGGATGCAGCGCAAGCCCGCGCCCGCATCAAGGATCTGGTCAATTTCGAAGGCGTTCGCGGCAATGACCTGGTCGGCTACGGACTGGTGGTCGGTCTCGACGGCAGTGGAGACGGGCTGCGCAACTCGCCGTTCACCGAAGAGGCGCTGGTCAACCTGCTGGAACGCCTCGGCGTCAACGTGCAGGGCGAACAGTTTCGCCCCAAAAACGTAGCGGCGGTGCTGGTGACAGCGGCCCTGCCGCCATTCGCGCGCGCGGGCTCACAAATCGATGTCACCGTTTCGGCGATCGGCGACGCCGACAGCCTGCTTGGCGGCACCTTGATCATGACTCCTCTCTCCGCCGCCGATGGCCAGATCTACGCCGTCGCGCAAGGGCCGATCTTGGCAGGCGGCGTCGCCGCCGCTGGCGACGCGGCTGCGGAGACCGTCGGCGTGCCCACTTCAGGCTCCGTGCCGAGCGGCGCTCGGGTTGAACGCGAGCTGCCATTTGAATTCGCCACGATGGACAGCATCCGCCTCGCCCTACGTGAGCCGGACTTCACCACAGCGCTGCGGATCGAAGAGGCGATCAACCAGAGTAAGGGCGGCTCGATGGCGCGGATGCTGGATTCCGGCACCGTGGAACTGTCGTTGCGGATGATCCCCGGCATGTCGCCGCCACATGTTATCAGCGCAGTCGAAAACATCATGGTGGAGCCCGCCCGTAAAGCCCGGGTGGTGGTGGATCAGCGTTCCGGCACCATCGTGCTCGGTTCTGACGTGCGGATCAGCCGCGTGGCGGTCAGCCAAGGCAACCTGCAGATCCGAGTCACGGAGGCCCCGCAAGCGGTGCAGCCCAGCCCGTTCACGCGAGGCGGCGAAGCACAGACGGTTGTCGTGCCGCGCACTGATGTGCAAATCAATCAGAATGAAGACGCCAAGATCGGCATCATCGAGGAAAACGTCACCCTGGCCGACCTCGTGGCGGGCTTGAACTCCCTAGGCATCGGGCCGCGCGGCATGATCGATATTCTGAAGGCGATCAAGGCCGCCGGAGCCCTCCATGCGGAGTTTGTGGTGCAGTGAGAAAGAGGCGGGCGTGGACAATTTGCCTCCGCGCCCGCGACAAGCTGAGCCGTTGGTAAAAATCAGCGGCGCCCCCGGACCTAGCTTCCTTAGTCGTATAAATCTCAAAGAAACATATTTATTTCAATACCTTAAAATCTAATATCTTCGGCCAATTTGGGAACTGCAAAGTCCCCTTCCACCTCAAACCGACTGTTCTCGGGGAAAGCATTGCGTGACGCCCCTTGCGACGCCAAGCAGGGCGCCCATGTAAAACCGGTGCTCGAACGCTGATCAAAAAATCTCTATTGACTGGAACGTCAACAAGAGACCGGACCTGCATTTGAAAGATCATAGAACTCAATAAATAGGTTTCTCTCTACCATGCCTATTTTCGAGAATACGCAACAGGCGTCGGCCCCTTCCGCATTAGGCTGCCCCTTGGAAGGGGAAGTTGTTGACGAGACTTACGCCGTTACAGTCGACCCCTTGCGATATGACGAGTTGCTGAGCGCTTGGAGGCGGTATCTGGATATCCGCGTCCCGAACTGCGGAGACCTCAAAGCCGAAGGCCGCTTCAGCAACCCCGCGCTTGAAATCCATTTTCAGCGCGCAGTCGACATTTTTCAGCGCATTGGACGCCGGCGACAGAGGGGAAGCGCCACTGCGCAGTTAGCGAAACTACCGATGTACGCAGCGCTACTCACAGAACACGGTGAGATCGCCGCCGCCAACCCAATCGCCGCCCAAACTCTCCCCTCGGCTGAAACGCCATTACAGCTTTCCGCCCTCGATTTCGCGCCGGAGATCATCGAGAGCCTAAAGAATTGGATGACGCGGCGATGCTATGAGCGCCAGCCAGTCATCATCCTGCCTGTCTCCTCCGAGAAGAACCAGCGAAACAGCTTTGTCATCTGCGCGCCCTCTCCAGGCGACATCACGGAAGAGCTGCGCACGCAGCATGGCGCCAAGAAATACTTCCTGCTGACCACAATTGACCTGACCTATGATGGCGGTCTGCGGAGCTTGCTGAAGCAGACCTTCCGCCTGACCAAAGCGGAAATCGAGGTTGCCATCGCCCTGGCCCAAGGCCTCTCGCCCGCAGTGATTTCTGAGACCCGCCAAGTATCGCTGGAAACCGTTCGGACACAGATTAAGGGTGTGCTGGATAAAGTCGACACCAACGCCGTCACGGATCTGGTGCGGATTTTGAACGGTGTGGCAGCCAGTTACAGCATCTGCAAACTCGCCGGCGGGTTGGCTGAGTTGGAAACAGCGCCCCAGTCGAACCGCAGGGCTGGTGTGCTTGCGCTGCCAGATGGGCGCCGACTCGCCTATGAAGAGAGCGGCGCGGAGAATGGACGGCCCTTGCTGTTTCTTCATGACATGCTGCACGCGCCGACGTTGACCGACGCCGCCATCGACGCGGCCCGTCGGCGAAATTGGCGGCTGATCGCACCGTCGCGCGCGGGGTTTGGGGAATCGGATGATTTAGCGGAGACCACAGCCTCCCAGCGGATGGATGCGGTCTGCGCCGACCTGCGGCGACTGCTGGACCACCTGAACATCGACCGCGTGATTGTGGCTGGGCATCTATCCGGCGGCTTTACCGCACTTCGTCTCGCAGCGTTTGCGCCGGAGCGGGTGCGAGCCATGGCCCTGGTCAGCTGCGTGCCGAATTGGCGCAACGCCAACCTCGCGCACCTTCCTTTTCGCGTGGGGCTGCTGGCTCGCACCACTTTGGTCGCCCCACAAGCGCTGACGTTGCTGGCTCGCGCTGGCGCAGCCTGCGTCGATGCGGGGTGTGAAGACCGCGTCATCGACATGTTTCATAGCGACATGCCGATGGACAAGTTGGCGTTGCGACGCCCCGAAGTTCACCGCATAGTCGCGAAAGGCCTGAGGCACGGCGTGACTCAGGGTGTCGGCGCATTTTGCCAAGAGTGCCGGATGGTGCTGAGAGATTGGACTCCGGAGGCGCGCCAAACGACGCAGCCGATGCATCTACTTCATGGCGCTCATGACATCACTTGCCGGGCCACGGACGCGCAACGTTTTGTGGACGCGTTGCCAAATGCGGGCCTCACCACCATCGACGACGCCGGGCTGAATCTGTTGTACACCCATTGGCCGAAACTGTTCGAAGTCGCTCACGCTCTTGACGAAAGAGTCGGGCAAAGCTCGGCTGAGTGCTGATCGGCTGACAGCCAAGCCCCTTTCTTACTCCGGTCATTTATTCTGACTTTCTCGAAAACCTGAGACCGCCCGCATTAGATGGCGGTT
>JAHQVS010000172.1 GCA_019634215.1 Paracoccaceae bacterium | reverse complement strand
CTGACCCGCCGGGCCGCCAAACGAAAGCAGCCCTATTTTCAACCACATCGCCATGAGGCCGCCCGCGCCATCGTTGTCTAGCGCCTCAATGGGCGCTCCCGCTGCTTCGAGCGCCTCGAAACCACCAGTGACAAAATAGGCCCGCGCCCCGTCTTCAGCGCGCAGCGCCTCGCAGGCGGATTGGCTCACCTCATGGCCGTGAACGCAGGTCATGATCAAGAACCGCTCTCCAACTTGCGCGCGTAAGGCGCGGCGGTTGTTGGCGTCGAAAGTGGCTGGGTCTACCCAAGGCGCGCCAACCAGGCCAAACCCGTTGGCCGCGCGGGCGGGCGCTTTACGGATGTCGATAAGCACCGCCTCCCCCGAGGCCGCCAGAGTCAGCGAGTCCGCTGCAATCAAGCGATAGACGCTGAGTTTGGGGTCATGCGGGTCGGGTTTCGCCTCAGCTTCGCGGAGGGCGGCGGCGATAAGCTGTTGAAGTGGATCGGTCGGCATAAGCGCACCTAATAAATGCGCATCGAAATCACTTCGATGCGGGTTAGGCGATGCTTGGGCTGAACCGATTTCCCGGAAAGCCTAACGGGGCGATCGCAAACGCCCCCGTCATGGGGATATCAAGAAATGAAATGCCGGAAAAGAGCTTCAGTCAGGCGGAGCGCCCAATCTCTCGGCAACGGTTTCGGGCGTCAGGTCGATCTCGACGCGCTTATGACGCGACGTCTCACCGCTTAGCAGTCTGAGCGCCGATTTCGGCGCGCCGAGGCTTTTCGCCAAGAGTTTCAGGACGGCCCGGTTAGCCGCCCCGTCCGCTGGCGGCGCAGTGACCTTGAGCAACAGCACCGGGCGTCCCTCTGCGTCGACGCTCCAGCCCTCAACCACGTCTCGCCCGGCGCGCGGCGTAACCCGGATGGCGACTCTCGCGGCCATCGCTTTACAGCAGATTGTTCAAGAGGACGATCCGCAGCGCCTCAAGCCCCAGGATCAGCACGATCGGCGAGAAATCCAATCCGCCAGCCGAGGGGAGAATACGCCGGATCGGCGCCAGCAGCGGCGTGAACAGTTGTTCCAACCCGTTGTACACCTGGATCACAAACGGCTGCCGACGGTTCAACACGTCGAAATTAATCAGCCAACCCATAATGATATAAATCAGCAGCAGCCAGAATATCAGGCTGATGATCATGTCCAGGATAAGTGCGATGGAGCCCATTTTATCCGCTTTCGTGTAAGTTCATCATATTCCGGGCGACACATACGAGCCAAGCGCCGCCCCCACAAGCGCCGCCGGTTTGCCCGGGAAAGCTTTATGAGCCGTGAACCCCGCCGCCTTGCTTGACATCCCATGGCCGGATGCGTACCTCCCGCCCATTACAGCATCCGGGGCCGTAGCTCAGCTGGGAGAGCGCTACGTTCGCATCGTAGAGGTCAGGAGTTCGATCCTCCTCGGCTCCACCACAGAATTTTTATAGGAAAAGCCGCCACCGAGCATGGGCGCGCCCTTAGGCCTTACGTTCAGTCCCATTACTAACAATCTGCACGCTTCGCACCTTCTGGGATGAGACAGGTACGCAGACGGATTTTGCTCAGCTTTCCGGCGGGATAACACCCTTGCGGAAGGCGAAGCAGCCATAGAACCGGCGCTCCTGGGTCTGAATGACCGCGAAGGCCTGCTTGGCGCGGTCATAAAACGCGAAACGCTCGACGCCGATCAAGGGGCGCGGCGCGCCTTCTGCGGCGTTGACGGCCGCCTGAACCTCAGCTTGCACCTCGGGCATGTCGTTGGGCGCGCCAATCACCTCCATCCGCGCGGCGGCGTCATCGACGAAGGTGTCGATGGGATATACGGAGAGAACGGCCTCAATCACCTCCGGCGCAGTCGCATCAATGCGAAGCAATTCACCCAGAACGGTCTGGCGGGCGACAGACTCCGCCGGAAAATTGGTGTCAGCGATGATCAGATCATCGCCATGCCCCATCGCCCGCAATGCGTAGAGCGTCTCAGCGTTAAGCAGCGGATTCAACCCTTTTAGCATCTGATTCTCCCAATGCGCACCGGGGATCGATGGACCCTGCAGTTTATGAGCGAGCGTAGGCCACGTTAAACATGGCTGACAAGCTTACAGGTCGATCCTATTGACCCGCCGCTCCCAACAGGCCCAAGCATAGATCCGATGATCGGCGACGTAGAGGCAATTTCATGAAGTGCCGCGTCGGCGACGATGTCGTCCGTTGTCGTGCTGGCGACTCGAGCGGTGGGATGGTTATCGTCAGAAATAGTGAGCGAGACGACCTGACGGCGAACGATTTCATCGCCTAAAGCAATGGTGGCCAGTTATGGGATAACTGGCAGCCAGCCACGCAATAACTAATCATTCGACACGTGGCGGTATGACGCCGACGCCGCGCAGAATAACGGCGACGACATCGCGCTTTGCGGCGAGCCAGTCATCATCCGACATTGGCGCGCCATCATTCAGCACGTTGATCTGATGGGCGAAGTCCGCATAATGTTGGGTCGTCGCCCAGATCATGTAGAACAGATAGCGCGGTTCGATCGGCACGATCAGCCCATCGTCGATCCAACGCCGGACGATATACTCGCGCCCGGCCATCCACTCCCGCAGCGTAGTCTCCAAGTACACTTGGATGACTGGCGCGCCGTGCATAACTTCCGCCGCCCAGACCTTCGAGCCTGCAGGATGCTTGCGGCTAACCTCCATCTTGGTGTCAATGTAAGAGGCGAGCGCTGTCGCCGGATCTTCCGTAACATCGAGCGAATCTGCCGCGTCGAGCCAAATGGTGAGTATGCGTTCGACGACTTGGCGATACAGCGCCTCCTTGGTCGAGAAGTAATAGTGCAGATTGGCTTTAGGCAGTTCGGCGCGATCAGCGATTTGCTGCATCGAGGCGCCGCCGAAACCGCGTTCGGCGAACACCTTTTCCGCCGCGTCGAGGATACGGCGCTCGGCGGCGAGCCTGATCTCGGTTTTCTTCCCATTCGCTGCGGCCGCTGTATCTTTATCCGACATGCATCGCCTTAAGTGAAAAGCCGCAGGGCTGTTCGTCGTTAGCCGTTGACTCTCGTATGACTTGACCATTCGGTCAAGATTGCCAACACTCAAACCACAGCTTGCCCGAATCGCCGTAGCAATAATCAATTGCGAAGGCTTTCTGATGGTGTGCTCAGTTTTTGTGCGCCCTGAGGGGCGTGGCAGGGGAGCGCCGATCCAATGATGTATGACGAACCTGATCTCAGGCCCAATGATCTGAGCGCGTTTTGGATGCCGTTCACCTCCAACCGTCAGTTCAAGCGCGCCCCACGTATGTTGGTTGCGGCGGAGGGGATGCACTATACCGCCCAGGATGGCCGTCAGATTCTCGACGGCACCGCCGGACTATGGTGCGTCAACGCTGGACACAAGCGGCCGAAGATTGTTGAGGCGATCAAGCGCCAGGCGGAGGAGTTGGATTACGCCCCCGCGTTCCAGATGGGGCATCCGAAGGCATTTCAACTGGCGAACCGTTTGGTGGATTTGGCGCCTGAGCCGTTCACGCAAGCCTTCTTCACCAATTCCGGCTCGGAGGCGGTGGAGACGGCGCTGAAAACTGCGATCGCTTATCATCGCGTGAGGGGCGATGGCGCGCGGACGCGATTGATCGGGCGCGAGCGCGGCTACCATGGCGTCAATTTCGGCGGGATATCGGTTGGCGGCATTGTCGCCAACCGTAAGATGTTCGGAACCTTACTGACCGGCGTCGACCATCTGCCGCACACCCATGATCTCGCCCGTAATGCGTTCACTCGGGGCCAACCCGAGTATGGCGCTGAGCTAGCTGATGATCTGATGCGTATTCTCGCCTTGCATGACCCTTCCACGGTGGCTGCGGTGATTGTGGAGCCGATGGCGGGGTCCACTGGTGTGCTGATGCCGCCGAAGGGCTATTTGGAGAAGCTGCGGGCGATTTGCGATCAGCACGGCATTCTGCTGATCTTTGACGAGGTGATTACCGGTTTCGGGCGGTTGGGTTCGCCGTTCGCCGCCGAGCATTTCGACGTTATGCCTGATATGATTGTCTGCGCTAAAGGCTTGACCAATGGCGTGATTCCGATGGGCGCGGTGCTTGTGCGTCAGGAGATCCACGACGCCTTTATGCAGGGGCCTGAACACCTGATCGAGTTTTTTCACGGCTACACCTATTCCGGCAATCCAATGGCCTGCGCGGCTGGGTTGGGAACACTGGAGACCTATGCTGATGAAGGGCTGCTGTCTCGGGCGCGGGAGATAGGGCCGTATTGGGAAGAGGCGCTGCACGCGCTGAAGGGCCTCCCGCATGTGATCGACATTCGTAATATGGGCCTGATTGGCGCGGTGGAGCTGGAGCCGATCGCCGGAGAGCCGACCAAACGTGCTTTCTCGGCCTTCCTCGCCGCCTATGAGAAGGGCTGCCTGATCCGAACCACGGGCGACATCATCGCCCTATCGCCGCCGCTGATCATCGAGAAAAGTCATATCGACCAACTGATTGGCACGTTGGCAGATGTACTGAAGGGTTTGAAATGACTCGCCCCGCCGCCACACCTGTTACCCTAGTTGATGACGAGCGGGTGCGTGTCACTCGGTTTGATTTCGCGCCCGGCGCTGAGACCGGCTGGCATCTGCATGAGCTTGATTATGTGATCGTGCCGGTCACCCCATGCTCGATGCTGCTTGAGGAGCTTGGGGGCGCGGAGCGGCGGGTTGAGATTCCTGCCGGCCAGTCCTACCGCCGTGAGGCGGGTGTTGAGCATAATGTCGTCAATGCGGGGGATGCGCCGATGTCCTTCGTCGAGGTGGAATTAAAATAGCGGAGCCCGTGCGATGACCGCCCCAGGTCAAAACCTGAAAATTGATGGCGAACGGCTTTGGAATAGCCTGATGGAAATGGCGAAGATTGGCCCCGGCGTCCGCGGTGGCAATAATCGCCAGACCCTCACGGATGAAGACGCCGAGGGCCGCGCCTTGTTCCAGAAATGGTGCGAGGCCGAGGGTATGACCATGGATGTCGACCAGATGGGCACCATGTTCATGCGCCGCGAAGGTGAAGACCCGTCACTGCCGCCAGTCTATATGGGCTCGCATCTCGACACCCAGCCCACGGGCGGAAAGTATGACGGCGTGTTGGGAGTGCTTGGTGGGTTGGAAGTGATCCGGATGCTGAATCAGCTTGGGGTCAAGACCAAGCACCCGATTGTGCTGACCAATTGGACCAATGAGGAAGGCACCCGTTACGCGCCAGCGATGCTGGCCTCGGGGGTGTACGCTGGCGTACTGGAGCAGGAATGGGCCTATGCCCGAGTCGACGCCGATGGCAAGAGCTTCGGCGACGAGCTGGAACGAATTGGCTGGAAGGGCGCGGCGCCAGTGGGCGGGCGTCCTATGAAGGCGTTTTTCGAGCTGCATATCGAACAGGGGCCGATTCTGGAGGCCGAGGGCAAAGACATCGGGGTCGTCACCCACGGGCAGGGACTGCGCTGGATTCAATGCACAGTGACCGGTAAGGAAAGCCATACCGGCTCCACCCCGATGCCGATGCGCAAGAACGCTGGGCGCGGCCTCGCGCAGATCACCGAACTGGTGCATGAGATCGCCATGAGCCAGCAGCCGAACGCCGTCGGCGCCATTGGCCATATCGACATCTATCCCAACAGCCGCAACATTATCCCTGGCAAGGCGGTGTTCACCATCGATTTTCGCTCGCACTTGATTGATGTGCTGAATGGCATGGTGGACAGGTTTTACGCCGAGGCGCCGAAGCTATGTGAGGCGTTGGGGGTGTCATTCGAGAGCGAGATCGTTGGTCAGTTCGATCCTCCCGCGTTTGATGAAGGCTGCGTGAACGCGGTGCGGGAGGCGGCTCAACGCCTGGGGTACAGCCATCGCGATATTGTCTCAGGCGCCGGACATGACGCCTGCTGGATCAATCGGGTCGCGCCAACGGCGATGATAATGTGCCCATGCGAAGACGGCCTCAGCCATAATGAGGATGAAGAGATTTCTCCGGAATGGGCAGCGGCGGGGGCAAATGTGCTGTTTCATGCAGTGGTGGAGACGGCGGAGATTGTGGGGTGACGGGAGCGGCCTGTGAAGACCTGCGTCCAGCATTTGTCGGCCGACACTGCCTGGAGATGGCATGCCGATACTTTTCGTCCAGCATGAACATGATGGCGACTGGCAGTTTCTTGGTGGTGCGACAATCATTGGCCGCCGACAGATGGCGCGATCATCTGTCGGCATTGCTTGTGTCAATGAGATGAGAGCCTTCAAGGTATTGAGACCTTACCGATTGGTCATGCCGCCGGGCGCAGGTCGGGAGGTGATCAGCAATGGGTGGTGGAAGAACTAACGCCTGATGGCGACGAGGAGAATGAAGATGAGCAAAGTCATCAAGGGTGGCACCATCGTCGCCGCTGACCGTAGCTATCAGGCGGACGTGAAAATCGAGGGGGAGGTCATCGCAGAGATCGGGCTGAACCTTTCTGGCGATGAGGTGATCGACGGCTCCGGCGCGTATGTGATGCCGGGCGGGATCGACCCGCATGTGCATCTTGAGATGCCGTTCATGGGCACCCATTCCGCCGATGACTTCACATCAGGCACCTTCGCTGCGCTGTCCGGCGGCACCACCACCGTTGTGGATTTTTGTCTGCCGGCGCCGAACCAGTCTCTTCTTGACGCCTGGAGCGTGTGGGAGGCTAAATCCGCGACTAAGGCTTGCGGCGACTATTCCTATCATATGGCGATCACCTGGTGGTCGGAGCAGGTGTTCAATGAAATGGCCGAGGTGGTCGGTCGGGGCGTGAACACCTTTAAGCACTTCATGGCATACAAGGGCGCGTTGATGGTGGACGACGACGAGATGTTCGCGTCATTCCAACGTTGCGCCGCCTTGGGTGCAATGCCGCTGGTCCACGCCGAAAACGGCGACGTGGTGGCGGCCATGCAGCAGAAATTACTGGCTGAAGGCAATTCCGGGCCGGAGGCGCACGCCTATTCCCGCACGGTGGAGGTAGAGGGCGAGGCCACCAATCGGGCGATCATGATTGCCGATATGGCGGGGTGCCCGGTTTATATCGTCCACACTTCTTGCGAGCAAGCGCATGAAGCGATCCGGCGGGCGCGGCAGAAGGGCCAGCGGGTGTTTGGTGAGCCGCTGGTGCAGCATCTGGTGCTTGATGAAGGCGAATACCAGCACGGCGATTGGGATCACTCGGCGCGACGGGTGATGTCGCCGCCGTTTCGGGACAAGGCGCATCAGGACAGCTTGTGGGCGGGGCTGCAAGCTGGGTCGCTGCAAGTCGTCGCGACTGACCACTGCGCCTTCACCACCGAGCAGAAACGGATGGGGATCGGAGATTTCACCAAAATTCCAAACGGTACAGGCGGGTTGGAGGATCGCCTTTCAGTGTTGTGGACCAGGGGTGTTGAGACTGGCCGTTTGACGCCGAATGAGTTTGTCGCCGTGACCTCCACCAACATTGCACGCATTCTTAACATGTATCCGCGCAAGGGCGCAATCATGCCGGGAGCTGACGCAGACATCGTGGTGTTTGACCCTTCGGCGAGCAAAACCATTTCCGCGACCACCCAGAAATCCGCGATCGACTATAATGTGTTCGAGGGGATCGAGGTGAAGGGGTTGCCGCGCTTTACACTATCGCGTGGCGAGGTGGT
>JAHQVS010000171.1 GCA_019634215.1 Paracoccaceae bacterium | reverse complement strand
TAGCGGAGGTCGTCGGGCATGCGATCGAGTGCCCCCTGGCTCCCCAGCTTCTCGTTCAGCTCCCGGTAGCCGACGTACAGCCGGACCACGTCTATAGTTCTGCCGTCAATGAAGGCCAGCGAAGCTCGAACAGAGCCTTCGCCGTAGTATAGCCGATCTTCGAACCAGGAGGCGCCGCCACCAATGGCGACATGAGCCTGGATATCGGGAGCGATTGCGAACGTCGGCCCAGTCCAGGCGTTGGCGGTAATTTCATCCAGATCATCGACATCGGCATGGAGGCGGAAGGCCAGATCGCCAAGTGATCGCAGGCGGAAACCGCCGACTGAGCGTTCATCGACAATGTCGAGGCCGCCATCGAAGGTGATGTCCGTCGGTTGATCAAATCGGCCAGGGTTCTGGCGCACGTTGGATCGGTACGTGGAGCCAGCCACGACCACCACCGAGGTCTGAGGCGGCGCAAGACGACGCTTTGCCCGCTCATACGCGTGAAACGCCTCGCCATTGTCCGGATTCGCCCGCAGGGCGCGCTCATAGGCAGCCAGGGCATGACGATAGGAGCCTTCCTGCTCCGCGAGACGACCGAAACGAAGGTTGAGCTCCGCATCATCGGGATTCTCGAGCAGCAAAAGAAACACTTCGTTGGTTGTCTCAGCGTCGGAAGTATTGGGATAAAACCCAATAACTGCGCTGACTAGTAGCGCCATCCCCATCCGACAGGCAAACCCTAATATCATCAGCTTCCCCGCGCCAACCGCACGCTAAGTCAAGAGTTACGGCTTGATTCCGATAGTGACAGCAAGTGCCACAATCACAATCGTAATTCTGCTTTGTTGCTTGGCGCTTTGATCAGATTTTGTGTTGGATGTGTTTATCCCGCATACACTCGGTCCTGCTCTATACCGAGAGAAGGCGGTGACGTCGCCTTCCAGGGCGGCGAGTGTGAATGGGGAGGGCAAGATGATGCAGCAGACGCCGAATGCGGTCGACGATTTTTTCGCAACCAATGAGAGCACCCGTCTTGGTGGTTCTGTGCTGGACAACGACAGCGGCGTGTATGGTGATCGGTTCTTCGCCACCCTAATCACCGACGTTGCGCATGGTGAGTTGACCTTTCACGCCGATGGTCATTTTGTATATACTCCAGCCCAGAACTTTAGCGGTGAGGATCATTTCACATATCAGATTAGCGATGGAGAACTGACGTCCGCAGCGACTGTGCTGATCCAGGTGCTGTCGGAGAACAACGCGCCCGCCGCTTCGCCGTTGTCAGTCTCGGTCGAGGAGAATGGTGCTGTATCCGGTGCCTTGAACGCGACTGACATCGATGGAGATGCTCTTCATTACACGCTCGTCGCCGGGCCGGAGCACGGAAGCGTGGCCGTAGCTCAGGGTGGGCATTTTCTCTACACGCCAAACGTCGGCTTTAGCGGTGTTGACAGTTTCCTCTTCAGCGCCAGCGACGGGGCGCTAAGCGATGAGGCCGTGGTCTCGATCGAGGTGAAAAACTCTGAATTGTCGCTTTCAAAGACTGTGGTCGCGACGGATGCTGATGGCGACGGTCTACTGAACGAGCCGGGCGAGGTCGTATCGTTTAAGTTGACGCTGCGAAATACGGGCGACGTCACCTTGCGGGACGTGACGCTTTCAGATCCGCTGACCGGCCTGTTTGAGACGATTGACGCGATTGCCCCCGGCGAGAGCTTGGAGTTTCTCACCGCCGCCATGATCTCAATTGAGGATCTCAATTCGAACGGTGGCGGCGACGGCGATCTTGACAATCAAGCGATCGCCGATGCGCCACAGTTAAGCCAACCAGTCGTCGCGAACGCCGAGGCTCTACTGGTTGGCAACGCCGCGCCGATCTTTAGCAGCGCTGCTGCGGTAATGGTGTTCGAGAATGAGGGAAAAGTGCTCGATCTAGAGGCTTCTGATGACCGAGACGCGGAGGACGCCGGCCTTACATTCATGATCTCCGGTGGCGTCGACGCTGAGGCTTTCGAGATCGACTCCGCGACTGGTGCGCTCTCATTCCTGATAGCGCCAGATTTCGAAAACCCGACCGATGGGCCGGGGGGCGTTGAGGCGGATAATAGCTACGAAGTCGTCGTCGCCGTAACCGACAGTTTCGGACTGACAACCGAGCAGGCAGTTAGTGTGCAGGTCGAGGATGTCGCCACCATCGTCACCATTGCCCTCGACGACGCCTCGATTATGGAGCAGGAAAGCGACTCGAGCGTGTTTATGGTCAGCCGCACTGATCCGTCCGGCGCGATCACGGTAAGGCTTGATCTCGATTTCGGCGCGGGCCTCAGCCTTGATGATTTTGATTTGAGCGGCGAAGATGTCGTCATATCAGGAGATCAGGTGGTGGTGACGTTTGATGACGGCGTCGCAGAGCGCGCGCTGGTCTTCACTCCAATTGACGACATCGGGGCCGAAGCCGCCGAGATGTTGACGCTGTCGATCGCGCCTGATCCGGCCTATGAGATCGGCGACGACAGCTCGGTGACCGCCACCATTGAAGCGAACGACTTTGTTGTGACCAACGTCAACGACGCTGGCGCGGGCAGCCTTCGTCAGGCCATCGCCAACGCCAACGCAACGCCAGGCGTCGATGTGATCACATTTTCACCATCAATGGCTGGCGACGGAGTGATTCACCTTGCTTCTACGTTGACGATCACGGATGCCGTGATCATTGACGGCTCCAGTTCGCCAGTGCCGATCATGTTGAGCGGGGACGTCAATGGTGACGACATAACAAGCGGCGCTGTCACCGATCTCGTACAAACTTCCCCCACCGCGCTCTCTGACAACGTCCGCATCTTCGACATCGACGAGCCGGACGCCGATACTGAGATCATTGGCCTGACCATTACGGGCGGCCACGCCGTCAACACCGGAGTTTTCGTCACCGGCGGCGGCGCGTTCTTCACCGAGGCCACTCTCACGTTGAAGGACACCGTTCTGGCTGGCAACAGCGCGGCAGGTCCGACAGTCTCGGGTGGCGCAATCTTCAGCGTGGACGCCGACATCATAGTCAAGAACAGCGAAATCCTCGACAATGCCGCGACGGGAGAAGGCGGCGCGATTCACAATCGCTTTGGCGACATCATCGTGATTGATAGCGTGCTGAGCGGGAACAGCGTTACTGGCGAGAGCGCCGAGGGTGGCGCGCTGAGGAATTTTGAGGGTGATATTGTTATCCTCGATAGCGTGCTGGAGGCAAATCGAGCGATCGGCGTCCTTGGGGCTAGCGAGCATCTCGACGCTGCCGGTGGCGCGATCAAAAACGTCTCTGGAGCGATTTATGTTTTCGACAGTGCATTGAGAGACAATGCCGTCACCGTCACAGATCAGAATGTCAACGGGGCGGTCGACGCCGAAGGCGGGGCGATAAGAACCTCCGATGGCGAGATTGTCGTCGTCCGCAGCACGCTGGAGGACAACCATGTTTCGGTGGTAAGAACGACAGCAGGCGTGAATATCGAGGTCCAAGGCGGGGCGATCAGGAGCAATTCCGGCGCTATCGCGATCAAGGATAGCGAAATCATCGGCAATTCGGCCAGCGGGCCACGCGCGATCGGCGGCGGCATAGCCACTGAACAGACCAACTCCCGCCTCACCCTTTCCGGCGTGAGCATCGAAAGTAACGAAGCGACGGGCGAGGGCTCGATCGGTGGCGGAGCATTCATCGCCGGGGAGGCCTTCTTCGACCGCGTGAACTTTATCGACAACGCCGCTACCATCCCCGAGACCGACGACATCGCGCTCGGCGTCGAGGCGCTTGAGCCGATGTTTGGGTCGGGTGGGATTGATGAAGCTCTGTTTCGTTTGGACGCGTCGTATTTCGGCGTGACATTGATTGGCGGCGCGGGGGCTGACGATCTCGTCGGAGGCGCGCGGAACGACCGCCTCGAGGGGCGGGGTGGGGACGATATTTTGCGTGGAGGGCGCGGTGACGATGTCTTAAACGGCGGCGGCGGCGGTGACACGCTGCGCGGCGGCGCAGGCGACGATGTGATGATTGGCGCGGCGGGCGCCGACATGTTGCTGGGCCAGGCTGGCGACGATCAACTCATGGCTGGTCTGGGGGATGATGTCGCACGGGGCGGAGCGGGAAATGATCTCATAGCAGGCAACGCCGGCGTAGATCTACTCTATGGTGGCGCTGGCGGCGACATCGTGTTTGGCCACAACCAGTCGGATGAAATTTACGGCGGCCTGGATGACGATTTGCTGTGGGGCGGCGGCGCAGCTGACATCATCAGCGGCGGCGAGGGCAACGATCGCTTGGTAGGAGGCGACGGAGCCGACCATTTGTTTGGAGGTGATGGTGAGGATCGCTTGATCGATGGCGCCGGTGATGACGTGCTTTCAGGTGGAGATGGCAACGACGTCTTTGTGTTCATTAACTTGTCAGGTTTTGACCGGATCATTGACTATCAGGTGGGAGGCGATCAGCTACACTTCGGACGCATTGGCGTGGATCTGGACGCATTCTCGATTACGCAAACAGCAGATGGGACGCTCATTTCAGTTCTTGATTTGCGCGTGTTGCTGATGGGGGTTGGTCAGAACGAGATTGAAGCAACGGATTTTATCGTCTAACGGCGATAAACATCTGAGCCCAAACGCCTCTCCGACTCTTGTCAGTTTCTAATATTGAGAGGTGCATGTGGAGGTTGGCGGCTTTTGCTAAGTGATGTCTGAGACACCCGCCGCCCCTCTCAAGAAGGGCTATGCGGCGGATGGGGTGCTGATCAAGGTGCTGCTGGCGGAACTCTTCGCGGCTTACACGCCCCCTTCCACGTCAAGCGATGCACCTTCGCCGACGGGTGTTTCATGATGGGCTCGCCACCAGATGAAGTTAGGCGGGATGATGATGAAGGACCGCAACGGCGGGTGGCTGTGCCGTGGTTCGCCATAGGGAAATATGGCAAACTTAAATTCAGGGGGCGACATACGAGGGGTACAAGGGCGGCAGCTTTGTCATGGGCGAAAATACGCCGCTGTGGGTCTCTGAGTGGGGTACAACGTCCGGCTTGGCTATCACTGACATCAGCGTCAGTCAGGGCGCTGTGTGGCTGCACCTGAGGGCCGTTGATTAGCCTCAGTCGCTCGCCCTGCTGGCCATGGCGGGCAACAAACGACCATTAACGATCCCTCAATAGTTAACGCTCATTGACTCTATAAATTTCAGATCGTGATAGTTCCTTAGGGGCTGACCTAGGACTTTGGTGATTTCGCGTATGGTTTGAGCCATGCGCGGAGGGTTTTCAAGAGCTGGTCCGGCGGTCCGTAATTGAACCGCCATTCGCATTCCTTGATGAAGAGATAGAAGTTCTGGCGGGGAATTCCATTGTACCGGCGGAGG
>JAHQVS010000170.1 GCA_019634215.1 Paracoccaceae bacterium | reverse complement strand
GTCTCTGGCGGCGAATATTTTCTTCGTCTCAGCGGCTGCTGGCCTCTGGATGCAGGACGACGGCGACGAGTGGAAAAACCGCCCGCGCGGGCCTGCTGGCTGGTTTGAGCGCCGATTGGGCAAGGACGCCCCCGATGAGTTGATCCAGGCGGCGCGCGCCGCGTTCACGCGTCGGCAGGAGGAAATGCAGGGCGCACGAGAGACGGTGCGGAGCAGCCGAGAGTATGTCGCCATGACCATTGGCGAGCAGCCCTTCGACCTGGAGAAGTTTCGCGCGGCAGTGGCTGAAAGTGATCGGCTCCGGCTAGAGCGCAGCCGAATTTTTAACGACATCGTCCAGGAGCTTGTCGAGTCCTTGGATGACGATGGCCGCGCAGCCATGTCGAAGGCGCTGAGAATGCGGATTGAGGAGCGCCGCAAACGGCGCGAAGAGCGCGAGAAGAAGCGGGAGAGCGCAGAGTAAGGCGCTCCCCGGTTTTCTTGTGACTCAGACCGCTACGCCGTTAGGCGACCTCGACAATCTCCGTTGGCGTGTTTCCGGCTTGAAGCACCTGATTGCGGCCATCGTGCTTGGCCTGATAGAGCGCCCGGTCCGCGCGTTCGATGATCTCCGTAACTGACCCGTCCGGTCCGGTGTGGGTCGCGACCCCGAGACTGGCAGTCACACGCGGGATCGATTCAGAGCCGTCGAGGCGCACGATCGGGGCCGAACTGATGGTTTGCCGCAGCCGCTCCGCCACCTGCACCGCCTCATCGGCGTCGGTGCCGGGCATCACCACCAGGAACTCCTCGCCGCCGTAGCGGGACACCAGATCGACGCTCCGCACTCCCTCGCGCATCCGGTCCGCGACCTGACGCAGCACGTCGTCGCCGACCGGGTGGCCATAGGTGTCGTTAATCAGTTTGAAATGGTCGAGGTCGAGCAGCGCCACCGAGGTTGGGGTCGTGGTGTTCTGCAATTGCCGAGTCAGATGCTGCTCGGCGTAGCGGCGATTGTAGAGGCCGGTCAGCCCGTCGGTCACCGCCATCTTCACCGAGCTGTCGAGGTCGGCGCGCAGGCAGTCGGCGTAATTTTTCCGTAGCAGCTGAGTGCGGGCGCGGGCCGCCAGCTCATTTTCGTCGATCGGGCGCATCAGATAGTCGTTGGCGCCGAGATCGAGCGCGGAGGCTATGGTTTCGAACGCGCCGTCCTCGACCACCACCACCAGTGCGCTGTGCCGTGCATTTGGGTGCGCACGCAGCTCCGAGCACAAGCGCAGGCCGTCATAATTCTCGATGCGGTTGGAGACGATGAACAGATCGATCTCCGACTTCGCGGCGGCGTCCAGCGCTTGCTCGCGGGTCGAGGCGGTCGTCACTTCCACCGGCAGCTGCTCGGTCAGAACCCGCTCGATCATTTTGGCGCGGGAGGCGAGGCTGTCGACAACCATCACCCGCCCCTTCGGCGCCAGTTCCGGCATGGCTGAGCCCGACCCGCTGTGAGCATCCATGTCCCGGAAGGTGTCGTCACGAGCGCGCAGCTCGTCGATCATCATTTTGACCCGGACCAAGCTGCGCACACGAGCGAACAGCGCCAAATCATTGGGCGGCTTGGTCAGAAAGTCGTCGGCGCCCGCCTCAAGGCCTCTTACCCGCGCTTCGGCGTGGTCGAGCGCGGTCACCATCACCACCGGAATGTGCGCAAGCGCCGGGTCGGCCTTCAGGCGCCGGCAGCATTCGAACCCGTCCATCTCCGGCATCATGATGTCGAGGAGGATCAGGTCTGGCGAGCCGGAGGCGGCCGCCTCCAGCGCTTCATAGCCGTTCGTTGCGCTCAAGACGGTGAAATACGAGGCCTTAAGCTTGGCCTCGAGAATCTTCACATTCGCAGGAACGTCGTCAACGACAAGTATACGAGCTGACATCATAAAACTCCCGTTGTCATTCCACGAATTGCTTCACGGTTTCCAGAAAGCTGGGCACCGAAATCGGTTTTGAGATATAGGCTTCGCATCCACCATCCCGAATTTTTTCTTCGTCGCCCTTCATTGCGAAGGCGGTGACTGCGATGACGGGGATGCTCTTGATGTCTTCGTCTTCCTTGATCCACTTGGTGACTTCAAGGCCAGAGACACTGGGAAGCTGAATATCCATCAGGATCAGGTCTGGCCGTTCCCGGCGCGACAGCTCCAGCGCGGCGACACCGTCGTCAGTTTTCAGAATATTGTACCCTTGCGCCGACAACAGGTCGCTGAAGAGCTTCATATTGAGCTCGTTATCTTCCACAATCAGAATGGTTTTACTCATCAGATCAGCTCCCCGACCGCTCGTCCTGGCGCAGCTGCCCAGGCGGTGCGGCGCATTTAGAGTGAAGCGCAAAAGGTTTAAGGTTGGCTTTCCGTGGCGATCGAGCATTACGCAGCGGGTGGATAAAGCGCTTTCAGGGCCGCCGCCTGCGGCGGACGTCCGAGGGTTAAAGCGATCAAGGCGGTGGAGAGGGAGATGCGATGGCGATGGAGCCGCAGGCGGCGGAATTGTTGGGCGCTCAAGCGCTGGGTTTCCTGGCGGAGCGGCCGGAAGAGATGGGACGTTTCCTCACAATCACTGGCGTCGATCTGGACGTGTTGCGGTCCAACGCAGGGGCGCCGGAACTGTTGGCGGCGGTGCTGGACTTCTTGCGCGGTGACGAGGAGCTGGCTTCCGCGTTTTGCGCCGCCGCTGAAATCACCCCCGAGAAGCTCACGGCCGCGAGGGCCGCTTTGCCCGGCGGCGATGTCCCGCATTGGACCTGACGGCGCAGGGGCAGATGGCTGTTGGCGCGGTCGGTACGTCGCAATTCTGCGTCAGCTCAGCAGCTATCTTAGCAGGGCCGTCTTGTCGTTCGCCTTCAAGTTGCGCATGTAGAGAGGTTGGGAAAGGTTGCTTAACGCTGCCTTTCTACGTGAATTGAGCAGTGGCTTCAGCTTACTTGAGCGAGGAACATGGCGTTTCCCCCGGCCTTTCTGGATGAGTTGAAAACCCGCTCCCCGCTCTCCGACATCGTCGGGCGCAAGGTGACTTGGGATGCGCGCAAGTCAAATCCATCCAAAGGGGACTATTGGGCATGTTGCCCCTTCCATGGTGAGAAGTCGCCAAGTTTCCATATTCTGGATCGGGAAGGCTTTTACTACTGCTTCGGCTGTCATGAGAAAGGCTCTGTCTTCGATTTCGTAATGAAAACGGAGAATATGTCGTTTCCAGAGACGGTGAAAATGCTGGCCTCCCTGGCCGGGATGCCTGTTCCGGAAGATGATCCGCGCGCGGCGGAGCGGGAGGAGAAGCGGCGCGGGTTGGCCGAGGCCATGGAGGCTGCGGTGCGCCGATACCGCACTCAGCTCGGCGGCGCGCGGGCTGAAGAGGCGAGGGTCTATCTCGCCAAACGCGGTTTGACGCCGGAAACCATCGATCGTTTTGAAATCGGCTTCGCGCCGAACGTTCGCGATGGCCTCACGCAGGAGCTGATGGAGGCCGGTTTTAGCGCCGCCACCCTGATTGAGGCCGGCCTCGCGGCTGCGCCCGATCCCAACCGCCGCGAAACCACGCCCTATGACCGATTTCGTGACCGCATCATGTTCCCGATCCGCGATCCGCGCGGCCGTTGTATCGGTTTCGGTGGACGGGCGATGTCGACCGGGAAATATGCCAAATATTTGAATTCACCGGAGACGCCGCTGTTTCACAAGGGGCGCACGCTCTACAATCACGGCCCGGCGCGGGGCGCGGTGGGGTCCGGCGCGCCATTGATTGTCGCTGAAGGCTATATGGATGTGATCGCGCTGGTTCAGGCCGGTTTCGAAGCGGCTGTGGCGCCGCTCGGCACCGCACTGACCGAGGATCAATTGGCGCATCTGTGGCGTATGGCGGACGAGCCGGTAATCGCACTCGACGGCGATAGTTCCGGCTTGAACGCCGCCTATCGCGCCGCCGAACTGGCATTGCCTTCGCTCGGTCCCGGTAAAACCTTACGTTTCGCGCTGATGCCAGCGGATCTCGATCCTGATGATGTGCTGGCGAAGCATGGCCGGGGGGCGATGGCGCAGCTTATTGATGGCGCCATTCCCTTGATTGAGCTGCTCTGGCGTCGCGAATCAGCATCGGCTCGTCTGGATGCCCCGGAGCGAATCGCTGCGTTCGAGGAGGCGCTGCGGGCGCTGGCGGTCCGGGTCGGCCATGAGGGCGTGCGCAAAAACTATCAATTCGAATTCAATCGCCGCCGATTCGAGCTGTTGCGCGAGCGCAATAGCAGCCGTGGGCGCGGTGGGGATAATTTTAACCGCAAAGGCGGTAAGGCTGGGGGGGGACGGCAGGGGCGCGGCTGGAACGCGCCGCCGCAAGGCCCCGCCGAGGAAACCCGCCGTTTGGTGGAGGCGATGAAAGCGCCACCCTCTGAGCCGCCTATGCCCGAAGACGATAACCGCGCTCCGCCCTGGGAAGGCGCCGCGCCGTCGGAAGCGCCTTGGGACCCCTCTTTTGGCGACGGCTGGACGCCGCCCGCCGAGGATCTTGGCCCCATTCTGGTTGACGCCGCCACGCGCCGGCGTGAATCCGTGTTATTGACGCTGCTGCTCAACCATCCAGATATTGTAATGAGGCGTCGATTTGAATTCGAAGAGACCCCATTTGTCTGTCCACAGCTTGACAGTCTAAAATACGCGATAATATCTGCAACATTGGCCGGCGACTCTTCCGACAAGTCACAGCTTGAATCCGTGCTACTTGAGACGGTGAGCGCAGACTTTCTTTCGGACATGCGCACGAGCGCGGAGCCGGTGCTGCCCAGGGCGGGACGCCCGAATGCGTCAATCGAGGCTGCTGAAGCCTGTTTTTTGGAGCTGTCGCGCTTCCACGCCACGGAGCTGACTTGGTTAATGGAATCCGAGGAGTTCGCCACGGCGCTGTGCGAGGGCGGCGACGAAGAAGGCGATGTCGCGCAAGCGGCGGAGGCGCGGCTTCAGGCCGCCCATGCCGCCAGCGCTGCAACAGATCTGGATGATGAGGCGCAAATAGGCGCCGACGACACTGAATTGTCACAGCGTCTTCAATCATTTGTTGACGCTCAACCTTGGATAAAGCGAGCTAAACGCGCCCCCGGCGCGGCTTAGGCGGCGCTGTCCGCGCACTAAAACGAGGCGAGAACGGCGATCATGGCGGCGAAAGACGTCGACGAGACTCAAGAAACCGAGCAAACCCAGTCCGACGGCATGGTGTTGGACATGAGCCAGGCGGCGGTCAAGAAGATGATCGCCAAGGCCAAAACGCGCGGGTACATCACTTATGACGAGCTGAATCAGGTTCTTCCATCGGACCAAGTCTCCTCCGAGCAAATTGAAGACGTGATGTCGTTATTGTCCGAAATGGGCGTCAACGTCGTCGAGGAGGAGGAGAACGAGGAAGAACCGGCGGCGGAAACCAAACCGGACACTACCGAAGGCCGCGATCTGGTCGTCGCGCCGAAGGAGAGCGAAACGCTCGATCGCACCGACGATCCGGTGCGGATGTATCTTCGTGAAATGGGGTCGGTCGAGCTGCTCTCGCGCGAGGGCGAAATCGCCATCGCCAAGCGCATCGAGGCCGGCCGCGAGACCATGATTGGCGGGCTGTGCGAAAGCCCGCTCACCTTCCAGGCGATCACCATCTGGCGAGACGAGTTGCTGGAGGAGAGAATCCTCCTGCGCGACGTGATCGATCTGGACGCCACTTTCGGCGCCGAAGTCGCCATAGCCAACGCAAGCGGCCAAAAAGCTCAGGCCGACGTGGCCGAGGCGGAGGGCGATCTTGGGGAAGAAGAGACGCCGAGCACCACCGCTAAAGTCGTGAACGGTGAAGCGATGAACGGCAAGGCGGCCAACGGCGCCGCTAAACCTGCAGCGATGAATGGAGCTGTCAAGCCCGAGAAGTTGAACGGCGCCGCCGCCAACTCCAACGGCGCTGCGCCGACGAATCCTGAGGCCTCCGAGGACGACGAGGAGGAGGGTGAGAGCGCTTCCGAGGGAGAGACAACCGAGGAAGACGAAGAGGACGAGGCCAATCTGTCGCTGTCGGCGATGGAGGCGGAGCTCAAGCCGCGTGTCCTGGAGACCTTGGAAAAAATCGCCACGCTCTATGAGCAACTGAAGGCGATGCAGGGCAAGCGCATCGATGCGGCGCTTTCGGAAAAAGCCACCTTCTCGGCTGATCAAGAGCGCGGCTATTTGCGGCTTCGGGTCGAGATCGTCGAGCTGGTCGACGGTCTGCACCTCAACAACGCCCGGATCGAGACCCTGGTGGATCAGCTCTACGGCATCAACCGCCGTCTGATCCAACTTGAGGGGCAATTGATGCAGTTGGCCGACCGCCATCGCATCCCGCGCCATAAGTTTCTCGACGAATATCGCGGCTTCGAGCTGGAGCCGAACTGGCTGGAGCGGGTGGCGAAGCTGTCCGGCAAGGGGTGGGGTAAGTTCGTCGAGCGTGAATCCGACCGCGTCGAGAATATTCGAGCTGAGATCGCTGAAATCGGCCAAATGGTTGGCGTCGATATCCCCGAATTTCGCCGCATCGTGCAGACGGTGCAAAAAGGTGAGAAAGAAGCTCGTATCGCCAAGACCGAAATGGTCGAGGCCAACCTGCGTTTGGTTATTTCGATCGCGAAGAAATACACCAACCGAGGTCTGCAATTCCTGGATCTGATTCAGGAAGGCAATATCGGCCTGATGAAAGCGGTGGATAAGTTCGAATACCGCCGGGGATATAAGTTCTCGACCTATGCGACATGGTGGATCAGGCAGGCGATCACCCGGTCGATTGCGGATCAGGCCCGGACCATCCGGATTCCGGTCCATATGATTGAGACCATCAATAAAATCGTGCGCACCTCTCGGCAGATGCTTCATGAAATCGGCCGTGAGCCGACACCGGAAGAGCTGTCCGCCAAGCTGCAAATGCCGCTTGATAAGGTCCGCAAGGTGATGAAAATCGCCAAGGAGCCGATCTCGCTGGAGACGCCGATCGGCGACGAGGAGGATAGCCAGCTCGGCGATTTCATCGAGGACAAGAACGCGATTCTGCCGCTGGACAGTGCGATTCACTCTAATTTGCGCGACACCACCACCAGCGTGCTGGCCTCCCTCACCGCCCGCGAAGAGCGGGTGCTGAGGATGCGCTTCGGCATCGGCATGAACACCGACCATACGCTGGAGGAGGTTGGCCAACAGTTCTCGGTGACGCGCGAACGTATCCGTCAGATCGAGGCGAAGGCGCTGCGCAAGCTCAAGCATCCGTCGCGTTCCCGGAAGCTGCGCAGCTTCCTGGATAATTGATCCAACAGCCCGAGACGCATTTCGCGCCTCGGGCTTAATAAAGGTCAGGCGGATTTCAACCGATCTGTTCGATCCATTTAGCGCTCCGGATCTACCGGCGCGCATTCCCGCGCGCCTCGCCGTCCACGCGATGATTTGGCGTGATGCGGCGTTTGATCCCAGAGCCTCATGGACCTTCTTTGACGCTGAGGACGGTCCCTGGGTGCGCCGTTTGGTTCTCAGCCCGTGCGCGGGCGATCCATCAGCGCAGCAGCGCCTGTTGGGTGAGGAGGCGCGTCTGACGCCCCTGCTCAGAGACAAGCTGCTCCACAGCCTCAACCAATTAAGCTTCTCTCTGGCTTTGCCGGGGGAACGCCCGGTCATCTTGGACGGCGTGGGTTGGGGAATGCGGGTCGAGCGCGGGATGGCCGCTTCGATCGAGCTTCGCTGGCGCCTGCGTGCGCCAGTGGATTGGGAGCCGATGCGTGACTGGTGGGGCGTCGCCGCTGACGGTTTTGAGCAGGCGTTGCCACGGCACGATCCGCCGCTCTGCGCTCAGCATCCCTGGATCGCCTGAAGCAAGTGTCGACCGCGACAAGGCCGGGCGGCGCATGGTAACCAGCTTGGAACCACATGTTGCGAGCTAGGGAGACCGATATGAAAAT
>JAHQVS010000169.1 GCA_019634215.1 Paracoccaceae bacterium | reverse complement strand
GTCGGCGCCCGCCAGCAGCCGCAGCTTGCGCAACCGGCTCTTGGCCTCCCGCAGCCGCGCGGCGCGTTCCTCCGGTTTCAACAGCCGAACACGCGGCTTGCTCACCCCATTGGCTGGGGAGGGGCGGGCGAGCACGTCATAGAACAGCTCATCGGTCAGCCCCAGGATATGCGCCTCCAGCAGCCGATCCACCGCCGCCCCCTCCGCCGGACGGTCAAACAACCCCAGCAGATGCAACAACGCCCGCTCCGGCCCGCCCAGCCCCGCCGACGCGCCGTCCCCGGCGAGCTTGTCAAACTGCTCCAGATACCCCCGCATCACCTTGGCGGCGCGCTTGGCCGGGATGATCGTCTTGTCGGTCAGCAGCTCGCTCTGCTCCTCCGGCGACAGCATCACATCGGTAAAATCAAACTGATCGCGATGCCGGATATCCCCGTCACACACCTCGGCCAGATAGGTCCCCAGCAGCGTCACCGACAGCGCATGCCCCTCGACCGCCTCGACCGCCGCTTCCAACTCCCGCTGCGGCCCGGAGACGCCCAACTCCACCAACAACTCCGCCCCCGCCGGGGGCGACAGTTCCTCCAGCCCATGATTGACCACCAGCGACTGGAACCCCTCCAATTCGGGAATCTCCTGCCGCGTGGTCAGTACCATCAGCCCCGGATTCTGCGCCGCCAGCCGCTTCACCAGCTCCGCCAACCCCCGATCCTTGAACCGCCCCTTGTTGACGTTCGGCGCCTCCTGCAACGGCTCCAACCCATCGAGCAGCAACAACACCCGCTCCCGCTGCACCAGATCCGCCAACGCCCGCGCCCGCTCCACCGGGTCCTTCGGAAGCGCGCCCCGATACCCAAACTCCCCCAGCGACTGAGAGATAAACCCCTCCGCATCCGCCCGCTTCTGCTCGCCCGAGCCCTGCGAATACGCCGACCACCCATAAACCCGCGCCGCCCCGCCGCCGCCCGCGCTCAGCAGCTTATTCGCAAACGTCCGCAACAACGCCGACTTCCCGGCCCCGCCGAGCGCATGCAACACCACCGCATTGATCTTTTTGGGTGTTGCGCTGTCCCAAGCGCGCTGAAGCATCGCCATCTCAGCGTCGCGCCCAATCAGCTTATCCGGCGCCCCCGGAATATCGCCAAACGCCACCGGAATCACCGCCGCCGCCGAGGCGTCGACCACCTTCAGCCTCGGCCGCGCCACCCGCCGCCAGACTTCATCGACAATCGCCGCAAGCTGCGGCTCACGCGCCTTCGCATCCGCCCAGAAGGTGAAAGGCATAAAATTCTGTTCGCGAAAGCGTTTCGGGGCGGAGGCGTCATCGGTTTTCAGCGCCACAAGCTTATCGAGCCCGCGCGCCTGCGCCATCTCATCCTCAACCTCGCCCGGCGCGGCCTCAGCGGCGCGCGACCACAGCGCCACCACCGCCTTCACATCATTGATCATATCCGCAAGTTGCCGCCGCCAAGGCCCGCTGCGCAGCTCCGTGTCCCACCACACCGCCAGCCCGGACGCCTCCAGCGCCGCAATCAGAACATCGCGCCGCTCGCCGTCGTCGCGCTTATAAGAAACAAACACATCAAACTGCTTCGCCCGGAATTCTTCCGGACCATACGTTCCGTCCATCCCGCTGGCTCCCGCCCCAGACGCCGATACAATCTACATAAGGGAGCGCGTTGTTCCTGTCATGTCAGATCCCGCCCGTCCTCCTCCCCCGGCCGCCCCTTCGACCTCGCATAATGCCGGGACGCTTTCGCTTTGTTGCCGCAGCTCTCCATGCTGCACCAGCGCCGCCGGCTGTTCTTGGTCTCATCAATAAACAGCCAGCCGCAATTCTCCGCCGGGCATTGTTTCAACCGGCGCCGCTCGCGCTTGTCGCTCAGGATCGACAGCGCCGAAATGGTGATCAGCGCCTCCAGTGGCAGCGCCGAGACAGTGCCGCCGCCGTCGAAATCGACCTCCCCCAGCAACCGGATCTGAGCATCCTCCTCCGCCGCCAGGAACGCCTGACGCAGATCCGCCCGGAGCGCATGCAAAGCCGCAAGGTCACCGCCGATTCCGGCGCCGCCCAGCTCCTGCGCCTCCGCCCAGATCTTCACATCATCCAGGCAGGCCAGCTTCTCATGCACGACCGCCCCGCCGCCCGACCAGTCCGCCGTGTTCAGAAAGTCGAGCGCAATCCGGCCGCCAACCAGTCTCAGGGGATGTCCATCGCTATAGCTCATGGGAAAATCTAACCACTATAGAGGTTGACACGCAAGCTCCTTCAGATCTAACCCTTGTACAGGTTAGAGGATGGAGTCCTGGAATGACCGCAAATATCGCCTTCACCCGCGCCGCCGTGTTCGAAGGCGCCCGCCGTCTCTGGGCCGTCGCCGCCTTCGTCGCACTGTTCGGCGTCGCATTCGGCGTCGCGGCGGTCGAAAGCGGGTTGGCGCCGCTGCAAGCCACCATCATGAGCGCCATGGTGTTCAGCGCCATGGCGCAGTTCGCGGCCCTGGAGCTGCTGCAAGGGCCCGTCGCCTATCTCTCCCTGATCCTTGTCGTCGCATCCCTGAGCGCGCGGCATGTCATCATGAGCGCGGCGCTGTCCTCCTCGGTAAACCAACTGCCGCTAACGCAGCGCCTGCTGGCTCTCTCCCTGTTGAGCGACGCCAATTTTGCCGAGACCCAGACGGCGCTAAGGCGCGGCGAGAGGGACCTCGGCGTCCTGTTTGGCGGCGGATTGGTGATCTGGGTCTCTTGGGTGGCGAGCACGGCCCTGGGGGCCTATGGCGGCGATCTGGTCGGCGACCCAAGCGTCCTGGGGTTCGGCGCGGTGATGCTGTGCTTCTTCGCCGCCAGCGTCCTGGGGCAGCTACGTCTCTCTCAGGGCTTGGTCTGGCCAGTGCTGGCCGCTGTCCTATCCTCGGTCGCGCTGCTGCCAGTGCTGTCGCAAGGCGGAAACGTCATTATCGGCGCTCTGATCGGCGGCGTGACGGCGGCGGTGCGCGATGCTGAGTAGCAACGTCTTTATCGCCTCAGTATGCGTCATGGCGGCGTCGGTGCTGATGACGCGGTTTTCGGGCGCGATGATCATGGCCAAGCTGCCGCCGACGCCCTGGGTCGAGCGATTTCTGAACGGCCTGTCCGTTTCCGTCATCGCCGCGCTGGTCGCGTCAGCCCTGGCGCAAGGCGCCGCCTCTGATGCAGCGGCGGTGGCGGGCGCGCTGCTGGTGATGTGGGTCAAGCGGGACGTGGTGTTGTCGATGGCGGCGGGGATGGCGATCTCAGCGCTCTGCCACCTCGCCGCGCCAGCTTAGCGCCCCTCCTGCAGCTGCCGAGGGGCGACGGTCACGTCATCATGCGACAAACTAAAAGCCCAGATCGTACGCAGCATTGGCGTAGCTTGGCCTGGACGTAATGCGCGAGATCCATTCGCCAACGACCGGCCTTGCCTCTAGCGGCGCGGCCCCCTCTGGCGTCAAGCCAATGTAGTGCGTCACTGTCGCGACAAAGATGTCGGCCAGTGAGAACTCTGCGGCCAGATGGGGCTGATCGCCTTGTAAGCTCATGGCGATCAAATCGAGCTGATGGGCGGCAATAGGAACCGAAGCCGCAACGACGTCCTCATTCGTGACACCAGCAAACACGCCAATCTGGGGGCAACCGCTGCATCAGCAAATCCCCGATCATCGTCGGGTAGATGTATTGGCCGGTGATATTGATCCACTTTTGCAAGGGAATAGAGTGACTGAAGATCTTGGGTGAGCGTTGTTAGGCCAGTGCTCCGATCGCCTCTCTTTAGGTGTGGCGGAGGTTTCTGAAGGCAGTCCGACTTTAATTTCGCTGGAATAAGTCGCTATACACGTCGTCTGCGTCTGCGTCTGCGTCTGCGTCTGCATGCACAGCATGGCCATAGGCAGGCTCGCCCCATGCCAGCCTCTCCAGAGCTTTCATCGCGTCCTGAACCGCTCGAACCATTGACGAGTCTTCTCGTCAGCAGGCAAGAGGGTCTCGATCCGCAGATCGTCCAGCATCGCATCCATGCTCATGCCAACTGTCGCAATTAGCGAAAACAGCCGTAGACTGACATCACCGACCTGAAACTCAATGGTGACAACGGGCGCAGGATGCTCATTGGGACGATGCGCAATGGCGTCACTTACCTCTGGCAGGGACTTCAATTGCTGTAACAATGCCTTGCCCTCCTGGTCGTGGGGCCGCCGCGCAACTTCCAGATCCAGCAATCGAAACAAGGCCCGAGTGACTTCTTTCCAGTTCGCAATCTTATCGCGCAGCTCGCCGGGGGACATGACCTCGAGAAGTAAATTCGGCTGCCCAGCGCCCCCCATTTCGGAAAAGAATTTCAGAGCGCTTTCATTGGCCTTCTGGAGGTTCCAGATCCGATCAATTGAAACAGCGGGATAGGGGTTGTGGCCCTCTAAGACATGATCAACTGAGGCGTCAACCGCCGCCCTTACATCAGCACTCCAACTCATATCGGCGGCTTGAGGCGCAAAGCCTGCGGAGACCAGCATCATATCATGTTCTGCCGCTGGCATCTCAAGCGCTTCGCAGATTTGCCTTACCGCATAGCGACTCGGTTTGGATCTTCCCGTTTCGAGAAAGCTGATATGCCGTTGCGACATACCGGCATCCAAGGCCAGATCAAGCTGGCTGATATGTCGCCTAAGGCGCCATGACTTCAATAGCGCTCCAAAGGGATCTTGGGGTCTATTTATCATAAGTTTCATGCCCTGTTGTCACTTCTGAAGCAGCGTCATTCTATTACCATTGGGGTAATTGAGAGGGTTCGCGATTGACGAGATTAAGTTGCCATACTCAAGTTTCTGGGAGCACCCAACATGACCCGTTCGTCAGCCGCACGCTTATTCCTGAAGCTCAATAGCCAGTACTCTGCACTGTGCGGCGTCATTCTGCTTGTGGCGACCGGGGATGCCGCCAAAATGATCTTCTCCAACCCTATCGATTGGGCGCCGCTCGGTTTACGTCTCTTAGGGGTTGGGCTGCTCGGGTTCGCCGCGATCTTGTATCTACTGGCCGGCAATCAGCTTCTCAGCAAAGGCGCGGTCTATCTGGTCGTTCTGCTCGACGCGCTTTGGGTTGTCGGCAGTGTTGTCCTGGTTGCGTTTTTCGGGGGCATCTTGACGACAACCGGCATTGCAATCGTTACTGTCGTTGCGATGGTCGTTGCTTTCTTTGCTGTGGCCCAGTTCGCGGCTGCGTCCAAAATCAAAAAGCCAATTCCCATTGCAGATGTCCGATTGCAGGAAGGAAAGCTGCTCGCGACGGTAAAACGAACCGTCAACGCGCCGATCTCGAATGTTTGGGCGGTTATGACGGACCACCCTGCATACGCAGATGTCGCCAGCAACATCTCGAAAGTTGAGGTTCTTGCCGGGGAGGGACTGGGCATGCAGCGGCGCTGTTACGGGCCTAAAGGTGAAAACTGGAAAGAAACTTGCGACCTGTTTGAGACAGGCCAATCCTATGGTTTCCGCGTCCACACGGAAGCGGATGACTACCCATACCCGTTCGCGGATCTTTCTGGCCGATGGTCCGTCCAGCCGCGTCAATCTGGTTCTGAATTCGACATCAAGATTACGGCGACGCCAAAGGGGAATGCGCTCATGCGTTGGATATTCACGATCATGGCGCAGCAACAATTCAAAACCATCCTCATTGACCTAGCGAACGCTTGGGCGGAGCGCATGGAAAAGGAAGCCAAAAACGAAGCTTTTTAAGCGGTGCTTAGCCTCACTCTTGGCGCTTCTCCTGATCAGGGTGAGGCGTCCGTCACCGCCGCCCCCGCCGCGCCGCCACCTGCTCGCGATGCAGCGTATAAAGCCCGGACGCCATAATGATCGCCGCGCCTAAGAACGTGTAGAAATCCGGCAAGTCCGAGAAAATCACATATCCATAGAACACGCTCCAAATCATCATGCTGTAATGCACCGGCGCCAGCACCACCGATTGACCCACCTCCAGCGCCTTGATCACCAGCGTCTCGGCGCAGGCCGCCAGTGCGGCCATCGTGACCAGCAAGCCCAGCTCCCACGCCGTCTGCGGCGTACGCCACACAAATGGCAGCGGCAGCGACAGCACCAGGGCGCCCGCAAACGCCGTATAGGCCACCGTCGTCTCGGTTTTGTCTGAGCCGCTGAGATACCGCGAGATGATCTGCCGCAGCGCAAACAGGCTCGCCGCCGCGATCACCAGAAACGCCGCCGGATGCACCACGCCGAGGCCAGGGCGGATCACGATCATCGCGCCGACAAACCCGATCGCCACCGCCGTCCAACGCCGCACGCCCACCGGCTCGCGCAGCACCAGCGCGCCGAGAATGGTGACCATGAACGGCGCCACAAACGTGACGGCGACGGCGTCGGCCAGCGGCACGAATGCGACGGCGGCGATAAACAGAACCGGCGAGCATCCCGCCAGGCAGCCGCGCGCCACTTGCAGGGGCAGACGGTTGGTTCGAAACAGCGCCGGCCCGCGCATCGCCGTTAAGATCAGCGCGAAGCAAACCAGGCCGAGATGCCGGAACCAGACGATCTGGATCGCATGGAAACTGTCGGTCAAAAACTTGCCGAGCGTGTCCACCGCTGAGAACAGAAACAAGCCAACCGCCATCAACAGCAGGCCACGGGCGTTATTCAACGGCGCGCCGTGGCCGCTCGTCATGATTTGGTCGGTCAATGGGTGCTCACGCGCCAGAGGTCTACACACAACCCGCCCCCTGTAGCGCGCTGCGGCGGGCGAGCGAAGCGCTAAAAGTCCGCCTGAGGCTGAGCCGCATCGGGCTGCCGAGCAGCGGGCGGATCTGACGCCCGAACCGCGCCCGGCCGTCCTTCAACCGCGCCGCGCCAGTGCTGCAGCCCGGCAATGCCTCGAAATTGCTCGATCACATCTTATCGCCTCCGAACGATCATTAGGCGGTCGGAGGTGTGGCGATGGGAGGGGGTTGACCCTGTCTTGTGAATTTAGATCACTGAATCCAAGAAATTGATCTGATATTGACTTCTGTGATTTGTATTGAATTTCATTTTGGGACATTATTATCTGTGTATATTGGCTTTTTCAATTGCTGCCGCTATTTTAACATACTGTAACATGGTGACTTATTGCTGAGTGAAGATACTGTGCTGCTAAGAATCGAGAAAATCATAAAAACATACTGTAAGTTACGTCCTTGCCCCAAACCCGCCATCTAATTTTTGCCTCTCATTCGCGGGGAGACTCGGAAATTCCAGCGAATTATTCGGCCTTATAGGGCGCTGTATCGGCGGCGCAGGCTTTGACCGTCTGATCGGCGGAGAAGGCGCAGACGTCTACGTGTTCGAGGCCGGGGGCGATCGGGACGTGCTGGTCGGCTTCGAGCTTGGCGTCGACAAGATCGACGTCTCAGCCTACGAGGGGCTGACCGCCAAGGAGGTTCTGAGCCAGGCGAAGAGCGCGCAGGCGGGCGGGCGTCAAGCTGGAGTTTGGCGACGGCGACAGCGCAATCATTCGCGACGTGGAGCTGGCGGATCTCTCGGCGGGGGACTTCATCGTCTCATAAGGCGATCTGAGGCGCGGCGGCGGGAGATCCCTGGCGCCGCGTGCGGAGCAGGCTTTCGAAATATCCGCTTTCTTGCGGCCGAACGCTGGCGGCATTTTTCTCAACGGGGAAAGCATTCTCGTTACGCCGACCTGCTAGTTCGAGCATTTTCAGCAAAGATCTGCGCGGTGTTGCGACTCGATAATGCAGCAGGACAAGAAACTAGAGCCTTTGGAGTGAACGGGTGTTCTTGGCAAGGGCTCTGGTCTTAAAATGGCTGGCCGCTAGTGGAGCAACCGAAACAGATCGAACCCGATCTGTTTCGAAAGTTGCGCAACCAAATCAAGAGCCTAGTGGTCG
>JAHQVS010000168.1 GCA_019634215.1 Paracoccaceae bacterium | reverse complement strand
TCTCACTGCGGCGCATTGCTTCTTCGACGCCGCCGCCGGATCGACACGGGCGGGAGGCGCTCGCATCGGGTCGGCGAATTTTACCAGCGGCGGCGTGCGCACCGCCTTCGACGACGCAATCCTGCATCCCCACTACGATCCCTCGACCTTCGCAAACGATGTCGCGCTGCTGAAAGTCGATGTTGATCTCAGCGGCCGCGTGATCGACTTGAAGAGCGCGGCTGATCAGATCCCGAGAGGCGAGATGCTGGAGGTCAGCGGCTGGGGCGTGCTCAGTGAGAGTAGCTCAAATATCTCCCCGATCCTGATGATGGCGCGGGTGCCGGTCGTGCCCACGCATGAATGCAACGCTGCGGAAGCGTATAATGGCCGCATCCACGCCGGCATGATGTGCGCCGGTTTCTCAAGCGGCGGCACGGACGCTTGCGCCGGCGACAGCGGCGGGCCGCTGGTGTGGCGCGACGGTGGGCGCCCGGTTTTGGTCGGCGTCGTCTCCTGGGGCGACGGCTGTGCGCGGCCCTTGCGCTATGGCGTCTACACCCAGGTTCAGCGTTATGCCGGTTGGGTGCAAAAGACGATCAGACGCAATAGCGAGTGAGATTTACGCTGGGCGGCGGCCAGTATCGCCGCCCGGATTCTCGCCGCCAGAGGGCGTTTCAGGAGGTTGGCGGATTGAAAATTATATTGACTCATAGCTATTAGACGATGCAATAAACGGCGCTATGGTCGATCGCATCGAACAATCCAAAGCGCTGGCGAGCGAAACGCGCATGAAAATTCTTGAGTGGCTGAAAGAGCCTCAACGGCATTTTGGGCATCAAGAAAGCGGAGACCCGCAAGAAATCGGCGTTTGCGTGACGCTGTTCGCCGACAAGCTGGAGATGAGCCAGCCCACCGTGAGCAGGCATCTCGAACTGTTGCGCCGCGCCGGTTTCGTCAACGTCAACCGGATCGGGCGCTGGTCATATTTCTCGCGAGAGGAAGACGGCCTTCGAAATTATAGGGGATGGCTGAATGACACTCTTTGAGGAACTCGACCAGCGGCTTCTTCCCGGTTTTCGGCGGCAAGTGGTCGATGCCGGGGACGGTCCGATTCAAACGCTGGTCGCTGGCGACGGCCCGCCAGTTCTGATGCTGCACGGCGACCCGCAGACGCATTTATGCTGGCATAAAATCGCCCCAGATCTCACCAGATCACACACTATTGTGCTTGCCGACCTTCGGGGGCGGGGTGAAAGCCACAAACCTGGCCCGACTGACGATCACTCGCCCTATAGCAAACGCGCAATGGCCGCCGAGCAGGTCGCAGTCATGAACAAGTTGGGTTTTTCGACATTTGCCGTCGTCGGACATGATCGCGGAGCGCGGGTCGCGCGCCGGATGGCGCTGGATCACGCGGAAGCCGTCGAAAAGCTAACCGTGATGGATATTGTTCCAGCAATTGACTTTTATGAGCAGACAAACGCCAGGATTGCACAAGATTATTACTACTTTTTCTTCCTCACTCAACCACGCCCAATTGCTGAGAAGCTGATAGCAGGAGATCCACGGCGCTTTATGGGGCAGATATTGACGGGCCTGCCCGGCGCCATGGTCCCCTATGAGCCAGATGCTCTGGAGCTGTATTTACAGTCGTCAAGCACTGTTGAGACCGTCTCCGCATTGTGTGAGTGTTTTCGGGCTGGCCGGACTCGTGATATTGAGTTTGATACAATCGATCGATCAAACCAGAAGAAGATTGAATGCCCCACACTGGTGATGTGGGGCGCCAATGGTGTCGTCGGTCAGTGCTTTGATATGCATTCTATTTGGAAATCCTGGGCGCCGAATAGCCGGTTCGAACCCCTCAATTGCGGGCATTTCATCCCTGAGGAGGCTGCTGAGGAAGCAGCGGAACTGTTGAAGGGTTTTCTCGCTTAAAGGCCGGAAGCTGGCTGAAGAAGCTTTCTCCGAAGCAGTCAGGAGAGAAGTCGATAGGCTTGCACGAGCCGCTCTTTGATTAACTGGCCAATCTCGGAGCGGCCACGGCCAACATACTGTTCATTCACGGTTGATCCAACCTCAACCAGCAGCCTAACGGCCTTGACATGATTCTGTGGGGACCGATCTTCCAACCCTGGCACAGACCGTGCAGGCAGGCGGTCAAGGGCGTTCCGCCGAATTCATTTTTAGCATGAAGTGGCGGGACCATGTCGTTCTTATGCCCGCCGCTCGATGAAAGGGCCTCACCCAAAGACGAGCAGAAGGCCGCTCACGGTTGAAATCGAGAGAACAAAGGCCCGGAGGAGACGGGCGGTGATCATCCCAGCCAGTATCGGAGCAGCCAAAAGTCCGATCAGCACGCCCGGTATCAGCATTGTCGCGGCAAACAAGTGTTTACTGGTGAACTGCCCAACGAGAGCCAGCGCAGTGATCGATAAGGCGTTGCCGAGTCCGACGAAAGTCAGAACAGCGCCGCGCACGCGCTCCGGCGCGAGGCCCTGATACAGCAGCGCGATCGGCGGCGCATGAACGCCCGCGATCGTGCCCAGGACCCCCGCGCCGCCGCCGGCGGCGAAGAGGTTGCGGTCATTGAGGGCGGCCGACCAGCCGGAGAGGGCGAGCCCGGCGCCGAGAACGACGAAGGCGCCCAGTAGCCGTGTCAGGTCGGCGCTGTCGATCACGGCCAGCACGCCCCCCGCCACGGCCGTTCCGGCGGCGAGGCCGATCAAGGCGGGTTGAAGCTCTCGGCGATCCACCTTCGCCGGCACTCTCCAGAGCGCCAAGAACGAGAGCCCGAACGACGCCACCAGGACAGGACCCGGCGCATAGATCGGATTCACCAGAAGGAGAAGCGGGATGGCGAGGAGGTTCAGCCCCATCCCGATCGCCGCCTGGCTCGCCGACCCGACAAGGACCACCGCCGTCACGAGCAGGAATTCGATTGGATCCACAGGCGTTTCCACAGTGCGTCCGAGCCTCCGCTTGATCCGCCGAGTAGTGCGGCATGGCGGTTGGGGGCGCACGTACTTTCTATGAGGGCTGTCGACGACATCGCGGGGTTTCATGGGCGGCGGCGGAGTTAAAAGCGCGCTCAGAGCTAAAAGATCTGCTTTCGTTCCCTCATCAACGGGGCGGTTGCATTGCAGTGTAAGGGAACGAATGCCATCAATTCGTTTGTCCCCTCGGCGCTTGTCTTTATCGGCGCGCCAGCAGGCCGGCGCAGGGCACAGAGACGCAGCACCGTTTTTAGTGTTGTTTGGATGGCAGATCGGAAGGCTCCGAATTCACCACCCATTGGAGCTGCGGCCAACACCGATGAACCGTGGAGGTAGCGATGCAGCCCCAGAATATAGCTCTGGAAGAAGTATACCGGCTCGCCGATGAGGCGCTTCAAAACAATGGTTGCGACGAGCAGAATGCGAACGCCGTGGCGCGCACAATCACCCGCGCCGAGCGCGATGGGTGCGCTTCGCATGGACTGTTCCGTCTACCCGGTTATCTGAAGGCGCTGAAAAGCGGAAAGGCCAACGGCCGGGCTGATCCTAAGGTCGAGCAGCTCGCGCCTTCAGTCGTACGGGTCGACGGCGATTTAGGCTTCGCGCCGCTCGCGCATGAACGTGGCAGATCCTCACTGATCGAGCTGACTCGGGAAACCGGATTCGCCGCACAGCCGATCATTCGCACGCACCACTTCTCCGCGCTTTGGGCCGAGACGGAGCCCTTGGCCGAGGCCGGTCTCGCTGCTTTCGCCTTCACCGCCTATATGCCGTCGGTCGCGCCAGCGGGCGGACGCAAGCCATTTTTTGGCACCAATCCTCTTTCCTTCGCTTGGCCGCGCGGCGACGGCGCTCCGCCCATGGTGTTTGATATGGCGACGGCGGCGATGGCGCGCGGTGAAATCATGATCGCGGCGCGCGACGGCCACGAGGTGCCTGCCGGCGCCGGGGTGGATGCGGACGGGGCCGCCACCACCGATCCAAAGGCGATCCTTGGCGGCGCGCAACTTCCGTTCGGCGGCTATAAGGGATCAGCGATCGCGTTGATGGTGGAATTGCTTTCCGCCGGTCTGATGGGCGAGGCGTTCAGCGACGAAGCGGCGGCCCGCGACAATCGCGATGGCGGCCCACCGCAGGGGGGCGAGCTGCTCATCGCCATTGATCCGGCGCGGTTCGGAGACCCTGAGGGATGGCTGGAGCATTCGAACCAGTATCTTGAGAGACTTGGGGCGCTAGAGGGCGTGCGCCTTCCCGGCGACAGGCGGCGCACCAACCGCGAGCGGATCGCCAAGGACGGCGTGAGCGTGCCGCAGACGCTTCTCGACGATATCGCGAAGCTCGCGGGAGCCTAGTGGTTCGACTGCGACGGAAGACTCCGTCGCACCGACCACTAGGCTCTTGATTTGGTTGCGCAACTTTCGAAACAGATCGGGTTCGATCTGTTTCGGTTGCTCCACTAGCGTGCGCGCTGTTGCAGGCCAAACATCCCAGCGCGCAGAGGAGTGGCCCTTCTGTGCGAGAGATGAGGGTACATCACCGGTCGCTCGTCTCCCAGCGTGGGTTAATCCAAGGTTCACGGTTGGAGCGGGGCAGGGGATCGTGGCCGAGGATATGATCCGCCGCCTTCTCGCCGACCATGATCGACGGGCCGTTGAGGTTGCCATAGGTGATGCGCGGGAAGATCGAGCTGTCGACCACCCGCAGCGCCTCGACGCCTATCACGCGGCATTGCGGGTCGACCACTGCTGAGGGATCGTCTCTGCCACCCATCTTGCAGGTGCCGCAGGGATGGTAGGCGCTTTCGGCGTGCTCGCGGATAAAGCCGTTCAGCTCATCGTCGGATTGCACCGCCGCGCCGGGCTGGATCTCTTTGCCGCGATACGGGTCGAACGCCTGTTGCGCGAAGATCTCGCGGGTCAAGCGGACGCAGTGGCGGAAATCGGCCCAGTCCTGCTCCTGGCTCATATAGTTGAACAAGATCTTCGGCGCCTCAGCCGGATCGCTGGAGCGCAGCGTCACATGCCCGCGAGACGGTGAGCGCATCGGCCCGACATGGGCCTGGAACCCATGCCCCTCCGCCGCCGCCTGCCCGTCATAGCGCACCGCGATCGGCAGGAAGTGATATTGGATGTCCGGATACTCAACGCCCGGCTTGGATCGCACGAACGCCGCACTTTCGAACTGATTGGAGGCGCCAGGGCCGGTTTTGGTGAACAGCCATTGCGCCCCGACCTGGGCCTTGCCGAACAAGTTCCAGTATTTGTACAGCGTGATCGGCTGGGTGCTGGCCTGCTGCACATACACCTCAAGATGGTCCTGAAGGTTCTGGCCGACGCCCGCCCGATCGGCGACGACGTCGATTCCATGCTCAGCCAGATGCGCCGCCGGGCCGACCCCCGACAGCATCAGCAGCTTCGGCGAGTTGATCGATGAGGCAGCCAGGATCACCTCGCGGTTGGCGCGGACAGTCTCAACCCGCCCGCCGCGCTCGATCTCAACACCGACGGCGCGGCCGTCCTCGATGATCACCTTGCGGGCGAAGCAGCGGACCATGTCCAGGTTGGGCCGCTTCAGCGCGGGTTTCAGATAGGCGTTGGCGGTGGACCAGCGCTGGCCGTTGTAGACCGTCTGTTCCATCGGCCCGAAGCCCTCTTGCTTCTCGCCGTTATAATCGTCGGTAAGCTCAAACCCGGCCTGCTTCCCGGCTTCGACAAAAGCGTGGAACAGCGGATTGTCCCGCTTGCCGCGAGAGACATGCAGGGGGCCGTCCTTGCCGCGCCAGTCCGGGTCGCCACCCTGACCACTGGCGTCCCAATTCTCCATTTTTAGGAAATAGGGCAGCACGTCGGCATAGGCCCATCCCTCGGCGCCGCTGTCCGCCCAATGCTCATAGTCTTTGGCGTGGCCGCGCACATAGACCATTCCATTGATCGAGGATGAGCCGCCGATGACCTTGCCGCGCGGGGTGGCCAACTGGCGCCCGCCGAGATGCGGCTCGGGCTCAGAAACAAAACCCCAGTCATAGCGCGACATGTTCATTGGGAACGACAACGCCCCCGGCATCTGTATCAGCGGCCCCCTATCGGTCCG
>JAHQVS010000167.1 GCA_019634215.1 Paracoccaceae bacterium | reverse complement strand
TCACGATCCGCTCGGCCATCGCTCGGCCCAACATCAGGCCGCTGCGGTAGGCGTCGCCAGCGTTTGGCCCAAGCCTCCAATCGCCGCAGCAGCCCAAATCGCCTTCGGTCGAGAGCCAATAGGCGCGCCCCACAGTTTTTGTGGTCTGCGAGTAGCGCCAGCGATGTGCGGCGCGATAAGCTGGGACTGCCTTTGGCAGCGGGGCTATCTCTAAGGCCAGTGTATATAGCTGCTCCGCCGCCTCCTCCTTGGACATCTCCAAATGCGCTATGCTCCATTCTGCGGTTGCATGGGCGGCCCAGGTCTGCGCCTGTGCCGCCCGCTCTAAGCCGCGTCCGGGTTTGGCGCTGTTTTGGATGATCAGTTCGAGGGGGCCTTCGGCCGGGCGCAGTAACTCGACGGGGGCGATGTCCACTGTCTCATAGGCCAGCAACAGTGTCCAGCAGGGCCGCATCTCCGCTTTCTGGACGTCCCCGCAGGTCTCGCCCAGTAGCCCCGCCGCTTGTGGCGCCGGGACCGCCACCGCCACCCCGTCGAAGGGGCCGTGACGTCCATCAGCCGCGTCTATCAGCAGCCAATCCTCCGGTCCGCGCGCGATTTCCTGAATCTCCGTTTCGGTGATGAGCCGTAGCCCTTCCGCGATGGGTTTTACCAGATCGTTCATTCCCGGCACGCCGATCGCGCCGAGGGTTGGCCCACCGTTTGGCGCCCAGGGTTGGCCCAACTCGATCAGGGCCGCTAGAGTGCCTGCGTGTTCTGCTTGAGCGAAGGGCGCGCCATGATCAATTCCTAGCGGGTCCTCGCGCCCAAACGGACGCCGTGTCGCCAGCCGGCCGCCCGGGCCCCTGCTTTTCTCAAAAACCGTGACAGCGGCGCCGTCGGTTCTCAGCTCCCGCGCCGCCGTCAACCCGGCGAGACCAGCGCCGATCACGGCGATATGTGGCCGTTTCTTCATGCTCGCGCCCCGTTGCTCGTCTCGCCCGTGGTTCTCAAGTGCGCTTCTGCCTTCGTGCTTGAACCCTCGACTGGCTCAATCCTAACCCGTACGCCGCCACCCGCGCGCAGAGTCACCTGCATCACTGGCGTTGGCGCGTAATTCTCCACTGGCAGAAACTTAAATCTCCGAACCAGTTCGGACAGAAGCAGCGCCGCTTCTTGCAGCGCAAAGCCGGCCCCTGGACAGACCCTTGCTCCGACCGAAAACGGAATGTAGGCGTCTCGCGCCCGTTCACGGCCATTCTCTGTGTTCCAACGGTCTGGATCGAATAGGTCCGGATGATCCCACAACTTCTCATGCCGTTGCAGAAACCATTGCGACACGATCAGGCTGGAGCCTTTGGGCACGTCGTAATTCCGCATTCTCTCCCGCTTTGAGGCGCGCCGGATCACAAATGGCACCGGAGGATACAGCCGCATCGCCTCACGGAAAACGTCTCTGGTGAAACTGAGCGCCTTCATGTCGCTGAAATCGGGCTTGCGGTCGCCAAGAACCTCCTGTGCTTCGGCCCGCATTCGGTCCTGGACCTCCTGATCCTTCGAGATGAGATACAGCGTCCAGCCAAGCGCGGCGGCGGAGGTCTCATGCCCAGCGAGGAAGAAGATCGCCACCTGATCCAGCATTTCCACCGCGTCGAACATATGTCCGCTCTCGGGATCGCGGGTGGTCATGATCGCGGTGGCTAAATCGTCGGGCGCTTGCCCTTCATCGATTTCCACGCGGCGGCGTTCGATAAAAGCCAACAGCAACCGGCGGATCTCCTTTCCGGCTTGGTCGGATTTGCTCGGAAACCATCTCGGCCACAGCGATGGCGCTCCTAGCAGTGAGCGCAGCGATACAAATGGCGCCGCCTGCTGATAGCGGCCAAACGCCTCAAACACCGCATAGGCGTCCTTCTGAGTGATCGGGGTTGAGAACAGGGTGCGGAAGATCACGTCTGCGGTGACGTGAGTCATCTCCGAGTCGATGGATCGTGGGATTCCATCGGCCATGTCTGCGACGCGCGCCACCATATCGTCGGCGCAGTCGCGCATCACCGGAAACAGACCACGCAGCTTGCCGCCGGCAAAGGCCGGATCGATCATTCGCCGTTGACGTTTCCATTGCTCGCCGTTGGTGACGAACACGCTCTCGCCCAATAACCCCTCCAACGCTCGGCGCATGACAGGGCTTTTGGGGAACTCCATCGGCCTCTCAACCATAACGCGACGCACCAGATCGGGTTGATTGACGAGAAATGCCTGATGAATCAAGAGATTAGAGCGGCCAAGCCAGCCGCGATACAGCCGCTCGTTCATGGCTGAGAAGATGTTTGAGCGACCTACAAGCAGTTTCACTAAGCCCGACGCCTTGCTCTTTCGGCCCGGCGGTTTTGGTGGCCGAAATTTCTCTTTGGCAGGTGAAGCGTCATGAAATGGGCAGCCGGTCATGGGCGGGCGTCCTTGCTGAAACCTTATACTGCGGCGGCGGAGTCGTTTGTGCGTGCTGTGCCGTCGAGTTCAGCCGCGGTGGGCGGAGCGCGATGGTTGGTTTTCACATCCCGAAACCGCGCCGCCAAACTTATGGGGCCGGCGGTGATGCGGAAATAATCGAATGCTCGCGGCTTTTCGAAAACATAGAGATATTGGAAGTGCCGTCGGAAGTGATTGCCCCTAATCGCGGCGAAGCTTTCCGGGGCCATGGTGTCCTTGAACGCCGCCGAGATAACCTTTGGCCCGGCGCGCCTCTCAGTGGAGGGCAGCGCACCGCCAGGCTCCGCCAGCGGGTCGCAGAGTCCATAGCAGACTGCGTCAGACAGAGCAGAGACGTCGATCCAGACAAGGTTTGGTGATTGAGCCACCGATTTATACTCGGCCCTTTGGCGTGCACCGTCGGGAAGTTGCATCTGTGCGGTAATGAATTGCCCAAGCGTCAACAGCCCAACGTTGGCGCCCTGGCGCCCAACATCCGGTTCTTCCCGCAGCGCCCGCGCTAGCGCTGAGGCGGCAAGTTGCCCGCCTCCACTATGGCCGACAACCAGAATTTCATCATATAGCCGCGCGCGAGAGGCCTCGACGATCCGCGCGGCAAACTCATCTATTCGTGTTTCGATCTCTGGCGCCCGATCACGGGAGAGATCACGCACAAGGCTATAGAGATCAACCAGATAGAGCGCGAAGGTTCGCTCATCCACCACCTCCGCCAGATTGAGCAACACCCATCCGGTCAGTACACCCAATGGGGCGGTCCAGACCCAAGAGACGCCAAGCCACGTTGAGGCGACCCAAGTGACAGTTATTGTCGTACCCATAGCGGTGAATAAATAGATCAACACGAACAAAAACGGATACAGCGTCGCGACGACTGGAATCCAAGCTTGGCGCAGCATATTCGGGATGGAACCATCCCAGAGCGCGCCGAAAAACGCTGTCATCGCTCGGGCAAGCCGTTGTGGTAGCGGCGCCGCCATGCGCTGTTTGACGAGGTCATCCCATCCCAGCACCACATACTTCGTCGTGACGGTTTGTTCATCGGCGGAAAACTCAGGCTCGGGTGGCAGTCGTGCTTCAATGAGCCAACGCATATCACCTGTGTCTCGGGTCACTGGGCCGAGGGTGATGGTTCCGCCGAATATCTTGGACCAGCGCCGAGATTCACTGCGATATAGCGCCCGGTAGCGGCCCCCACCCTTGGGATCGAAGCCTGGCGTATAGAGTAGCAACCGCCGGGTGACGATGTCAGCAGAGGGAGCACGCGTGGAGACTGGAGGAGTCAAAGGATTGATCTTAGCCTTATTCCGGTTCTGAGTGATGCTGGACCGTGCACATATTAAGGCGCAATCATGCTCGCCAAAGGATAAATAGCTTAGCAGATTTAGCCAAACCTATGACCCTATGAGATGCCCGTCTCTTTCAGCTGTCGTTCGAATAAGGCATTGCGATGGCGTGGAGATCTTAGCCAAGCTGGCATAAAAAAGCAGGCCCTGGGGGGCCTGCTATTCACTTTGTACTTGCTGGGCGCGACTTAGAAGATGAAGTCGTTCTCAGTCAGGGTGCTGGCGTCGACGCCTTCCAGAGTGATCTGGAGGCCACGCTCGGTCACGACAGTGTCGGCGCCGACTTGAGCAATCTCCAGGTCGGTGAATTCCACCCCACGATCACCGAAGGTGCGGTTGGCCATCAGGATGTTGTCCGTGCCGACTTCGAAGTCGGTGATGACGTCTTCGCCGCGCTCATTCAGGAACACGAAGAAGTCGACGCCCTCGCCACCGGTCATGGTGTCATTGCCGCCGCCACCGACCATCACGTCACGGCCTGCGCCGCCGATCATGACATCGTCGCCCTGGTTGCCTGTCAGGCGATCGTCGCCTTCGCCGCCGTCCAGGCTGTCATTGTTGGCCCGACCGAACATGTTGTCGTCGCCTGCGCCGCCGAACAGCTGGTCGTCGCCAGTGACGCCCAACATCAGGTCGTTACCGCCTTCGCCGAACAGCATGTCCACGCCGCCGCCGCCGTACAGCTCATCGTCGCCGTCGCCGCCGCGGATTTCGTCATCGCCGGAGTTGCCGCGGAGCACATCATTGCCAGCGCCACCAGTCAGAATGTCATCGTCGGCGCCGCCGTTGATAGCGTCATCGCCTTCACCGCCGGAGATGATGTCATCGCCGCTGCCGCCACGGATTTCGTCGTCGCCGGTTCCGCCTGTGATCGAGGTTTCACTCTCTCCAGTATCGGCATATACGACGCCACCGTCGCCAAGGACCACGTCTTCGGCGACGTCCGTCACCGGCACGTTGAACCCGGTTGTGGTGGAGTCGACTGTACCGTCATTGGCGACGACGAACAGGCCGTTAATGGCGTTGCCCAGCGTCTCGAAGTCGATATCCGCGCCGGCCTTGACCACCAGCTCATTGCCCACGATTTCGAGGAAGTCGTTGGCGAGCGGCGCGCCAGCAGCGTTGGTGAGGGTGAAGGTCAGATCGTCGCCATCGGCGTCTATCGCCGCCAGGGTTGCGACCACGGTCCCAGCAGCGGCGTTTTCCGGCAAGCCGCCAGCGCTTGGAGTAACCGTTGGCGCGCCAGGGGCGGTGTTGGTCGGATCAGGCTCAAACGTACCGTTGATGGTCACTGTCACCGTCGTCGCCGCACTGTCGCCGGCGCCATCGGTAGCGATGTAGGTGAAGGTGTCGGTCGCAGTTTCACCCACTGGCAGATCGTCGAACTGACCATTCGGGTCGTAGCTGACGGTGCCGTCGCCGTTGTTGACCACAGTGCCAAGGGTGCCGGTGGTGTCGACCGACTGCACGAACAGAGGGTCAGAGTCGGCGTCGGTGTCGTTGGCGATCACGTCGATGACGGTAGCGCCATCGTCTGCCGCCAGGGTTGCAGTGTCGTCAACCCCGACTGGGGCGGTGTTCTCGACGACCTCCAGGATCTCGATGCCGTTGATCTGCGGGTTCTCGATTGAGCCGTGCAGGAATGAAAGCGTCAGGCCGCCGTCGGTGACTTCAACAGTTGTGCTGATCACGCCGCCAGTGCCATCCGTACCAGGCTCCGCCACGCCAAACAACTCAACCGGATCGATGTCATCGAATTCAGTCGGGACCACACCTTCAACTGACGCGTCGAAAACCCGGGCGCCAACGCTGTTGGCGCCAATGAAGCCATTACCCACGTAGAGGCGGACTTCATAAGTTCCCGCCTCGACCGCGAAGTCGTAGGTGAGATCCAGGGCGTCAGCATTGTTGTTGTCTGAGCGTTCGGACAGGAAGATGTCGGCTGGAATGTTGCCCGGAACAGTCTCGCCCGGCGCCACGTTGAAGATGGTGGTGGTGTTGCCGGTACCTGCTTCGGTTAGGAACACGGTCGGCGCGTCACCGGTGTCGGCCACCCAGTCGGGCCCGCCATCTGTCGCTACGATCAGCTCACCACCCGAGTTAACACGATAGATCGGGTTGGAAGCACCAGGGGCGGGGTCGTCATCGCTCACTGTCGCTGTGGCAGTCACATTGCCGCTGAGCTCTGCGATGTCGCCACCGGTCTCGAAGCCGGTCAAGGTGACCTGAACTTCCTCGTCGCCATTTGGCAGATCGTCGTTCGGCACTTCAACCGTCACAGTGCCGCCGCTAGCGTCGACGGTTGCTGTACCGGTGGTCGGCGCGCCGCCGTTGATCGACACTTCATAGGTGACAGTGACAGGGCCAGACGGAGCCTTGCTGACATCAATCGGGAATTCCAGCGTGGTGACGCCAGCGTCGCCGTTTTCAGCGACGATTGAAGGGGTTGGCGTTTCCAACGCGAGGAGAGCCGGGGCGTCGGGGTCTTCGACAATCTGAACGATCTCGATGCCGTTGATCAGCGGGTTTTCTATACCATCGATCGCGTCGTGCAGGAACTCAAGGTTCAACTCACCGTCAGTAACAGTGACTTGCGTGGTCAGCACGCCGCCGATGTTAGTGCCGCCAAAGGCTGCGATCGGGTCGATATTGTCAAAGTTCGCTGGCACTGTTCCTTCAACGGACACATCGAAAATGCGTTGATCTTCTAAAGCTGTGCCAGGGAAGCCATTGGCGATGTACAGGCGAACTTCATAGGTGCCGACGAAGTCAGAGACGTCGAAGGCATATTGCATTTCTTCACCGGTCGCATCATCGGACCGCTCGGTGTCGAAGATAGCAGCCGGAATGTTGGCGGGCACATCCACACCCGGCTCATTGTCGAGAAATTCTGTGGTCTTGTTACCGCCAGCAACAAGTGCCGGGTTCTCGGCGCCATCGGTGTCCGCTTCCCAGTTCGGGCCGCCATCGGTTGCGGTGATCAGCTCACCACCCGCATTGATCCTAAAGAGCACTACTTCTTCCACGTCACCCTCCCCGGTGATTGTTATGTCGTCCATTGTTGCTGTGAATGTTTGGCCGGAGTTCCCGGCGGTGGCGAACATGCCGACGGCGACGCCGCTCGACTGACCGCCAACCATATACGAGCCGTTGATGGCGTCGAGTAGGTTGGTGTTCGAGATATCGATGGGCGAGCCTGCCACCGTGGTGAAAGCGCCGCCCTGGCTGGTTTGGTACGCGACCACCGGCGTGATGGTGTCTGCATTGAGATCGATCTCAAAGCTCACATCGATGAAGCGCACGCCTGATCCGTCGAATATCCCGTCCGCATTAATGGTCGAGGTCTGAAGGATGCTGTCGCTGTTTTCCAGCTGAACCAGGATTTCGTTCGATTGACCGCCAGCAGCCACGATTTTCAGGAAGTTGGATTGATCGCCGACGCCGAGGTAGGCGCCATATTCTTGACCTGCGACCGAGCCACTTTCGAACGGATTTATCAAGCTGACTTTGACGTCGATGCTATCGAGGCCAGGTATGGCGCGGAAGCCAGTATGGAAAAAGTACTCGCCATCGTTGTTGGCGCCGCTCGGACTGCCTGAGCCGACTTGCTCGACCACGGTAGTGCCGCCGCCTGCTGCAGTGATGAACTTGGCGTTGGTGATATCCAGGCCGCCTTCATCGACCGGCGCCAGCGGATTGGTGCTGCCGTCTGACATCACGCCAGTGATGCCGCCGCCGAAGCCGGACGGGCCGGGCAAGTTATTGCCAGTGGCTGAGAAGTCCCAAAACAAGGTTTGGCCAG
>JAHQVS010000166.1 GCA_019634215.1 Paracoccaceae bacterium | reverse complement strand
CGAACATGTTCTCGGTGACGAGCACGTCATATTGCGCCGGGTTTTGCACCATTTTCAGCGCGACCGCGTCGACATAGGCGGGTTCGAACCCGACATTTGGGAAGGCGGCGGCGCGCTCCTCGGCGATCTGGCGCATAAACGCGAAGGCGCGGAACACGTTGGCTTTGTCGACGCAGGCGACGCGTGGCGCCCGCTCTGGTTGGCCCAGGCGGCGGCGGCGTTCGTCGCGGTCGAGGGCGAGGGCGAAGCTGAAGTCGAATAATTTTTCGGTGACGGGCCGGGTGATTTCCAGCGTCTCGCGCGCCGTCTGATCATTGTTAACTTCGCCCAACCCATGGCGGCGGGAGGCGAACATGCCTTCGGTTGATTCTCGAACTAGAACAAAATCAATCTCTTGCGTGTCAGCTGCGCGAAGCGGGGAGAAGCGCGGGGCGATCATCGTCACAGGGCGGACGCCGGCGTACAGGCCCATCTCAAAGCGCAGATCAAGCTGTGGACCGATTTCGGTGCCGTCTGGGTAGCGGACGTCAGGCAGGCCCATCGCGGCCAGCAAAATCGCATCTGCCGCCCGTGCGCCCGTCATACTCTCCGCCGGCAGAGCATCACCGGTCTTTGCGTAATGCGCGGCGCCGGCAGGCAGTTTTTGCATCTCCAACGTTGCGCCATGGGCTTCGGCGGCTCTGGTGACGATCTCCAGGCAAGGCGCCGTCACTTCTGGGCCGATGCCGTCTCCCTCCATCACTGCGATCGTCGCGGTCGCCATGGCGGGTTTCCTCCCTATTTCAAGCGCGCTGCGTTTGCTGCGCGATTTTTCTCGTCGGGTGTGACGGATTGATGCGATTGTCAACGCCTAAGGCGTCGCTGCTAGCGCCGTGCGGGGGGCGGGGGTACGGTTTTGAGGGACACAGAAACGCGCAGAAAGCGCGGCATGCTCCATTGGGGCGCCCCAGGAGGGCACGAGGGTATGGACGATCAATTCGCCGTCAGAACCGGCCGGGACGCGCTGCGATGGGCGGAATGGGAGCGCTCGGAGCGTGAGCCAATAAGAGAGGCTTTGCATGAGCCTTTGCATGAGGCTTGGCATGAGGCTTGGCATGAGGCTTGGACAGGGGCTACGCGGACGCAGTCAGGGCGTAACGAAGAGCCAGGGGCCGTTGCGTATGAGACGGAGCTGCGGTCGGCTGTGAGGCCGTCCGCCGCCCGGCCGCGCTTGGCTCTGATCGCTCAGGATGGCGAGCGGCCTCGGCTCTCCGCTTGGATTGAAGCGCAGCGCAGGGCGCTTGCGCGGTGCGAGTTGTTTTGCGTCGACGCCGTCGCCGACGACGTCGCCACCCGCTGTCCGGAGTTGACCGTGAAGCGGGTGCGAAATGCGCCGATGGGCGGGGATCAGCAGATCGGGGCGATGATTACGGAAGGGCGGATCGACGGGCTCGTGGCTTTCGTCGATTCGTCGGCGACGGGCGCGAGCGGATACGACGGCGCGGGGTTGATGCGGTTGGCGATGCTCTATGACCAGCCGATTGCCTGTGGTCCGCGTGCGGCTGAGGTGATGCTGCGGGGCTTGGCGGCCTCGCCGGAGCAGAATGTGACGCGGCGCCAGTCCGCCCCTGCTTCGGCGCGGCCCGTTTCCGCCTCGTTCGTGTCGGCGCCGCGCCCCCGACGGGAGACCTTCGGCGCGGTGCAGGCGGCCTGGGCCTGGGATCAGGCGCGCGCCAGGGCGGCGGAGCGCCAGGCGCCGCCACGCCAGGAACGATCAATTGAGCGCCCTTTCGAGCGTTCGTGGGCTTCAGAAGCTGCACGGGCGGCGGAGCCGGTCCGGCGCGGGGGGCGTGCATTGTTGGTGTTGGGCGACGGCGCCCCGGCCGCCGCCGCGCGCGGCATGGCGGCGGCCTTTCAAGCTTTGGGCCGTGCCGTGGATATTTGCGCCTTTGGGCGCGGCGTGGGCGCGAAGGTGACGGTTGAAGGTGTCGCCGGGGATGTTCTGTTTAACGTCGACATCGCCGATGAGACCGCCGCCGCGCGGGCGCGCGCCTATGATGTTTCGGCGCTGCTGACGGCGCCGGAGCCTGATCAATGGCCGGAGGCGCGCGGGTTGCTGTCCGCCTTGAACCGGACCGGTGCGCCGATCATCACTGTGGGCGAGGGGGCGATGGCCTTGGCCGCCGCCGGTCTCGCCCGGGGGCGGCGGATCGCGGCGCCGCCGGGCTGCGTCTCGGCGCTGCGCGGAGCTGGGGCCGATGTCGCCCGCATCGATCCGATGGGCACGGTGGTGGACGGGGCGTTGATCACTCTCGCCGGGTGGGAGGCGGCGATGGCCGATGCGGCGGAGACGGATTGGCTCTCGGCGGCAGTGGCGCTGATGGCGCAGCCACGTGCACAGGAGAGCGCGCGCCTCGTTTGAGACGGGCTTGACCGTGATCGCCGCCGCGCGGTTGATGGCGTGATGAATTCTGCATTTACCAAGCCGACATTATCCGATCCAACGCCTGCCTTGCGGTTCGACCAGCCGGTGGTGTTGGTCGGCGGCGGTGCGTTCGATTGGGAGACCTATCGTCTCGCTGAGGCGCACTGTGGTGCGACGGTTGCGGCGGATGGCGGAGCCAATTGGTTTACGCCGCAAGCCGCCTTGTTCGATGGGCGCCCGCCCCTGGCTGGGGTGGTGGGGGATATGGACTCCATCACCGACTTGGAGGCGTGGCGGGCGGCGCCGGGTTGCGAGGCGGTCGCGCTCGCCGAGCAAGACAGCACTGATCTGGAGAAATGCCTGTATTCCGTAGCGGCGCCGCTGTTTATCGGCGTTGGCTTTCTGGGAGCCCGGTTCGATCACAGTTTGGCTTCCCTGCACGCGCTGTTGAAATTCGCGCATCTGAAAGTGCTGTTGGTGGGTGACCGCGATGTGATGTTTCTCGCTCCACCATCTTGCCATTTGCGACTGAACATTGGGGCGCGCGTGTCACTCTATCCTCTGCGTGAGACGATTGGCGGGTGCTCCACCGGGCTTGAGTGGCCGATAGATGGGCTGACGCTAGCAGCGGGGGCGCAGATCGGGACCTCCAACAAGGCGTCGGCGGAGGTGGTGGCGCTAAGCTTTTCCGCGCCAGGGGTGCTGACAATTCTGGACCGGGTCTGGCTCGACGCCGCGATTGTGGCGCTGGGTGAGAGTGGGTGGCGGGGGTGAGCTGCGCGCCGTTGGGGGCGTGGTGGCGTGAGGCGACTCAGAAACTTCGCGCCGGGACTTGCAAGGGGGGCAAAGCGCCAGGCGATTTCCGGAAAGGTGGCGCAAAGCCGACTCGGTCGCTGGGGTCAGTTCGTGACGACCCGAAGTGGAAAAGGATCGGCTCTAACTAGCTGCCGCCACCCGTTCTACGGTATGCTTTCGTCGCAACAACCAGCTGGCCGCGTCGTCACGCGACATCGGCGCTGCGATTGCGTATCCCTGGAAGCGTGAGCATCCCATCGCAATGAGCATGTTGCGTTCGGCGTCCGTCTCGACGCCCTCCGCCAAACATTCGATATTTAGGCCGTCGCATAGATCGATTATCGCCCGTGTGATCAAAGCCTGCTCCTCATTGCTGTCAATGCCAGCAATGAAGGCTCGGTCGATCTTCACACGGTCGACCTTGAACCGCTGCAAATTCGAAATTGAGGCGTAGCCGGTGCCAAAATCGTCGAGTTCGATGCGGCATCCACGCTCCTGCAATAGCCTGATCGTTGTCAGCGCCGGATCGTCCTCATCGTTGAACAACACGTTCTCGACGATCTCGACTGAAATATCGCTGGTTGGCAAGCCTGCGGACACCGCCAAGTCGTCCAACCGCTCAGCCATCCCGCCATCGCGAAGCTGCTTCGAGGATAGATTGATGCTAACGCTCGGAACCGATAGGCCGCGCGCGCGCCATGCAGCCAGCCCGGCGACCGCGTCCGCCGAGATCAGTTCGGTCAGCCGATCACCGAGGCCATACTCAAAAGCCAGATGGAGGAATGCTCCTGGCGCCAGCAGCCCTCTTTGAGGATGCCGCCAACGGGCAAGAGCCTCCATCCCGATGATCTCACCCGAAGCGTCGTCCACCTGGGGTTGAAAGAAGGCGATGATCTCTTCACGATCGAGAGCGATGCGGAGTTCCCCTAACAACTCCATGTCGCGTTCGAAGGCTTCACGCGTCTGATCCGAAAATAAGCAGTGCTTACCCCGTCCGGAACGCTTTGCTGAGTAGAGGGCGATATCCGCATCCATCAGAAGCCGTTCCGGATCGTCCATCGCGCCTAAGTGGCAAGCGATCCCGACGCTCGCGCCGACATAGACGCTTTGGCCTGATACCGTGATTGGTTTCGATACTGCTTCAATGACGCGGCGCGCAACGGCGCAAGAGTCTTCGACCGTCTTGATTTCGCTAAGGACGATGACGAACTCATCGCCGCCAATGCGCGCCACCATGTCGCCTGAGAATATCTGAGCACGCATTGCTTGCGCGGCATGACGAAGCACGTCGTCACCAGCGGCGTGGCCTAGAAGATCATTTACCTGCTTAAAGCGGTCCAGGTCGATGTGAAGGACCGCCGCCTGCCGGTTGCTCTCCCGGGACCGTCGGAACAATTGGCTCAGATATTCCGATAAGGCGCGGCGATTGGGCAGACCGGTCAGCTGGTCATGCAACGCCATATGTTCGATACGACCCTTCGCGGCCGTCAAATCTTGTAACGACATGCCGAATGCCGAAACGCCGCGCGCGATGGCGCCAATCTCGTCCTTTCGTTCCACGCCGTTGACTTCGGCCGAAAACTCGCCGCCACGGATCCTCTCCATGGCGCGCGCGATGGTCAGCAAACTGTCGGCCAATCGGCGGCCGCGCAGGAGGAATAGAATACCTGCGGCGCCGGAGACGAGAAGCATCACGCTGAAAGCGCCAACAACCTGAGAAAAGAACAGGGCGCGTGCATAACTGCCTCTCTCCGTCGCGGTTGTACGGGCCAATTTGTGCATGTTGCTCAACGTGGCGTCGACCTGATCCCCGAGTTCTTCGAGGTGCTGGCGGGTCGGCACGGCCTGATCCCACACCAGTCCAAGCGCGATCTCAGCCGCATCATTCCAATCATCAACGGTGCGGCGCAGCATCCCAGCCTTGCCGCTTGAGTTTATTGCGGTTTCAAAGGCCGTTAATTGGCCAATCTCGGCTGAGAGCGCCTGATTCAACGCCCTGAAGCGCCGCTGAATGGTTTCTTGAGGCGTTACCTCATTGAATTCGAGGATGTCGTAAGCGTAGCGCTCAATCGCGGCATGAGCCGCCTGCGCCCGCTCAACGGTCGCAAGACTTTCGTAAGCGGCGTCGTCCTGCTGGCGGATGTTGTCATGGGACCAAAGCGCGGCGACGGAGATCCAAGCCGCTGTCGCGACGCCAATCACGGTCAACAGGATGATCGGAAGGAGAATGTGACGACGCATGTTCAGCCCTGTCTCATTCAGCTGGCAAAGCGGGCGCCGACACATGCGGGTCAAGCGCTGTCAGCGTGTGAAGAAATGTGATGAGATCTTCAACTTGCTGTTGTGAGAGATCGAGAGGTTCGATGTCTGCGATATGTCGATAATTTTCGGCGCCGCCGACGCGATAGTGTTCGACAACCTGCCGCAGCGACGCGACGGAGCCGTTGTGCATGAACGGCGCCCGCAGTGCGATATTGCGCAAGCCCGGCGTTTTGAATTGGTAGGGGGCCGACGGATCGAAGCCGCCACGTCCTACGTCACCGCTTGCGACACCGATCGCATGATAGGCGTGGTCAGTGAACGACCAGCCCGAGTGACATGAAGCGCAGCGGGCGGGGCCGATGAAAACTTCGAAACCACGCTTGGCGGGCGCCGATATGGCGTCCTCGTCGCCACTCACCCAGTCGTCAAAACGCGACCAGCCGGAGCGTAACGTCCGCTCATACGTCGCGATGGATCTAAGCATGGTGTCAACCGTCAACCCTTCAGAGGGGTAGGCGATCCGGAAATAGCGGCGATACTCCTCAATGGCGGACAATCGATTAATCACTTCATCGAGATCCGCGTTCATCTCCTTGGGATGCGTTATCGGGCCGACAGCCTGTACTTCGAGGCTCTCCGCACGCCCATCCCAGAAAAACGAGTCCGCTTCGGCCAGATTCTCCACAGTGGGGGCGTGGCGCTTGAGGGGCGCGTTCAGCGCGCCAATCGCGAGCGACACCGGCGTCTCCCATCCAAATGAGGGATTATGACAACTCGAACAGCTCATGTTCTGAGCGCCGGAAAGGCGCGGATCAAAGAATAACATCTTGCCTATCGCTGCTGCTTGCGGCGAATAGGGGGAGTTTTCTGGGAAAGTAATTGAGCTTGATCGCTCAAAATGTTGTCTTTGATCCCACAATTTCGCATGAGCGGCGCTGAGAAATAAAACCAATAAAGATAGGAAGCAAATTATAAGCTTCACCATGAGCGCATCAGACTATTTTGTTAATGGTTGTTAGCTTCGATGATAGATCGAGTTGTTTAAAATTTGGGAAATGACAAAAGTGAGGTGCGTCCATTTGATGCGAACTCACGAGATTCAGCTAGCAGTTGCTAATGGTGAATTTCCGCTCTCGCCTCTCAGGTCTGGGCTAAACCGCAAGATGGCAACGCCGCTGTGGTCATGTCGCGTTTTCCGAGTGGGCCGGGGATCTTCTTTGTCTCAAACCCGGCGGCGTCGAGGTTGCGCCGGACCCAACCTGCGGCGCTGTAGGTGGCGGCGGTCCCCCCCGGAGCTGTGCAGGCGGCGACGGATTTGAGCAGCCCCGCCTCCCATAATTCCGGATTCTTAGCTGGGCTGAAGCCGTCGAGGTGCCACGCGTCTGCTTTCGGGAGAGCCTCTGGCCAGCGGGTGATCATCGCGCGCGCATCGCCGATCGCCAGAGATAGCTCCAGGCGCGGGGTTTCAGAAAGGCGCAGGCGGCGCCAGCCAGGGTCGGGGGGCCATATGGCGGAGCTGAGGAAGGTTTCCGCGCGGGCGGCGAGGTCGGGCCAGGGCGCGAGGGCGCGGCGGATGTCCTCGGCGCGGGGCGGGTGCAGCTCAAACGAGACATAGTGAAGGGTGGGCGTCGCCTCGGGCTGACCTTCAGTCCAGGCGGCCCACGTGGCCCATGTCGCGCAGAAATTCAGGCCGACGCCGAAACCGAGTTCGCCGATGGTGAACACATCCGGCCCGCGCCAGCGCTCGGGCAAGCCGTTGCCGGCCAGGAAAACGTGCTCGGTTTCGGCGCGCCCGTCCCGCTCGGAGAAATATACGTCATCATAGGCGGCGGCGCGCGGGGCGCCGGTTTCGGTCCAGGCGATGTCGGCGGGGGCGATCGGCGGTTTCTGGGTCATGGAGCGCCATCTTGCTTTGGGGCTTGCGTTTTGCGTCATAAGCGCCAGCTTCGCCCGCCATGAACAGTCTTTCCTCACCGCCGCGTGCGGGCGAAGCCGTTGATCTGTTGGTTGCGGGCGCCGGGATCTTTGGGCTTTGGACCGCGAAGCGTGCGGTCGAGGCCGGGCTGAAGGTCGCGATCGCCGAGCCTCGCAGACCGGGGGCTGGGGCCAGCGGAGGGCTGCTCGGCGCGCTCACTGCGCATTCTCCGGATCGTTGGAACCCCAAAAAACAGTTTCAGTTCGATGCGTTGACGGAGTTGCCGGGTTTGATTGCGGCCCTAGAGGCGGAGACGGGCTTGTCCGCTGGCTATCGCCGCTGTGGACGGCTGATGCCGATCGCGAAGCCGGGTTTCCTGTCGCAGGTTAAGGAACGCGTGATTGGGGCGGAGGAGTATTGGCGGGTCGGCGCGGATCAGTTCGTCTATGAGGCTCGTTCTTTGGGGGAGGCTGCGCCTCTGGGCTGGATCTCGCCGGAGGCGGCGCCGTTGGGAGCGGCGTGGGACAGCCTGGCGGCGCGGGTCTCGCCCCGCGCGTATGTCGGCGCGCTGTGGGCTTGGCTGCGCCCCCGCGTGACGCTGTATGAGCAGGCTTACACTGGATGGGACGGAGCTGTTGTGCTGTCGGATGGGGGGCGTGTCGCGACCGGTGCGGCGGCGCTGGCGGCGGGGTATGAGGCGTTTCCGTTGATCGCCTCAGCGCTTGACCTTGAGGGGCCTGTCGGCGGCGGGGTGAAGGGGCAATCGTTATCGGCGCGCTTGGCGCCGGGAGCCGCCGCTGGGCTGGGCGACGTCGCTGCCTTGCCGCTGATTTATGAGGATGGGGTCTATGTCGCCGTTCATGAGGACGGGACAGTGGCCGTCAGCGGCACCAGCGAACGAGATTGGGAGCATCCCGGTGCGGTCGATCCCGCCAATGATGGGTTCTGGCGTCGCGCCCAGGCGCTGTGCCCGGCGCTTGAGGGGGCGGCTGTGCTGGAATGGTGGGCGGGGGTGCGGCCTCGGGCGGCGGGGCGGGACCCGATGATTGGCCGTTTGCCTGGCAAAGCCCCGATCTATGCCGTCGCTGGCGGCTATAAGATCAGCTTCGGGATCGCCCATCGCGTCGCTCAGGCGGTGGTGGACGAGATTATGGGGGCGTCCATGAGCGCGCCGCTGCCCCCGAGCTTCACCATTGAGCGTCATTTCGGTTGAGATCGCGCCAGCCAGGACGCCTCCGCCGTCACACGCAGGCGCGCGGCTCCAGCACCGCCTCGCCGTTGGGGCCCACAAAGCCCTCCAAGGTGAACTCGGCGCTGTTTGGCCCGGTGAAGGCGGCGACGATCCGCGCGCCTTCGATCTCGGCGAACGCCACCCGCGTTGGCAGCGAGCTGGCGGGGAGGGTGTCGTCCAGGTCGAGACTGAACACAGAGCGCTGTTGTGGTGGGAGTCCGGCGAAGTTCAGCGTGGCGCGTTTCGCGCCGTCTAAGGGCGTCGGCGGGGTTGAGGGTTGAACCCCGCTGGCCCAGAGCATTGGTGCGGCGGAGCCAATCCCGCTCCCGCCAGGGAGGGGGTCGAACACCAGCTGTCCAGCGGAGGGGGCGAGATCGATCTCAAGCGCCGTTAGCCGCCATTGGCCGACGCTGGCGTTTTCAATGGTGAGGAAATCGGTCGGCGCCGATTCACGGTAGATCACTCGGGCGACCGGGTCGCAGGCCAAAGCGGGTGCGGTGCTGAGCAGCAAAGCTAAAGCAGCGAGGCTGTTTTTCATCTTAATCCGCCTGTGCTTGGAGGCCCGCCGCTTCGACCCCGGCGATGGCGCAAATTTCGTCATTGTCTGAGGTGTCTCCGGAAATGCCGACCGCGCCGATCACCGCGCCCTCAGGGCTCTTCACCAACACCGCACCGGGCACGGGGACGACAGCGCCGTCGGCGAGGCCATTGAGCGCTTGAACGAAAAACGGTTGCTGTTTGGCGCGTTCGAACAGCGCCCGTGAGCCGGCGCCGACCCCCAGCGCGCCATACGCCTTTCCGTGTGCAACCTGGAACCGGAGGTTGCTGCTGCCATCCTCCTTCTCGAACGCCAGCGTATGGCCGCCGGCGTCGAGGACGATCACTGACAGCGGCTTCAGGCTCAGCTCACGCCCCTTAGTGCGGGCGGCGGCGATAATGGTGCGGGCGGTGTCAAGTGGCAGCGCCGGTTTGGGCGGGACGGCGGACATAGGCGGGCCTCCGGGAGAATGGCCTTCGATGTGGGGGCGAGGGCTTGCGCATCGCTGGGGCGTTAACGATTTGTCTCACGGACATAGTCGGTTCACAAGCTGTCGCGGTCGAAGCGACGTGAGCAGGGATGGATCACCATTCTGTGAGGTTCACAACAAATCCGCCACAGTTTCCGCTGCGTAGATCTCGTCAATACCGGGTTTTGCAGGTGGGTGGCCCAAGGCGGGCGGTGATGACCAGAAGGAGAGTGCGTTATGAGCATGTCGCTGTGGCGAGCGTTGCGATCGACCAGCCGTTGGGTTGGTCTGGCGATGATGGAGATCATGCTCTGCATCTTGGCGTTGGCCGCTTGGGTGGTGGTGGCCTCCTCCGCCGCTGCTGAGACGTCTCGCCCGTCGCTGGATGTTGGTTTCGAGGTCGCCTGGGGCGAGATTACCTTAGGCGAGGGCGTGTTTCGGTTGAGCGAGGGCGAGGCCCGCTACGATATCGAGGGCGAAGCCCGCACACTTGGGCCAATGAATTTTTTCTATCCTTGGCAGGGCGAATTCTCAGTCGCTGGCGCACGAGACGGCAAGGAGCGGTCTTCCGAGTTGTTTCAGGCGAGGTCCACTTCCTCGCGGGGCCAGCGTGAAACCCGCATCCGCTACCAGCCCGACGCGCCCGCAGTGGTCGAAGTCGCGGCAGAGCCGATCGATGAGCCGCGCACCCCGGTTGATCCCGACGAGGCTGCGGCCGGCGTTGATATATTGACCGCTTTTGCTCAGATCTTTGATCGTGTGCACGCCACCAAGGGTGAGGATTGCGCAGTCGCCGTTCGGGTGTGGGACGGGGTGCGGTTGTTTGAGGTGGAGTCCAAGACGCTTGGCCCTGGCGCCGCGCCTCAGGACCGCCCCTGGAGCTATTCGGGGCCGACGCTGCAGTGTGGGATCAGCTTTACTCGCCTGGGCGGCTTTCCGACCGAGGGCCGTTGGGCGAAAGACCAGGAGAGCAAGACCAGCCGGGTGCTGCATTTGGCGGCGTTGAACAAGATCTGGACCCCGGTGCGGTTGGAGATCTCCGCCCCTCTTGGTGATGTGGTGGCGCGGAGCCGGTTGGACTGACGGGCGATGAGAGCTGGTTTTGAGAAGGAACTGCACCCCTGGCGAACATCTCCGCAGCAGTTGCATAAGGTCAGTCGCAGCCTTTTCCTTTTAAAGCAGGCTCTGAGGAGATTTGATCAAATACATAACAATGATTGATGTGCATTCAGGGTGTTTGGATCTGGTTTTGAGCAGATCAATCAGTTAATTTGCTTCTGCTTTAAAAACTTGTGCAGGAGAGTGCGGTCAATCGCAAGGTCTGGCCGCCGCCGTAGGAGCAACACCCCGGAAACTCTCAGGCAGCGGTACTGCACAAGTGTTGGCGATCTGGAAAGCGGCGCGTTGTGTGAACGCGCCCACCGACGGAGCAACCGGCGTAAGTCGCCGGGAATCTCTCAGGTGCCGCGACAGAGGGGATTAGTCGGCCCGATTGGCGGGCGACTGGTTCTGTCGTGGAGTGATCAAAGTGCATCCGAACATCAAAACAGTCGCCGTTCTCGGTGCGGGCGTGACGGGAGTAACAACCGCTTACGCGTTGCAAAACCGTGGTTTCGTGCCGGTGATTTTTGATCGCCATCGCTACGCTGCGATGGAGACGAGTTACGCCAATGGCGGCCAGTTGTCGGCTTCGAACGCCGAAGTATGGAATCGGTGGTCGACGGTCCTCAAGGGCCTGAAGTGGATGATGCGTAAGGACGCCCCGCTGTCGGTCTCCCTGCGGCCGAGCTGGCGCAAGCTGTCCTGGATGGCGGAGTTTATCTCGAACATTCCGAACTATCGCGGCAATGTCGTCACCAGCGCGAAGCTGGCGATCGCGGCGCGCCGCCATCTCTTGGAGTGGGCGGAACGCGAGGCGATTGAATTTGACCGCGTAAATCGTGGCATTCTCCATATCTATGAAAACCAACGCGAATTCGCCCATGCGCGCTGTGTAACTGCATTGTTGGCCGAGGCAGGATTGGCGCGCCGTGAGGTCGGGGCGGAGGAGCTAAACGTCATTGAACCCGCGCTCACCGGCGCGTTCCTGGGCGGATATCTCACGGAGAGTGACTTCACCGGCGACATCCATCGCTACACCACGGGCCTCGCGGACGCCGTTGCGCGGCGCGGTGGCCGATTGGCGCTGGGGACGGAGGTTCGGGATGTCCGCGCCAGCCGTTCCGGCGTGACCCTTCAAGCGGTGAATGCGCGCGGAGAGCAAGAGGAGAGCGTGTTCGACGCCGTCGTGGTGTGCGCAGGCGTCGCAAGCCGAGGATTTGCGGCGCGGCTTGGTGATCGTGTGCCGATCTATCCGGTGAAGGGGTATTCGATCACGGTTGAGCTCACCGATGAAGCCAGTCGCGCGGCGGCCCCCTGGGTGAGCCTGCTCGACGATGAGGCGAAGATCGTCACGAGCCGCCTTGGGCCTGACCGCTTCCGTGTGGCCGGCACCGCGGAGTTCTCCGATGAAAACCGGGATATCCGGGCGGACCGCATCCGCCCTTTGGTTGATTGGGTGGCGCGGCGGTTCCCAGGCGTTTCAACCGAGCGTGTGATACCGTGGGCCGGATTGCGGCCGATGACGCCGAGTATGATGCCGCGTGTTGGCGCGGGCCGCCGTCCCGGCGTGTTCTACAATACCGGTCACGGCCATCTCGGTTGGACGCTCTGCGCCGCGACGGCGGAGCTTGTGGCCGACTCTGTCGCCGTGAAGATGGCGCCGCAAACGGGCCGAGCGCATCGCGTCCTTAAACTGAGTGCGGCGACGGGGTGAGGTCGAACCCGTGGCTGTCTCGTCATGAACGCGTCACGTGGGGGCGGTACCCAGCTTCGTTGGTTAAGTCCTGACGGAGCTTCGGTGATGTTCGTTTGGTTTTCAGACAAGGTTGAGAAATTCTCGAGCGGGATTGAAGGCACGGGGCTGCGGGCGCGATCGGCAATTTCTAGTGGTGAATTGGTTGTGGTGAAGGGCGGCCATCTGTTTTCCCGCCCTATGCGCGATGAATTGGACAAAACCCTCGGCCCGTCTGAAATTCAGATTGATGACGACCTGTTTATTGGCCCGATTGCGGCGCATGAGCGTGACGGCGCGATGATGTACCTCAATCACTCCTGTGACCCGAATGTCGGCGTTGTCGGTCAGATTTCGTTCCACGCCATGCGGGAGATCGCGGCGGGGGAGGAGCTCGCCTTTGACTACGCGACGGGCGACGACGATGATTGGGAGATGGCCTGCAACTGTGGCTCACCCTGCTGCCGAGGCCGCGTCACCGGCCAAGATTGGCGCATTCCGGAGCTGCAAGCGCGTTATGAGGGTTGGTTCTCCGCCTACTTGGCGCGAAAAATCGCGGCGTCGCGTGGGTGAGCTGGGTCGGCTTCGGTGTGAGAGGCGTCCATATGATGGGCTGTTCGCATTGCCTCCGCGCTGACGTCCCTTATGTTCGCGAATCATCTGATTTTGTTTTGGCCGGCCACGTTGTGGCGGCCCTAGTCGCGCTCTGAGGGTCCCATGCCACTCCGCGTTTCGCCCACCATCACTCTCGAAGATGAAGATCTTGTCGAGCGGTTCGTGCGCGCCTCCGGCCCCGGTGGGCAGAACGTCAACAAAGTCTCCACCGCCGTGGAGTTGCGGTTCGACGTGGCGCGTTCCGAGGCCCTGACGCAGCGCGTGAAGCGCCGTTTGGCGCAACTCGCCGGTCGCCGTATGACCTTGGAGGGGGTGTTGGTGCTGCATGTCGATGATCATCGCACCCAGCCCCGCAACCGAGACTTGGCTCGTGAACGGTTAGTGGAGTTGATTCGTGAGGCGGCAGCCCCGCCCCCACCGCCGAGAATCGCGACTAAGCCGACTCTGGGCTCGAAAAAGCGGCGATTGGACGCGAAGACCCGGCGAGGTGATGTGAAACGGTTGCGCAAACCGAACCGCTTGGATGATTGAGAGCGTAAGAATTTCTAGGATCGGCGCGTATAAATGGCGCTAACGGCGCACTGCCGGTGAATTGATGATTTAAACTGACACCCACTTATTCAGCGCAGATTTTAAAGTCATGTGCTCAGTGGCACATCTAACGCCTCTGCGCTCCTATAAGCGTGATTCACTGTGAAATGTGGGTGGAAACTGAAACTTGTGTAAAACTTTCCAAGTACTTGGAAAGCGGATGGCGCAGATATCTGCAGGTCAAAACATCGTTTTATTTAGCTTTTATTTTATTGGGTTAGGTGGGCGCAAGACGACGATGACCGCTTGGGCAGAGCGATTGGCGGCTATGGGGTGGTTCACCAGTGTGGTGACTGTTCAGTTCAGCCAGTTCACCGTTTGGGATAACGCGCAGCATATTTCTGCACGCCAGGCCGGGGCAATGTCTGTGATTATCATCCCGGAAACCGAGAGAGCGCTATCGGGGCGATGCGGCGGGCGCTGGCCTTCGACCGCGACAGCATCGACACCAGCGGTGTGCTGGATTGGAGCGAAGCGGTCGATCGTCTACTGACAGCGGTCGAAAACAGTTCCGTGGACTTGGCTAAAACAGCTTTCAAGTCAACCCAACGTCACGCCTCCTGATCCAGGTGTCGATTTATCATGATGAATGGATATTTCTCTGATCCCAAGAGCAGGCTAGGCATGAACAACGACCGAAAGCCATAGCCTGAGAGACGGAGAGGACGTCTGCGCGGACCGACTCTCATGAAGGTCTGCATGAAGGTCTGCATGGAGGCGTTCTTGGAGGATTGAGCGCATGGCGATTAACAGCGATGCTCTTGCGGTAATGACAGGAGACGCCCCCGTGAAACTCTACGCCTCGCCGCCGTCGCCGTTCGCCCGTAAGGCTCGCATTGTCGCCGCCGAGCTGGGCGTGCTTGATCAGGTCGAGATCGTCAACACCGAAGGCGTGCCGTTTGATCCTCCGGGGATTGGCGCGCGCGCCGCCAACCCGCTGCGGAAAATTCCGTTTCTCCAGCACGTCGATGGCCGGCTTGTGCATGACAGTCTGGTGGTGTGCCTCTCCTTGATCGAGGAGGTCGCCGCACCCGAGGCGGCCGCCCGGCTATTGCCGCCCGCCGGCGCCGCCCGAATCGATGTGCTCACCCGAGAGGCGTTGTCCCGGGGGATTGGCGACGCTGCGATCTCGTTGCTCTATGAGGGCCGCTATCGTCCGGAGGATAAGATGTGGCCGGACTGGGTCGAGGCGCAATGGGGCAAGATCTCTGGTGGTCTGGACGCCATGGAGGCCGTAGTCCCGCCGGATGGACGGTTCGACTTAGGCGACTGCGCCTGGGCCTCAGCACTGAGCCATATGGATATGCGATTCGAGGATCGCGGCTGGCGCGACGGCCGGCCGGGCTTGTCGGCGTGGTGGGAGGCGGTGAAACAGCGCCCCTCGGTGCAGGCGGTGTTGTGATCGCGCGCCGCTTTGGGGCGCTGGCATGATCGATGATTTCAAGCTGATCGCCCCGGCGCCGCCGAAGCTCTGGCGAGAGATCCATATGGCGTTGGCGGAGGAGGGGCAGGCGCTGCGACCTGAGGAGTCGGCCCCCTTCGCCATCATCCGCCGCGACGGCGAGGGGCGGTTGACGGCGGCGGCCTCGGGCGAAATTTCGTTCCGTTCGCTCCACATCTCACACCTGTTTGTGGCGTCTCCGTTGCGCCGGCGAGGGGTGGGCGCGTCGTTGCTCTCGGCAGTCGAGGCCTATAGCCGCGCCCGTCAGTGCGAGCGGCTGCATTTGGAGACCCGCTCAGGCGATGCGCTGCGATTCTATCGCCGCCACGGGTTCGAGATTTTTGGGGAGCTGCCGCGCTACGCTGGCGAGCAGAGTTTGTATTTTTTGCAAAAGCGATTGTGAGCGCTGGGGCGGCGGTCCAGCGTTTGGAACCCTTTTCCATTAATTAAAAATCTCTTGCGGCGCCGCGATCGCAGTTTTGCGGTGTGTTTTAGATGTATGTTCGTCAATTCATTGATTTTAATGGAATTTTACCAAAATCCGGGGCTGCGGTAGTTTGAACGCTTGCAGAACACGGTAACGATCGATTAACCCTGCACCCTTTCTCTGAGCCCAAACAACCAAGGAGGCTCGCCGCAAATGGCATCAGGTTTAAATCGCCGTGATGGTAAGATTGTTTCATTCATTAATATGAAGGGAGGCGTGGGCAAAACCACCTCATCAGTGACGTTAGCGGAAACTTGCGCGTCCGAATTTGGCTGGCGTGTTTTGGTGGTCGATCTGGACGCCCAGGCCAGCGCCTCCTACGCCCTCTGCGGCGACGAACGCTATGAGGCGGTCATTGAGGCCGATCAGAGCATCGCCGCTTTCTTCGAACCGGTCACAGAAGGGCGGACGCCGCGGACGCTGTCAGCCTTTATTACCGAAGGCGAGGCCGGGGATGAAGGTGATCCGATCGTTGATGTGGTCTGCTCCGAGCCGTCGTTGCGCTATACCGAGCGCGCACTGATCGAGCGGTATTATCAGCTTCGGCTAAAACGCGTGGTGACCGCGTCGGCTCCAGAGGGACAGACCCGCCGGATCATGCGCGAATCTTTGGGTGCGCTGCGCACAGTGTACGACCTGATCGTGATCGACTGCCCGCCGGGCATTTCGATTTTCGCTGAGGCCGGAGTCGCTTGTTCCGACCTGATTGTCGCCCCGACGATTCCTGATTACTTGTCGACGTTGGGACTAAAGGAATTAAACCGCAAGTTTATCCGCCAACTCCGCCGCGATGGGAATTTACATGGGCGCATGGCGATATTGCCCACCAAGGTTCGCAGTGCTGACGCAACACATCGTAAATACTTAAAAGTACTAGACCAGATGGTGTCTTCCGATGAGCTTGAGGCCGTACTACTGGATTCCTTCGTCGCGGAAAGCTCGGACATCGCGCGGGCGCTCGATAGTGAGTTGCGCGGAGAGCGATTCCGCGACAAGTATGGCAAAGTGCGAGAGGATCTTGTCGCGCTCGCCGAAGAGGTGAAAGGCTTGCTGGAAGATGACAACGGCCACGTTGAAAGCGAACCATCTCATAAAGCGGCCGACGCGCGTCGGGCCGAGCGAAGCGCCCGAAGCTCAGCCGCGTGACGTGTTTCAAGCGCTGTTCGACACGGTGCTTGAAGAGATTGAGCAAAATCCCGAATTCGCCGCCCGGCTCGCCGAGCGGCTTCCTGCTGGTTTGTCGCTGACCGTGGCGGGGCGCAAGAAGCCCCGCGCGGAAGCCCCGGACGAGCTGATGGCGATGGACCTTAAGGCGGCGCGCGCCGAGATGGGCCAGATCGACCTGCGGGAGAAGCTCGCCAATCACACCAACGCCGAGTTGGCGGCCTTTATCCGCACCGCCAAGCTCTCAACCGGCGCGATTTCCGGTAAAAACAAGACGCAATTGGTCAATATTATTCTGCGGGCGTCGAAGTAGGCTTTGGACACGGCGGCGAAGGCGTCGCCGTAAGCGGCGCTTATTCCAGATTCACGCCAAACCGCTCTCGCAGCCCCGCCGCGCCGCGCGGGGTGATTGTCATCGTGCGGTCGACAGCGTCGCGTTCCACCCAACTGATCTCCATCATCCGCGACATCACCCCTGCGCCCAGCGACCCGGCGAGATGCGCCCGGCGTTCGCTCCAATCCAGGCAGCGACGGGCGAAAGCGCGGCGTTGATGGCGCAAGGCGGCGAGATCGACGCCAAATTCGGCGAAGCCGTCCGCGCCAGCCTCCGTTAGTTCAAAATCCTCCTCAACTTCCGCCAGCCAGCCTTTGGCGACCCAGGCGTCGACAAGGGCGACGGCGACCTCACCGGCCAGATGATCATAGCAGCGCCGCAGACGCCGCATGTCGGCGTCGCGTGGGCCGGGACGGCGAGAGGCGGGAGTGGTTCGGGCGGAGAGAATCGCCAAAGCCTCCAACGCCGCCGCCACATCGGCGTCCGCCAGCCGGTAATATCGGTGCCGCCCCTGCTTCTCGACTTTCAACAGCCCGCCCTCGACCAATTTCGCCAGATGAGCGCTGGCGGTGGGCGCGCCGATCAGAGCGATGGAGGCCAGCTCCTTGGCGGTTCTGGCGCAGCCGTCCTGTAGGGATGACAGCATGTTGGCGCGGGCAGGGTCGCCAATCAGGGCGGCGGCTTCGGCTAGGGCTGGTTCGGATTTCATAGTTCGATGCTAGACGAACTATCTATGCTCGTCCAGGGAGGTTCCTGCGATTATGGTTCGATCATTATCGAAGCATGACCTGCGAAGGGATCTCGAAATGGCCACTTCACTTTCTCCCGCCCGTGTTTTGGGGCGCGCCCGTGCTGGCCTCAAGTTGGCCCGTTGGTTGGGGTTGGCGCTTGCTGTGCACAAGGAACGCCGCGCGTTGCGCCGGTTAACCGAGACGCAACGGCGGGACATCGGCATTGATTGGCGTGATGCGGATCGCGAAGCTCGGCGTCCGTTTTGGGATGTGCCGCCCCCTCGGTGGTGATCGAACCGGCGCAAGGATGTGACGCCTGTGGCCCGAGCAGCCCTGATGCCGTCGAGCGCGCGTTTTCGCCATGAAGCTATGATATGCAACCTTCAAATAGACGAGACGATTAGGAGCTGGACGGCATGGTCGGTCATCTGTGGAGCAAGCGCGCGACAGGGCTTATGGCGGCTGTGGTCGCCGCGTTGTTGGTTGGCGGCTGCTCGACGACAAAGCTCGACCCCACGGCGGCGCAATTGGCGCCCCCATCGGTTGGCGCCACCACCGAGGAGCGTTTGGAGGAGGGCGTTTATCGCGTCACCTTCGTCGCAAGGGGCGACTACACCCGCGCCGAGCGCCAAGCCGGCGTGCTGCGCCGCGCCGCTGAGCTGACATTGGAACAGGGCCTGGATTACTTCGTGGTGGTGGAGCGCGAGAGCCTCTATGACAGTCCCCCACCGAGCGATTTGGGGCTTGGGGTTGGCATCGGCGTGTTTGGCAGCTCCAGTACGAGCGTGGGCGGCGGGATCGCGGTCGGCGGGTTGCCGACGCGATCTGGCGGACGCGCCACGGGCGAGTCGGCGGTTGTCGAATTGCGAACTGGGATCGTTCCAGCGGAAGATTCGGACGCTTATGACGCGCTGCTGTTGCTTAAGAAGCCTTGAAGCCGCGCCATTCGGTCCGGGGCAATCTGCCGCACATGCGAATGCAGCCTAACGGCACAACTTGGTTAGGCGTTTACCGAAACGCCACTGTTCAGCCGCGATGATGGGGGGATCGGCGCGCAAGACCGCGCGCATTGGCTGACAGCTTCACCTCTCTCCTCACTCGGCGGGGAGCATGAGGGTCGCGTTTGTCGAAAATTGCTCGTTTGTAGAAAATATTTCGGACGATAGGGGGGGCGCGGCGGTGTCAACCATCGGCTCCATGTCGATGGTGAATATATCCTTCAGCGGCAATGTGTTTGACTGCGAACCGGGCATGTTCCTGAACTACAGTGCGGTAAGTTGGAGTGTCGTGTGTGGATGTGGTCTGGTAAAGCCTGGCGTGTGCCTATCCGATGCAGAATGACAAACTGATAACGCTTGACGACAAAAAGCCTTGTGGTTTGCATTCGGCAGGGTTCAAGAGACGTAAGTCTTTGTGTCTAAGACCTGTGCAGATTCTGCTGAATCTTGACCGTGCAAGTAGATCATAGTCTTTTTCAAGGAGGTGGGGATATCCGCACTGCGAGTTGCGTCTGCGACTTGCGTCCACTCGCAGAGGCAGATGATCCAACTCGTTCGCACCCACATTCGTGCAAGCATCTTCTTGTTTACTGCTCGTGATCCATTTTTCCCATCCTCCTGCACGTTCTTTTCGTACCTTCGATTGTCTTCTCGTCTCCTTGTTTTCGCTGCACTTGCAAGACGGGTGACCCCTATGACGCCGCCTGCGATGGATGCACGTTTCCCTGCGTTGATTGCTCCTTCGAGGAACGGCCTTCGGTGCCGACATGCGTGGGGCAATTGGAACATACCGACAGCGCTGGGGGAACTACCACATTGAAGGAGCTGAGGGTTGACCCCGGG
>JAHQVS010000165.1 GCA_019634215.1 Paracoccaceae bacterium | reverse complement strand
CTACCAATCATCGAAACCCAGGCGGGCGACGTGTCGGCTTATATTCCGACCAACGTGATTTCGATCACCGACGGCCAGATCTTCCTTGAGACCGAATTGTTCTACCAGGGCATCCGCCCGGCGGTGAACGTCGGCCTGTCGGTGAGCCGTGTGGGCTCCTCCGCGCAAACCAAAGCGATGAAGTCGGTCGCTGGCTCCATTAAACTTGAGCTGGCGCAGTATCGCGAAATGGCCGCCTTCGCCCAATTCGGCTCCGACCTCGACGCCTCAACACAGCGCCTGCTGAACCGTGGCGCACGCCTCACCGAACTGCTGAAGCAGCCGCAATACTCTCCGCTCACCAACGCAGAACAGGTCTGTGTGATCTATGCGGGCGTGAACGGGTATCTCGATAAGATCGAGGTGAAAGACGTCGGGCGCTTCGAACAGGGCCTGCTGGCGCATCTGCGCGGCCCTCATAAAGAAGTGCTCGATTTCATCACCAAGAACGACGGCAAGGTTGAAGGCGATCTGGGGGCAAAAGTTAAGGCCGCCCTCGACTCCTTCGCCGAAACCTTCGCTTAAGGGGCGGCGCGAGGGATGCCCAGCCTTAAGGATCTCAAAAATCGGATCGCCAGCGTCAAGTCGACCCGGAAGATCACCAGCGCGATGAAACTCGTGGCGGCGGCGAAGCTGCGGCGGGCGCAAGACGCCGCAGAGGCCGCGCGGCCTTTTGCTGAAAAAATGGAAGGTGTGCTCGGCAACCTGGCGACCGCCGCCAAAGCCAGCCCCACCGCGCCGCGCCTATTGGCGGGCACTGGACAGGACCAGACTCATCTGTTGGTCGTCGCCACCGCCGAGCGCGGTCTGTGCGGTGGCTTTAACAGTTCGATCGTGAAGCTCGCACGAGAACGCATCCGTACGCTTCAAGCCGCTGGTAAGACGGTTAAAATCCTCACCATCGGCAAGAAAGGCCGCGAGCAACTTGATCGCGATTATAAGAGCCTGATGATTGATCATGTCGATTTGTCCGGCGTGAAGAAAATCAGCTATGGCGACGCCCAAAGCGCTGCTCAGAAAATTTTGGCGATGTTCGACGCGGGCGAGTTCGACGTCTGCACTGTGTTCTACAACCGCTTCAAATCAGTCATCAGCCAGATTCCGACGGCGAAGCAGTTGATACCAGCGGAGTTCGAGTCTGTTGAGGAAGGACAGGCGGCATCGGACGATAAGACCAACTATGAATATGAGCCGGATGAGGAGACCATCCTCGCCAGCTTGCTGCCGACCTCGGTCTCGGTGCAGGTCTTCCGCGCTCTGTTGGAAAACGCCGCCTCTGAGCAAGGCGCCCGAATGGCCGCGATGGACAACGCCACGCGCAACGCCGGCGAAATGATCAAAAAGCTGACGCTGGAGTACAACCGCTCGCGTCAGGCCGCGATCACAAAAGAGCTGATTGAAATTATTTCCGGCGCCGAAGCGCTGTAAGCGCGCGGCTTGGGCCGCCGAATAGCGAGGAACAGACCATGGCCGACACCCCCGTCGGAAAAATTACTCAAGTCATCGGCGCGGTTGTCGACGTTCAGTTCGACGACCATTTGCCGGAGATTTTGAACGCGCTGGAAACCCAGAACCAGGGTCAGCGTCTGGTGCTGGAAGTGGCGCAGCACCTCGGTGAAAACACGGTCCGCACCATCGCCATGGATAGCTCTGAGGGCTTGGTCCGTGGTCAGAAGGTGCATGACACCGGCGCAGCGATCGCCGTGCCAGTTGGCGACGGCACCCTGGGCCGGATCATGAACGTGGTCGGCGAGCCGATCGACGAACGCGGCCCCGTGGAAACCTCGGACACCCGCACCATCCACCAATCAGCGCCTGCTTTTATCGAGCAGTCGACCGAATCTGAAGTGTTGGTCACCGGTATTAAAGTCGTGGACCTGCTCGCGCCCTACTCCAAGGGCGGCAAAATCGGTCTGTTCGGCGGTGCGGGCGTGGGCAAGACCGTGTTGATCCAGGAGCTGATCAACAACATCGCGAAAGTGCACTCTGGCTACTCCGTGTTCGCCGGGGTCGGCGAGCGCACCCGCGAGGGCAACGATCTCTATTACGAATTCATCGAATCCGGCGTCATCAATGAGAAGAACTTGCCGGAGTCGAAAGTGGCGCTGGTTTACGGCCAGATGAACGAGCCGCCGGGCGCCCGCGCGCGCGTCGCGCTGACCGGACTGACGCTGGCCGAGCAGTTCCGCGATCAATCCGGCACCGACGTGCTATTCTTCGTCGACAACATCTTCCGCTTCACCCAGGCGGGTTCAGAAGTGTCAGCGTTGCTTGGCCGTATTCCCTCAGCTGTGGGCTATCAGCCGACGCTGGCCACCGATATGGGCCAGTTGCAGGAACGGATCAGCTCCACCAAGAACGGCTCGATCACCTCAGTGCAGGCGATTTACGTGCCTGCCGATGACTTGACCGACCCGGCGCCGGCAACCTCATTCGCTCACCTCGACGCAACCACTGTTTTGAGCCGCGCGATCTCTGAGCTGGGCATCTATCCTGCGGTGGACCCGCTCGACTCGACATCGCGGATCCTGGATCCGCAAATCGTCGGTGACGAGCACTATCAAGTTGCACGCGAAGTGCAGGAGACCCTGCAGCGTTACAAGGCGCTTCAGGATATTATCGCTATCCTGGGCATGGACGAGCTTTCGGAAGAGGACAAGCTGACCGTGGCCCGCGCCCGGAAGATCCAGCGCTTCCTCTCCCAGCCGTTCGATGTAGCCGAGGTGTTCACCGGCTCGCCGGGCGTACAGGTGCCGCTGGAGAAGACCATCGACAGCTTCAAGCGCGTTGTGGCCGGCGAGTTCGACCACCTGCCGGAAGCCGCCTTCTATATGGTCGGCGACATCGACAGCGTGGTGGCGAAAGCCCAGAAAATGGCGGCGCAGGCAGCCTGAGAGCGGCCTCCGTTTAGATCTGATCCCGCCTCTTCTTAATTTGGGAGAGGCGCTTCGCCGAAGCGTTCACCGACGCATCGGCGCACACTCTCTGACGTGAGGAACGCCCGATGGCGACGATGCGGTTTGATTTGGTCTCGCCAGAGCGGAACATGGCCTCCGGCGACGCAAGCTTGGTGGTGTTGCCATGTCTCGACGGGGATTTGGCGGCCCTACCCGGGCATGCTCCATTCCTAACCACTCTGCGTCCCGGCTTGTTGAGCGCCACGCTGGATGGCGCGGAACAACGCTTCATCGTCTTCGGCGGCTTCGCTGAAATCACGCCAGAAGCGGTGACGGTGTTGGCGGACGACGTCCAGCCGACGGCTGAGATGGACCCGGATACCCTGGATGCGCGCATTGCAGATGCGGAACAGTCGGTTGAAGGCGGTGATCCAAGCTCAGCGCTTTTGAATGCGCAGCGGTTGCTGGACCTGAAGGCCCTGAAGCAGCTCGACGTTAAGTAAGACCGCTGTTTTATCGGTTCTCATTGAGGAGAACCGATATCCGCACGCCCCACTAGGCTATGCAAATCTTCTCCTAACATAGCCACCGTTCACCTTACCGGCTGAAGACGGCGGCCAGTTCCAGATGCGGCGACCACGTGAATTGATCCACAGGCGTGATCGGACCCATTTGGAAGCCCGCATCAATGAGCGTGCGGGCGTCGCGCGCAAAACTGCTCGGATTGCAGGAGACGCTGACAATACGGGCGACACGGCTCCCGGCAAGCTCCTGTATTTGCGCCTCGGCTCCGGCGCGCGGCGGGTCAAGAACAACAGCATCGATCTGCTTCAACTCTGCCGGATTGAGCGGGCGGCGAAACAGATCGCGCGTGACAGCTGCGACCCGCCGCAACCCGGTGACGCCTGCGGCTTCACGCCATCCGCGTTGAAGCGCCTCGATTGCAGAAGCCTCAGAATCGACCGCAAGCACCTCCGCCTGCGCCGACAACGGAAGCGCAAAGGCGCCGCAACCGCAGAACAGGTCGGCAATCCGCTTCGCACCGGCGACGCCCTGACGTGCGACCTCAACCAACGCAGCCTCGCCCTCCGCCGTCGCTTGCACGAACCCCATAGGTGGAGGAGCCACCTGACAACGTCCAATCGCCAGATATGGCGGACGGCGTGCTGCAACCACCTCCATCCCTTGCTCTGAGACCCAGTTGAGACGAGCGATATCTGCGGCTTCCACCCAGTGCGCCGCCGCCTGACGTAGCTGAAGATCCAGCGCCTTACCGCCCTCGACGACAACGTCGAGCCCTTCCAGAGAATGGAGGACGTGCAGTTTGATCTCCCGCTTGCGGGGCGTGGCGATCAGGGCCAGCTCCTGCAACGCCGGTAGGGCCACCGTGATCTCCGGCAAAGCGACCAAACACCCCGTCACCGGAGTGATCACATGCGAGCGGGGACGGCGAAAACCGAGCAACAGGGTCTTCTTGGTGCGCGTCGCCGTAAAAGCCACACGGCGGCGACGGCCAGCTGGAACACTGACAACCGGGTTTATATCCGCATCAATCCGGGCATGCGTCAAAGCAGAACGGATCTGTTCGGTCCGCCACGCATCCAGCACCGCGCGGGAGGCATGCTGCATCGTGCAGCCACCGCAATCGGCGGCGTGAGGGCAGGGTGGGGCGATCCGTTCGGGAGAGGGCTCAACCACTTCCAACAACCGGGGTCCACTTTCCTCAACGGCGACGAGCACACGCTCTCCTGGCAACGCGCCAGGAATGGCCAAAGGGCCATTCGGCCCTACCACCATCCCATCCCCGAATTGGCCAAGACGCTCAATTTCTACAATCTGGTTGGTCATATCTTCACAGCGGAGATCAGAAACTCCCGGTTGCCGTCTCCACCCAATATCGGGCTTTCCGCCCGCCCCTCTACCCGCCAACCTGAAGCGTCAAGAAAGGCCGCAACTGCTTCCAAGGCGCCGGTTTGCAGCTCAGCGTCCTTGACAATACCACCCTTGCCGACACCTGCAGGCCCGACTTCGAATTGCGGCTTCACCAGCGCCGCCAGTTGCGCGCCCGGCCTCGCCAGAGACAGCGGGGCGGGCAGCGCCTTAGTGAGAGAGATAAAGGAAACATCCGACACGATCCAATCCAGCGGCTCTGGGATCAGGGCGCCATTCACAGACTTTGCGTTCACCCCAGACAACTCCACCACGCGAGGATCAGATTGCACCCGAGGATGCAGTTGATCACGACCGACATCCAGGGCGTACACCCGCGCCGCGCCCGCCTTCAAGCAAACCTCGGTAAACCCCCCGGTGGAGGCGCCGACATCCAGCACGACAGCCTCATGAGGCGAGAGCTGAAAGGTCTCTAGCGCATGCGCAAGCTTAACGCCCGCCCTCGACACCCAAGCGCCAACCTCCGGCGGTGGCGGCGAGAGCAGGGAGACCATGGCGTCAGGATCGACCAAGCGGCCGGACTTCCGAGCCGCCGCGCCATCCACGGCGACGACGCCTGCTTTAATCAACGCCGTTGCTTGGGCGCGACTGCCCGCCAACCCCATGGCCACAAGTTTTTGATCCAGCCGCATGACGTTTCATCAAGCTCGCGTCAGCATCAGATTAACAATCCGCGTTTCACCTGATGGATCGCATCGCGCTGAAAATCAGAAGGTTCGCCGCCCTCCACCGAAGCGATGCGCTCCATCATCCGCAGTAAGTCCTGATGGGCGTCACTCGGGGCCTGCTCTCGGATTGTCCGGGTGAGGCGGCGGATCAGCTCGCTGGTCTGCGGGCTTTGATCCACCAGCCATCGGCCATAGGCGGCCATATCGTCGGCCTCACGCTGCCCGACACGGAATGACGCGCGGCATTCAACCCGCAGAGCGTTCGCCTGCTCAGCCGTCAGATCCCCATCCATCCGCGCGATCGCCGCCATGATGCCCGACGCCGCCAAGCGCGGATCATCAACATTGTCAGCCGGATGCTGCCCCGCCTTACGGCGATAACCATAGCGCCTCAACGCGGAGCGTGCGTCCGAAGCGGCGTCGACAATCTCCCGGGTGGCGTCGGCTGCAGCCCGCACCCGCCAAATCCATAGCGCAATCACGCCCAACAGCGTGAGTAACCCAATCAAAATATGCATGTCGTCCCCCTCCGACGATCATAACGAAATGACGCGGAACTATGGCTCAAGGAGAGGGCGGAAAAAAGCCGGTGCGCAGACCAAATTTAAGGTTCCGCGCATATATCCATGCGAATAGCTCAGGCGCGCAAATTAGCAGTAAGGTCAACAGCATCCGCGCCAAGCGCCTCCAGTGCAGAGGCGACGATGCCAGCGGCGTCAAGCCCAGCGGCGGCATACATAGACACCGGCGTATCATGATCAATAAACG
>JAHQVS010000164.1 GCA_019634215.1 Paracoccaceae bacterium | reverse complement strand
TCTTGTTGCAGGTGATGTGCGCACGGACCAAAGCCTGCTCGGCGGCGACGCCGGTCACGCCCTTAGGCCGCAGATCCACCAACAGCACATGGGTGTCGGTGCCGCCGGTCACCAGCGCCAGCCCGCGCTCCAGCAGCGCTTCGCCCATCGCCTTGGCGTTCTTGATCACCTGGGCGGTGTAGACTTTAAAGCCCGGCGTCAGCGCCTCGCCGAACGCCACCGCCTTGGCGGCGATCACATGCATCAACGGCCCACCCTGCAGGCCTGGGAAGACTGCCGAGTTGATCTTCTTGGCGAGGGCTTCGTCGTTAGTGAGAATCATGCCGCCGCGCGGGCCGCGCAGAGTCTTATGCGTGGTCGTGGTGGCGACATGAGCGTGGTCGAGCGGGTTCGGGTGATGCCCGCCCGCGACCAGACCCGCGAAATGCGCCATGTCCACATGCAGGATCGCGCCGACCTGATCGGCAATCTCGCGAAAGCGCTTAAAGTCGATCTGGCGCGGCACCGCCGATCCCCCGGCGTAGATCAGCGCTGGTTTATGCTCCTGCGCCATCTCGGCGACGGCGTCATAATCGATCCGATCGTCCTGACGACGCACGCCATATTGCACCGCGTTGAACCATTTTCCCGACAGGTTCGGCTTGGCGCCGTGGGTCAGATGGCCGCCGGAGGCCAGATCCATGCCCATGATGGTCGCGCCTGGCTTGATGGTGGCCAGCATCACCGCCTGGTTGGCCTGAGCGCCCGAATGCGGCTGCACATTGGCGAATTGGCAGTTGAACAGCTGTTTGGCGCGGTCAATCGCCAGTTGCTCGGCGACGTCGACGTATTGACAGCCGGCGTAATAGCGCTTCGCCGGATAGCCTTCCGCGTACTTATTAGTGAGCACGGAGCCTTGCGCCTCCAACACTGCGCGGCTGACAATATTCTCTGACGCAATCAACTCGATTTCTTCACGCTGTCGGCCCATCTCGGCGGCGACGGCGGCGTTGAGTTCCGGATCGACCTCAGCCAAGCTGGCGCCGAAGAAAGCGCCTACGCCGTCTCTCAAGTCCGCATCGGGCATACTCAATCTCCCTGGATTAGTTCTTACATTAGTGCGTTACGGGTGTTCTGTTGCTGGCTTTCGCTTTTTTTGCAAGTTTGTCGCAGCGCATCACTTAGGGCCCGAGGCTAACGAAAACCAAGAAAACATTTACCAGTGGCTTGTCGGAGCCTTCGAAATATGCCCCCTCTTTACCGTTATATGCGCCATGCAGGCGCTGACCGGTTTCGTTTGGTGGCGGAATTGTGAGCGCGCGGGCGTAGCAGAGCGGGTCGCTGTTTCAGGTGATTTGCGATAAAAGAGGCCCTGATCAAATCGATGATGGGCCAGGGAGAGTCGACGATGAAAAAACGCACCTATGCGACAATTTCTGTCGCGACTGTCGCCTTTGCGCTGACGGGTTGCGCGCAGACCTTGTTTCAGCGGCAAGAGACGTCGGAGTATGGTGGCCGCAATCTGACACCGGCGCCGGTGTCGGTCGCGCCATTTGACTATCGCGCTGGCGCTTCGGCCGCCGCGTTGTCGGCCAATGGGGCTTACCAGGCGCCGTCGCCCAGCCGCCGTCCCGGTTCCGAGCCGTCGGTCTATGTGAAGGAAAGCGCGGCTGCTTACGCGCCTTCGCTTTGGTCAACCGCTGAGGCGAGACCGATTGAGGCGACTCCGGTGTCGACCAATGCTTATGCGAACGCTTATCAGACATCCACGCGGTCGGTGGGTTCGCCCCGCAGCGCCGCCTCCTTCGCCAGCTCCGCCGCTGAGCCTTCGATCGCGCCGTCTCCGAGCCGCCGTCCAGGCGCCGAACCGCCGACATATGTGCGTGAGAGCGCGGCGGCCTATTCGCCATCACTGTGGTCCGATGCCGACGTCGAGCCGCTGGATTCGCGTTCCGCCGAGGTGGTCAGCTCCTCGCCGGGCTTCTTCGATCAGCTTGAGGCCGCTGTCACGGATTTGACATCCAGCGATCCCGAGCCGGTTCAGAGCTATGACTCCCCGCAATACGCCTCCGCCGAGCCATTTGATAACAATTCACTCCAGCCGATTCGCTCGGTGGCGGTGGGCGGTCAAAACCTTGGCGGCCAAAACTATGGTGCTGTCGCGCCGAGCTTCGGCGGCGGCGAGCTTGGCGAACTTCCGCCGAACCCGCAGCCCGGCAGCTGCTACTCCCGCCTGACCATTCCGGCGAAATATCGCAACGTCACCGAGCGCGTGCTGGCCTCCCCGGCTACTGAGCGGGTCGAGACTATTCCGGCGACCTACCGCACGGTCTCCGAGCGCGTGGTGGTTCAGCCAGAGCGCACCCGCCAAGTAGCGGTGCCGGCGACGTACCGCACCGTGACCGAAAACGTCGTGGTCGAGGCCCAGCGTGAGCGCGTGGTGGCGATCCCGGCCCGGTATGAGACCCGGCAAGAGCGGGTGAAGATCTCCGACGCCTACACCACCTGGAAAAAAGGCGTGAACCCGATTGCTTTCGACGGCGGCCCCAATGGCCAGTTGTTGGAGACGTCGCAGAACCAGACCGGCGAGATCATGTGCCTCGTGCATGTTCCTGCGAAATATGAGACCCGCACCGTTCGCCAGTTGGTGACGCCGGAAACCTCCCGCGTCGAAGTGATCCCGGCCAAAACTCGTCAGGTCACCCGCCGCGTGATCGACCAGCCGGCATCCTCCCGCTCCGTGATCGTTCCGGCGCAATATGAGACGGTTCAGCGCCGCGTTGTCGCCACCCCAGCACAAACTCGCCGTATCCCGGTGCCGGCTCGCTACCAGAATGTCACCCGCAAGGTGCTGGTGGAGCAAGAGCGCCGGATGTGGGCCGAGGTCCTGTGCGAGACCAACGCCACGCCTCAAACCATCCAGTCGTTGCAAAGCGCGCTTCAGCGTCGCGGTCAGTACACCGGCTCTATCGACGGTGTTTACGGCCCTCTCACTGCGCGCGCGGTGCAGCGCTTCCAGGGCTCGGGCGGCATGGTGACCATGGACGCTCTGCGGGAACTTGGCGTCCAAATCTGACGAATCGGGTTCCCCCGCCGGTTCTGTCGGCGGGGCGCTCGATGGCGCGAACCAAACCATCGCCTCTTGCATTGGAAGCGGCGAATTGAAAATCACCTTCGCCGCCAGCGAGGTCGACAGCGCCCAGGAGGCGTTGCAAGACCTTCGTGAGCGTTACGGCGATGTTCCGGCGGAGGAAGCGACTGCGGTCGTCGCCCTAGGCGGCGACGGCTTCTTGCTTCAAACCCTGCATCGTTTCATGTCGCTTGATCTGCCTGTGTTCGGCATGAACCGGGGCTCGGTCGGATTCTTAATGAATGATTACGCCCTGGAGCGGTTGCCCGAGCGGCTGCGCGCCGCCAAGAAGGCGAAAATCACCCCCTTGAATATGCGCGCCACCAATGTGCGCGGTCAGGTCGCTGAGGCATTGGCGATCAACGAAGTCTCGATGCTGCGTGAGACCCGGCAGGCCGCCAAGCTACGCATCGCGGTGGATGGGCGCGAGCGTATGCCGGAGCTGATTTGCGACGGCGCCCTGGTGTCCACCCCTGCAGGCAGCACCGCCTATAATCTCTCCGCCCATGGGCCGATCCTGCCGTTGACGGCGGAGTTGTTGGCGCTGACGCCGATTTCCGCTTTCCGCCCGCGTCGTTGGCGAGGGGCGTTGTTGCCTCGCACCGCGCGGGTCACGTTCGACGTGTTGGAGCCGCGCAAGCGGCCGGTCTCCGCCGTGGCCGATCATTTCGAGGTGCGGGACGTGCGCCATGTCGAGGTCGCCGCTGATCCGATGCGGCGGCTGATGGTGATGTTCGACCCCGACCGTTCTCTTGAGGAACGTTTAATAGATGAGCAATTCCTGTCCTGATTTCCGTAATATTTGATATGTAACAACGCGTTAACAGCTCTCTTTTATCATGCCTCTAATGTAACGCAGCGCGCCCTCCGGGCGTGTTTGAGGGGAGAGCGAATTTGTCCCACGCGGCCAGCGATCTCGCGCTGCCCCTGGCCCCGAAAAGGCCGGCTACATCAGCGTTTTTCTACACCGACGCGCATTGGCGGGCGCTGGATCAACTCTCCGACGGTTTGCGCGACGGCCCCGGCGTGTCGGCGCTTGTCGGCATGCGCGGATGCGGCAAAACCTCTTTGCGCCGCATCGCCCAAGAGCAGGCCCCTGCCTCGGTTCGCGTTGTCGCCGCACGGGCGAATCAAAGCGATTTCGAGCCGTTCTTCTCCCTCCTGCTCGACGCGCTTGGCGCCGAGGCGGCGGTCTCGTCGACGGAAGATCCGTTGCAGGCGCTCTATCAACGATTGGCTCAACTCGCGCAGGCGGAAGTTGGGGTCGCCCTCTTCATTGACGACGCGCATCGGCTCAGCCTGACGGCATTGGCGCAGGCGGCCGATTTGACCGACTGCGGCCGTTTGGATGATGGTCGGCCGTTTGGGGTTCGGCTGGTGCTCGTTGGCGATGATCTCCTCCTGGACAAGATCGTCGAGGCCGACCGGGAGCCGCTCTATCAGGCGGAAGTCGCCGATGTGCGGCCTTTTCTCCTCAGCGAAATCGCCAGCTTCGCCCGCACGCGGCTCGGCCGCCCCTTGCCGGATTTGACGGTTGAACGCCTTGCCGCCCGCAGCGCCGGGGTTCCGGCCGTGCTGTCGCGGCTGCTTCAGCGCGCGATGGCCGAAGCCGGAGAGGCGGCGGGGGGAGATGTGTGGTTGGATGCCGCCGGCGTCGACGCCGCCGCCGATGCGCTGGGGTTTGGCGAGATCGACCCTCACTCTCTACGCGCCGCCGCCGATACGTTGCAATCGCGGCCGCCGGGCGCGGAGCTGGACCCGTTTGTGTCGGCTGATCCGCCCTCCGTTGGCAGTTCCGCATCCGCCGCCCGTCCGACCCGCCCATTCACACCCGCCGAGGAAGCGCTGAGCCGCGCGCCCACTTCCGAGCCATCAACGGCGCTGCACCGGCAACGGCGTTTCGGCCCTCGTCTGATCAACCGTTCGCGCTGGCGCAGAGCGGGCGTCCTGAGCCGCCTCGCCTGGGGCGGCGGGATCATGATCGCGGCTGTTGTTGGTTTGGCGATGGTGATGCAGACGGTGATCGTCCCGAGGGCGGCCGATCAAGGCGTGGACCTCACCTCCACCACTGTCGAGACCTATGAGAACCATCGTGGCGTGGTGCTCGATGTCATGGAAGGCGCTTTCGCCGCCGCCGAGGGCGTGGCCCGGCAGGCCGCGACTCTCGAAGAGGTTGGGCCGGTGGCGGCGGATCTCGCAGCCGAAGCGGCCGAGGCGCGCGGCGTGCTGCGGGCCGGACGCACCGCTGAGTCGCTACAGCAATTACCGGCCGCTGAGGCCGCCGCCGCCCGCCGGGCGGAATTGGCCCGCTTATTCGCCGCGGCCGAGCGCCATTTCGATGCGAAGCGCTACACCCGCCCCTCCGGCGCCAATGCGTATGCCGTGTTGCTCGCCGCCTACCGTCTGGAGCCCCGCAGCGAGAGCGCCGGGCGGGGATTCGCCAGGTTAATCGCTGTTTATCGCGGTTTAGCGCGCGCGGCGCTGGAGAAATCCGACTTCGACAGCTACTACCGTTACAATGAGCTCGTCGATAGAATCGAAGCGCGCGAATCCATTTAATCGACCCGGTTTCAAGGCGGCCGGGGTCGACGGAAACGCCGCGCCGTCCTACTCTCAGTCCCCTCGAAACGCCTCCCTCGACAGCCCGTTTGAGGCGGAGCAGCCCGCTGAGCCGGATGCCTCCGAGCCGTCGCTGCCCTATGGGCGGGCGCCGGATGAGGCCGGTCTGCTCAAGCAGCGTGCGGCGCAGGCGATGGCGCATGACGCCCGAGCCGCCGCCGCTGATCGAGAGGAGCAGGACGCCGCTGCCGGTTACAGCGCCACTGCGCTTGGCGGCGAGCGCTATGGCCCCCTGAGTGATGTGCTTGACGAGATCGAGGCCATGGGCCGTCGCTGGGGCGAGTTGGGTGGACGTCGAGGCGAGCCCGATGTCGGCGGGCTGGTCGCTGAGGTGGAGGCGTGTGAGCTCGGCGGCGTTTCCGACTGGGCGGAGTTTTCGCGCGAGTTGGAGCCGAGCGAAGCTAAGGCGGAGCCCGAGGTCGAGAGTTTCGGCGAACGTCTGAAGGCGGCCCTGGCGGCCGAAGCCGCCGCCGCTTTGGCGGCGCGTGTCGTCGCCAAACCCGCGATGGCCCCGCGAGACCTCCAGGCCCTGTCCAGGCCATTGGAGCCGGAACAGCTCCCGCCACGGCCCAAGCCCGTCCTGTCCGCTTCGCCGGAGGAGGCGCTGGCGCACGAACACCGCAAACGCCCTGCCGCGCGCTTTGTGGATGACGAAGTCGACGAGGCGTTGGGTATCCCCGCCCCGCACTTTTCTGAGGATGACGGCTTTGACGATCCACCGGCCGCCACAACTGCCTCGGCGCAAAGCGAGCTGTCCCGCGCTATCGCCCGCGCTGAGCGCAGCGTGGCGAAAAGTGCCGTTCAAGAAGCCGTAGAGGCGGCGAAAGGTGAATCAGAGGAAAAGCCTCTGATCGCTCGAGCCGCACCAACGCAAAGCGCCGCGTCTGAGCGGGTCGATGATCTGTTTTCGCAGTTCGGCGCGCCGCTGGGCGCATCCCTGGGGCTCTCGCCCCTGCCGAATTGGACGCCGGTGGGGCCGTCAGAGCAATTACTGCTTGGGCTCGACGTGCCCTCGCAGCAGCAAGCTCAGGCGGGGCCAGTCATCACCGAAAGTAACCGCATCGCAGTTAAAATCGCTGAGAAGCCGGCGCTATGGCCGAACGGGTTCGTTTGTTTGGTCGGGCCGGAGAAGTGCGGCAAGTCCTCAATCGCCGCGACGTTGCACCCGCAAGCTGTGCGCTTGTCAGAGGCGGATTGTGTTGACGGTTTCTTACGCCCAGAGGCGGTGGTCGCCGGGCGGGTGCTGGTGTTCGACGATCTCGACCAAGCCTTCGCCTCCGTCCAGCAAGAGGATGGTGGCGACCGCTTTGAACGGGCGGTGTTCCATCTGCTCAACATGGTCCACCAGCAAGGCGCGCGTCTGCTCGCCACTGGCCGTGAGCCGCCATCACAATGGCGGGTGGCGTTGCCGGACCTGCGCTCGCGGCTGGCGGCGGCGATGGTTGGCGTCATTGAGGAGCCCGACGACGCCATGCTGGCCGCGCTACTGCCAAGCTTGTTCGACAGCCGGGGCGTCGGCGTTGAGCAGCCGGTGATTGATTATCTGGTCAAGCGCATGGAGCGCAGCTATCTCGCTGCCGCCGAGATCGTTGAAAAGCTCGACGCGGTGTCTCTGCGCGAAAAACGCTCTATCACCACCACGCTGGCGGCGGAGGCGCTGGGCTGGCGGCCGTCGCGGTTCTAACTTGCCTCCGCCGCCCTCCCGGACGAACCCTTAGTCATAGCGCAGATCCGTCGCCTTTCCCCGGAACACATAGTAGGAAAAGATCGAGTAGCCGACGATCACCGGCAACACGAACAGCGCGCCGACCAGGATGATCGCCAAGCTCTCGGTCGCGGCGGCGGCGGCGTAGATCGTCAATTGCTCCGGCACCACATAGGGGTAGAACGAATAGGCGAGGCCAAAGAAGGCCAGCGTGAAAATCGCCGTCGCCGCCGCGAACGGCGCCCAGGCGAACCCATCTTCCCGCAACGGCATCTTCGCGAGCAACAGCCAG
>JAHQVS010000163.1 GCA_019634215.1 Paracoccaceae bacterium | reverse complement strand
GCAAGGCCGGAAAATCGCCGATGTGCTGTGATAGGATACGCCCGTCTAGATCGACTGGAATCACGGGCGGCTCCCCACCATAGAGTCCATGCAGCAGCTCCAAACGCCAGTCCAGGCCCACGATCTCCGTCATCTCGCGCACAGCCGCCCACACCGGCTCCCACAATATTCCGCGATCACACAACATCATCAGCGCCTGCTCAGGAGGCAGAGGAGCTGATGGATTTGCGTGGGGTAAACGCGGCGGTGTCGGTGTAATCACTGCCGGGGCAGCCTCGCCAGCGATGGTTTCATAGTCACGCCAGACACTCTCAGACGCGCAGCAGATCAGATCCGCTCGAGCGAACAAAGCCGAGGCGCCCTCGCGCCAGCCTTGCTCCCAAGGCGCCTCCAGCAATTCGGGAAAACGCAGGATCGATAGATCCTCAGTCGCCAAGGCCGCCGCATCAAATTGGGCCATCGCGCCTGAATCAAGCGGCGCGACCAAAAGCACGACGCGTGTCTCACTCTCAAATTTCACCAACGCTTTATCAAGACGTCCCTGCTGCACTGCGCCATCAGCGAGCTTGCGCAGATGACCACCGCCTTCCCAATCCGACTGCAGCGCCCACTTGATGAATTCTCCCGGCAGCAACGTTGCCTCCGGCAACTCAGGGTCACGTGGGAAATCTCGAATGAAGAACACATCCTCGGCCCCGTTAGCCACAGCCGCCGCCGCTAAACCGAAACTGAGGCCTGACAACGGTGACAAGGCAGGATTAAACGCCGGCCGCATATCCAGAAACAGCTTCACGCGTCCTCCCTAGCCACCCATTGCGCGCCCACCGCCGTCAACCGATCTTGCACAGACTGGTAACCACGATCAGCGCGCACCCGCGACAGCGCCTCAACGCCCAGGGCGCTTAGCTCGGTCTCCCCCACTCTTTCCGCAACAGATAACGCTTTCCCCAGCACCGGGCCGGGGACCACCCAACCCCGAAGCGGCGGGCCGTTTGATACCTCCAAGCTGGGGACATTGAAACCGGCTCCTGAAGTCTCATCCCGCCATGCCGCCTCAAGCTCCCAGGCTTGGGGGCGCTCGACCAGCGGACGGCAGAGCGGGTGCTCCGGCAATAGATCTTCCAGCCCGCCGCCAGCGGGTCCGATCGGAACGCAACCGCTTGCGACGGCGCGCGCGATCCAGAGATGATCTTCCGCCGCCCGCGCCGCCGTCGATGAAGTCGGAGCCACGGCAAACTGCGCCGCACTCGCGATGGCGTCGCCAGCAGCCATATCGGAGCTCTCAACCACAAATCCCAGTCGGTCGTGCGCGGCAAACCCGCTTTCGTCCAAGTCAAAAGCCTCGCGCAACGCGTCAAACGGTTGTGTCTCATCAGCAATCACCACCAGCAACCGCCCGGTGGTTAAGGCTTCGGCGGCGATCAGCAAGCTTCGCAACGCGCGTGGGTCGGCGTTGGGAAGCAACCGGGCGCAGAACAGTGTACCGCGCCGTGCTGCGAGGAAGTCGGTCAATCGCCCTGGCGCGAGCTCGCCAGCGCCATTGTGCGTCCACCACACCGTTATTTCAGCAAGACCGTGGTCCCCCGACGGTAAAACAGCGCCTCCCGCCACCGCCAAGGGCGCTGGCGCCAATACTGCTTTTCCTCCCTCCCGGCGCAACAGCGCCAGAGTGTGACGCGACCCGGCCAATAACAGCGGCGCCCGAGCGGCCCCTCGCGGGGGTGCGCCACTATAGGGCCATGTCAGGGTTAAGGCGTTCAGGAGATCAGGCAACGGCTCGAATTGCTCAGGCGGCTCCAGAGCGATGCGGAAGGCCTTCTCTAAGGCGCACCCAGTCAAGCCCTCGGCCAATTCAGCCAGCGCCCGGCGACCACTACGCCCGCAATAAAGATAAGGCCGCGAGACCTCCACCAACGGCGCTCCGGTCCATTCGGCAAACCGCCGCCACGCCGCCTGCTGTAACGGTGCGGCGTCATCACGCAGCGATTGTGTCAGAAACATCGCGCCCCCCACGGCCGCCCCCAATCAGACGGGCGCGGCTAAATCGAAAAAACTCGGCTTACCGCCCCAAAATCAGTACAAGTGAGGTGAGCACCGGCGAACTGGAGAACATCTAGACCAACGCCATTAACGGCAAAGGATCGACCCGCCGCACGAAAGCGGCAAGATCGCCCTCCACCGCCGCCAAAGCGTCATCATAGTAAGCCGCCGACCACAAGCTGGGGTCAAAAGACAGCCCTAACGCCCGAAACGCTTGCTCTGCATTCACGGCGGGTTGGGGTGGAGGCTCCACTCTGCGCACTCGGGCAATATGCGCCGTACGGGTGCGAAAGAAGCTGACGGCGGGGACTGGCGTTTGTCCAAAGCCTCGCCAGACGACCTCATGGGCCGATAGTTCAATTATTCTATCAGAGAACCGCGCCGCGCCGCCCTCCGCCGCCCGTGAGACCAAATCGAGTGCAGGCTCGCGCCCGAGTAAATCCGCCAGTGCACCGGTGGCCGCCTCCGCCACCGGCATGCCGAACACTAATGCTTCACGCGGCGTGCAGCATGGCAGCGGCGACGGGGCCAGCAACGGAGCGTTCAAGCGATCAACACGTTCCGCCAAGCCATCCGGAGGCGGGGGAGGGGTGCAGCGCTGGGCGACACCGGCGTGCAAAGCGTAGAGCCAATACGCGTGATGGTCCGGGGTGTCGATATCAGCTTGCACCTCCCAAAAGGCGCGACCGGCTTGATCAGTGAGCCGCCGAGCTGGTGGGGCTTCTGCGATGGGAAACACCACCTCGTCCGCCGCCTGCGGAACCGCCAAACCGTAACGCCGCGCCCGCGCAGAGGGTGCGCCCGGGATCGCCAGATCGAGCCAGCGTCCGCCAAGATCGGTCAAAGCCACCCAATCATCCGGCGCGAGCAAGCGCGGGTTGCGCCAACGGGCGCGCACCAGCCCCTCCTCAACCTGGACCTCCTCAAACATGAGCGGTGGCCCGGCGTTCATAATCCGCGGCGATGATCTCAGCGCCAGCCTTCCAGGAGAACAGCTCAGCCCGCCAGAGACCGTCAGCATTCACCGGGGAGGCAGCGGCAGCGCGGAGGGCTAGCTCCAACCGCTGTTCGAATTGTTCCGGGAAATTCGGGTCGAAATATACACACACATCTCCGCCTACTTCAGGGATAGAAGAGGACAGGCTGGTCAGCACATGCTTGCCTAGCGACAACGCCTCCAATACCGGCAGGCCGAAACCTTCGAAAATCGAGGGATAAACCACTAACCGCGCATCCCGAAGCAGGGCGTATTTGGCGAATTCGGTGACGAAGCCAGGGAACAGCAGGCCCTGGCCGATCTGGTCGAGCAATTCGAAGCGAGAGAGTTTATCCTCCAACCCCTCACCCCATCCGGCGCGACCCAAGAATAGAAAATCATAGTCGTCAAACAGGTCTGGCCGCTGGGAAAGCGTCTCTAACAGCGCATCGATGTTCTTTCGCGGTTCCAGCGTAGCGAGCACCAGCACGTAAGGTTTCTGCGGTTCGTGGAACAACTCCGCCGCCAGCGCCTTGAAGTCCTCACGCCAGACACAGCCCTCGACGATAACCTTAAGTTCAGTGTGAGCCTCCGCCTGGAAATAAAATGCGCAATCATCCGCCGTGGCCTGGCTGACACAGAAGGTGACGTCGTTGGAGCAGATCTCACGGCGATAGGCCGGGGCGTGGAGCTGAATAGTTTCCGGCCGGTGAAATTGCGGGGTCAAGATGGTGGAGAGGTCGTGAACAATCTGCGCCTCCACCGAAAAAGCGCCCCACTGCGTCTTTTGGTTGGGAAACAGGCCGTAGCTAAAGGCGTCGCATCGCTCTGGCGCACGATCCAGCGGCAACGAGGCCGCCAAGCGGCGCAAATGGCTGCCGCTGTTTTCGGCAATCATCTCGCGAACAATGTCGACGGGGACCGCCAAATCACGCAAAAAAAAGCGAACGCGTGGCCCCAATCGATCCAACAACGCTTCAGCAATGCGAGCTGCAGCGACGCTAACACCGGTATATTGCCGCTCCTGCAGCGGACTGATTTCCATATACAGCGTCACTATGAGGCTCCGACAGCGACAAGCCGCGAAGAAGCAGCGGCTTTCGGTCGCCCAAGCGCTTCTCCATGAACGTGCTCTTCGATCGCCTCCCCCCGCAACCGCAGGCGGCGCGGGGTGACGTCAGCCAACAAGGCCAATAGCTCAGTCAGCCGCTTATCAACAGCAGCTGTCGAAAAGCGCTCAACCGCAAGTTTGACCGAGGACGCCGACATCTGACGCCGTAGTTCCGCCGGAGCGTCTGCCGCCTCCAGACAAGCATCGGCCACGGCGCGCGCAGTTATGGTTTCAAAACGCGCCGTCTCGCAACCGATCCATTCCGGCGCCGCGTCAACAAGAGGAGCCTTCAGCGGCAAGGCGGCCAGATGGCTCGCGATTGGGAAAGCTGTCTGGTCGGTCAGATACGCCCGCGACTCCTCCGTCATAACAGCCACCGGCACCGCCGCAAACGCCATTGCGGTTTGCAGAGGGAGGTTCTGATCCATCGCCGCCTGGGTCGACAGATAGAAATCAGCATGCTGGCATAAACTCGCGAACGCGCCCGGGGGCAGCGGATCGGCGATCATCAGCATGTCCTCCGAAACCAAATCGGCGTCGATCTGGAAATGTCGGTTTACAATGCGAGAGAGCCAATCCGCCGAAGTGGTCTCCGCACGGCGGCGCGCATCCAGCGCCAGAGCGACGACCATCTTCAACGCTGGCCCGCCCCGCGCTCGCGCCGTTCGCGCGGCCAAAGCGAAACCGCGTAAGTTGGCTTCCAGGTTGCTGAAGCCATCGTCCGGGTCCGCTACGGTTAAGAACCACGAGGGAGTGTCGCCATCGCCGCGCAGCGCCTCGATCAGGTCCCGTTTCGCGGGGCGGCGGCGGGCGTAGCTGTCGAAGTCAATCGTATAAGCGGGAATCGCCCGCAACGCATCGCGAGACGGCGGGGTCAAGTCGATCGGCGCGGGCGCCACGGCCACGGCCTCCAGACCATGCAATCTCATAACCTGTGCAGTCGCCTCGTTGGGGCACCAAATCTGATCCGCCAAGCCCAGCATATGTCTGGCGTTGGCGCGAATGCCAAAGCCTTCGACGAATGTGCTCGACAACGATGGATACCGCCAAGGCCAGATGCAGACGTTACACGCACCCTTGACGTAATTCAGCATATCTAAGCGCCGAAAGCTCATATGTATCGGCGTGTTAGAGGCGGTGTTCGCAATGTTTACCGGCGCCCCTGAAATCGAACGGGCGCCGCCAGGCAGATAGGCCGCACTTGGATAGGCTTCGGGATGAGCCAACTCGGTCAATGGCCGTCCCAACCGGGAGAACGCCTCGCACCAGCGTTGCACGGCGACGTCCCGCCAAACACCGACACGGCCCAGCTCGATCGGCCCCGCCGCAGGGAGGTCTGATGAATAAAACACCATCGGTCCGTCAAATCCCACAGATCGCTCTCCCCCGGCAAGATTACGTAGCCGCTACGCGAGAAATCGCCCGCAACTGCGCTGTCCTGACATCATGCGACAGCGTTAAGGGGCAGTTACTTAGACTATGAGAGCGAAGTTAGGCGTTTGCGCGCCATTTTATTGAACAGCCCACAGATGAAATTTGATCCGCAGGCCCGTGACCTGTCTCCGCGACCTGCCGCATAGCCTCCAACAGGTCGCGGCGGGCGCCGGCGGGTGGCGGCGCGGTGCGGCCCTCGTCCAGGCGCCCGCGATATTGCAGCTCCAGATCGGCGTTGAAGCCGAAGAAATCCGGGGTGCAGACTGCGTTATAGGCTTTGGCGACAGCTTGGCTTTCGTCCTGGAGATAGGGGAAGCCGAAACCACGCTGCTTGGCGAAAAGCTTCATGTTCTCAAAGCTGTCATCCGGATAGTTGACCGCATCATTGGAGCAAATCGCCACCGAGGACACGCCAATCCCCGCCAATGCGGCGCAGTCGGCGGTCAAACGGTCAGTGATGCCGCGCACATAGGGGCAGTGATTGCAGATGAACATCACCAACACGCCCTTCGGCCCCACCAGATCGGCGAGGCGATGAGTGCTCCCATCCACGCCCGGCAGCTCAAAAGCTGGGGCCTTCCATCCGAAATCACACACGGGGGGCGTTGCGGCCATGGTGGTCTCCTAGCTTAGCGGCGGGTGTTAACAGCCGAATTGGCGGCGAAACAGCCAAAGCTCTCGCCGCCCGCGATCTGCCACGGCGATCAGACGCCTTCAACCATGATGATGTTCGCCAGCCCCGCGCCATCACGTTTCGACTTTGCCTCAACGTATTCTGGGCTGTTGTAGCAGTCGATCGCGGCCTGAAGGCTGGGGAACTCGATGACCACATGCCGAGCCCCGGGCACTTGGCCTTCAATCAGCTTATGCTCTCCGCCACGCGCCAAGTATTCCCCGCCAAACTTGGCGAAGGCCGCCGGGGCCAGGGCCTTATATCCCTCATATTGCGCTGGCTCGGTGATGTCGACATGCGCGATCCAATAGCCTTTTTTATCCGACATAGTCGCCTCCATATGATGAACTTACTGACAAATCAGTGCTCTAGGGAATCGCCGACACACACCTCGCCGCCCTGAACAACTTCCGCCAACATCCCGAACACCGGCTCGCCAATTGGATGGTCCCGGAACATCCGAGACAACTCCTGGGTCGGGGCGACATCGCGCGCTCCAGTGTCGGGGTTTGCAGCGGTGGCGGCGCAGCGGACGATAGGTTCGATCACCTTGAGGCGAGCGGCGCCAAGCCGGATCTCCCGCCCCGTCCACTCCAATTCGGCCCAAGGCGCAAACCCGTCGCCATCGATCCAGAAATTGCCGCGAAACCGGCGCGGGTCGAGCGGAATGCTCATCTGCTCAGACAACGCCCGCAGCGACGCCGCCGACATCAGCGACACCGCCTCGGCGTCCGCGTCGGTCAGCGCCCTCCCCGGAACCGACACGACATGGTGCGGCCCCGGCTGGGTCCGTTCAGCCAGTGGGCCGAGCCACTCGGCGAGGGCGGCGCGGCCCACTTCCGTGGTTAGATCCGCCGTGATCTCTTCTCGATCTGCGTGGCGGGCGGTGAAGATGTGAGTATCAGGGTCGAACGCGACCGCCGCCGCCGCCAATTGCGGACAATGCGTCACCCGTAGGAAATTGCGGCAGCGCGCCCAAGCCGGAGCGTCGTGGTTAAATTCGCTGGCGCCGTGCGTCACCGCATAGAGCCGATCCGCCGACAGGGCGCGCCCCAGACTGAGTGTGACCGTCTCCAAGCTTTCGGCCCCGACACTTTTCACCGGATGGCGATAGATCGCGGACACTGTCAACGCATTGACGCTCAAAACAGGTCCCCTTGCGACGGTTCGGATTTTTTCTTGCGACGTTTCGAGGCTTCGGCCCGTTTGTTTGACATCGTGTCAAGCTTGCCTGCGCCCGCCTCGCTCGACGCTGCGCCGTTCACCTTGGCCGTCACGCGCCCGTCGCTAAACTCGATCTCTAGCGTCTCACCCGGCGCAAGCTCCGCCGCCGAGGAGGCGACGCCGGATGCCCCTCGCACCGCCGCGTAGCCACGCGACAAAGTAGCCTTATAAGAAAAAACCTCCAGCAGCCGGGCGCTCTTCTCCCAGCGGTCGCGAGTCTGGCCGACGGCGCGCTCCAAGGCCGGGCGCAGCCTGTCGCCGAACAAAGCGGCGCGCTCGCGGCCAGCCTCGATCCGCCCTACCAAGGAGGCCGAGGACAGCCGCGCCGCCACCCGCGCCAGCCGGGTTTGATGCATATTCGCCGACGCCATCAACGCCCTCGGCAGGCGCTCGCCAACCGCGTCCAGCCGTTGCCGCGCCATCGCCGCCAGCTCGTCCGGGCGCGGCAGGGCGCGGGCGAGATCGCGCAGCCGGGTGCGCCGCTCCTCCAACAGACGCGACAGCGCCCGCTCACGCCGCTCCTCCAACCCGGAGAGAGTCGCCAACAGCTCCCCGCGCACCGGGGCGGCCATCTCTGCTGCGGCGGTCGGGGTCGGGGCGCGGCGGTCAGAGACGAAGTCAATTAGGGTGGTGTCGGTCTCATGGCCCACCGCCGAGATCACCGGAATCTCGGAGGCGGCGACCGCCCGAGCGACAATTTCCTCGTTAAACCCCCACAAATCCTCCACCGATCCGCCGCCGCGCGCTACGATCAGCACATCGGGGCGCGGAATCTGACCGCCGGGGGCGAGGGCGTTGAAGCCCTGGATTGCGGCGACCACTTCAGGCGCGCATTTCTCGCCCTGCACCGCCACTGGCCAGAGCAACACCGGTCGGGGAAAACGGTCGGATAGCCGGTGCAGAATATCTCGGATCACCGCGCCGGACGGGGAGCTAACCACCCCGATCACATCGGGCAGAAAGGGGACCTCGCGCTTGCGCGCCTCGCCGAAAAGCCCCTCTTCGGCGAGTTTCTTCTTGCGCGCCTCCAACATCGCCATCAGCGCGCCAACGCCCGCCGGGGCCATCTGCTCGATCACGATCTGATATTTGGATTGTCCGGGGAAAGTGGTGATCTTGCCCTCGGCGACGACCTCAAGCCCCTCCTCCGGGGACACCTCTAGCCGCTGCGCAGCCCCGCGCCAGACCACGCCAGAGATCACCGCCCGGTCATCCTTGAGATCGAGATACACATGCCCTGAGCGCGGCCGCGACACCCGCCCGATCTCGCCCCGCACCCGCACGCGGCCGAACCCGTCCTCCAGCGAACGCTTAATCCGCGCCGACAGCTCCGACACTGTCGCCGGCGGGGCGTTGTCGCCGTTCGGGCCGGACGCCTCCGGCTCATCGTCTTCGAACAGCAGATCGGACATGTGCTCAGCTCGCTCCGCATCGCCCCATGCCGGGCGTCAGTGACTTGTTCACAAGGAGCGCTCACCATAGAAGCGTGAGCGCTGGGCGCAATGCGGGCGTTACCCCGAATGCCGGGTATCACAACCGCGAAGCGGTCGGGGGATCAAGGTCCGCGACGGAGAGGCGATGAACATCCTGATTTTGGGCGGCGGCGGCCGCGAGCACGCCCTGGCGTGGAAGATCGCGCAAAGCCCGGCCTGCGACCGGCTGATCGCCGCCCCTGGCAACCCCGGGATCGCCGCCTTCGCCCGGGTTGAGGCGTTGGCGATCGAGAACGGTGCGGCTGTCGCGTCGTTCTGCCGGCATGAAAACATCGATTTCGTCGTCATCGGCCCCGAAGCCCCGCTAGCCGCCGGGGTGGCGGACGCGCTGATCGCCGCCGACATCGCCTGCTTTGGCCCGCGCCAAGCGGCGGCGCAGCTCGAAAGCTCGAAAACCTTCACCAAGGAGATCTGCGCCGCCTGCAAAGCCCCCACCGCCGCTTGGACGACTTTCGAACGACCCGACGCCGCGAAGATCCACATCATGGCTTCCGGCGCGCCGATCGTGGTGAAGGCGGACGGGCTCGCCGCCGGCAAGGGCGTCACCGTGGCCGCGACCGTCGGCCAAGCGCTTAAGGCGATTGACGACATCTTCGCCGACGCCGCCAACAAGGGCCAGGGCGCCCGGGTGCTGATCGAAGAGGCGATGTCCGGCGTCGAGGCCAGCCTCTTCGTGCTGACGAACGGCGAGCAAATCCTCCCTCTCGGCTCAGCTCAGGACCATAAGCGCGCCTATGACGGCGATAAGGGCCCCAACACCGGCGGCATGGGCGCCTTCTCCCCCACCCCGGCGCTTCCCCCGGAGCTGGAGCAACAGGCGATCGATGAGATCGTGCGCCCCACCCTCAGGGAGATGGCCAAGCGCGGGACGCCCTATCGCGGTGTGCTCTATGCCGGGCTGATGGTTGGAACCGACCGCGACGGCGCGCCCAAGCCCCGCTTGGTTGAGTACAACGCCCGCTTCGGCGACCCGGAGGCGCAGGTGCTGGTCAGGCGGCTAGAGAGCGACCTGCTCCCTGCTCTGATGGCCTGCTCTGAGCCCGTCGGCGTGCTGCGCCGCCAGCCGCCGACGCCGCTCAGGGACATAAGACCGGTTTGGCGCGATCAGGCGGCGGTGGTGGTCACCATGGCGGCCAAGGGCTATCCCGGCCCGGTCGCCGCAGGCGAGGCGATCAGTGGATTGTCCGAAGCCGGGGGTGTCACCGGCGTTGAGATTTTCCATGCTGGCACCGCGCAGGAGGACGACAAGGTGGTGTCGAGGGGCGGACGGGTTCTCAGCGTCACCGCCCTAGGGGACACTCTAGCGCAAGCGCGGGAGCGGGCTTACGCCGCGATTGAGTTGGTTAATTGGCGCGGGACCGAGTTCCGGCGCGATATCGGTGCGGCGGCAGTGGCCCAAGAAACGGCGGCTCTGGCGGCCGCGCAAGCGGAGAAAGAGGCCGCTGACCGGCTGGCCGCGCAAGTGGCGGCCACACAAACAGCCGGGAAGGAGCGGGAGACGACTAAAGCGCATGACGCTCAGCCGGACGCCGCCTCTAACGCCACAGGACCGAAGCCGGAGCCCTCCCAGACCGAAGCCGCCCGTCAAGAGGCCATGCGCGCCGAGGAGCAACGCAGCCTCATCGCCCGCCGCGAGCAACTACGGCAAGCAGCCGGCCTCGCCCCGTCTCCATCGCCGTCTCCATCGCCGCCACAATCGCCGCCCACTGATCCAGCCCCAGTAAAGGACTCATCGAAGAGCCTAAAGCTAAAGGGCGGCGCAACGCCCAAGGACACGTCCGGCTCGTGAGCGGCGCCCTCGCCGCAATCGCGCCGTTCTTCGCGATTGTGTTGATCGGCTGGCTGTCGGCGCGGCGCGGGATGATCTCCGAGGCAGGGCTCGGCGGCCTCAACGCCTTTATTTTCAACATATCCCTACCGCCGTTGCTGTTCCAGACCATGGCCGCTGCGCCGGAGCGCGGGTTTGGCGCCGAGGGCGCGGGCTGGACACTGTTGGCGGCGTATGGGCTGGCGACGTTAACCCTGTATATCGGCGCGATGCTCATCGGGACGGTGCTGTTCGGCCTGCGTGGCCCCTCACGGACTCTGTTCGGGCATCTCTCGGCCAATGGCAATGTCGGCTTTCTCGGCCTGCCGCTGGGGGTCGCCGCCCTCGGCCCCGAGGCGGCGCTGCCCACCGCCATGATCCTGACCTTCGACATTGTTGTCGTGATGAGCGCCACCACCCTGTTGTTGGAACGCGCCAAAACCGCCGCGCCAGTTGGCCCTCTTACCGCCTCCCCTGCGGCCTCTGCCGCCGCCCCTCTTCGCGGCGTGGGGTCAGCGTTGCAGGCCGCATTCCTCAACCCGATCATCCTTGGCGCACTCGGCGGCGTCGCCTGGGGCGCTGTAGGACGTGGCGCACTGGGGCTGGAGATGGTCGAACCGCTCGACCGGCTGCTGAACGTGCTTGGCCAAGCGGCGGCCCCGGCGGCGCTGTTCGCGGTCGGCGCCACCCTGGCGCATAAGAAGAGCGACCGCCGCTACGGCGAGATTACCGCTATCACCATCCTGAAGCTGATAGTCCACCCGGCGCTCACCGTGCTGACCCTATCCCTGCTCGCCCCGAACACCCCCCAACTCTGGATCGCGGCGGCGGTGTTGGCGGCGGCGAATCCCGCCTCAAACAACGCGGTGATTTTCGCCAACATTTATCGCGTCTATGAAGCACGCGCCTCGGCGACGGTGTTGGCCTCCACCGCGCTCAGTCTCATCACTTTCGCCGCCCTCGCCGCTTGGATCGCTGTGCCTCTCTCCCCAAGTTAAGGTGAGATCGCCGCACATAACTTCTGCGTCCACGCCGCAACTACAACGATGATTTTACGTAAAATTCCGCGTTGAGAAGCGAGCATGAGAGATCCACTGGCCAAGATCGGCCATAATAGGATGAAACATGTGTATTCACTCAAGAATGCCGCTCATTCCGGCGCCACGAAGCGCTGATGAAGAGGTCCGCATGATCGTCAAGCATCCCCAGGCTGCCCACCGTTCTCTGGCCGCCCTTCTCGCCGTCACACTGCTCGGCGCGGCCCCCGCCGGCGCCGACCCCTCAGGCTCTTCCGAGCAAGCGGAGGCGCGGCCCAACACAAGCGAAACCCAGCAATCGCTCGGCGTGTTCACGGAAGTTCCCCCCAATAGCGATAAACCTTTGGTGGACTTAGTGAAACCGCCTCGCATATCGCTTGGGAACGCCCGAAATATTCAATTCTGCGCCAATGATCGCAGCACCTATTCGATCACCTGGGAAAACGATATTTTCGCCGGCACCGACAGCGACTACACTAACGGTGTGCGCCTGTCGTACCTGACGCCCTGCAACACCCATTTTCTGATCGACGGCTGGGCGCGGAATATGCTGTCGCAATTCTATGGCACCGAAGCCAGTTGGTACGGCGTCTACTCCCTGGGTCAGAACATCTACACACCCGAGGACATCGAAGACCGAAACCCTGGGGAGGGCTCCCGACCCTATGCCGGTTTCCTCTACGGCTCGGTCGGGGTGGTGATTGACCGCCGCGCCGGCCCTTGGCGCAAATTCGACCGTCTCGACACCATTGCCCTCGACCTTGGCGTCGTCGGCAACGCCTCCAATGCCGAGCACACCCAGAAGGTGGTGCATGAGGTCATTAACGATCGAAAGCCGATGGGATGGGATGATCAGCTGGAGGATGAAGTCGGCGTCCGCCTGCTGTTTGAGCGCAAATGGCGGTATATGGCCGACGCGCCGATGCCGTTCCTGCCGTTCGAGGCTGACGTGATCCCCCATATTGGCCTCGCCGTCGGCAATGTGGAGACCTCCGCCGCCGGGGGCGTCATGCTGCGCTTCGGTGATGGGTTGCGACACGATTACGGCCCACCCAGGGTCCGCCCCGGCCTCGCCGGGCCCGGCTTCCTGAACGGCGACCAAGATATCGGCTGGAACGTCTTTGTCGGCGGTGAGCTGCGCGCGGTCGGGCACGACATCTTCCTTGAGGGCAACACCGTTCACGATAGCGCCAGCGTCGACCCGTTCCCGTTCTACAGCGACGTGCAGGGCGGCATGGCCGTGCAGCTCGGCCGGGCGGAGATGTCCTTCACCTATGTGCTGCGCTCGCCGCAATATGAGGCGCAGAGCGGCTGGGCGCAGTTCGGTTCGGTGAATGTCCGTTCGCAGTTCTGAGGCGCTGTCTTGAGCAGCGCCCCTCGCAAGCGGGCGCTGATCACCGCCTTCGAGCCCTTCGACAAATGGGAGGTGAACTCCAGCCAAGCCGGAGTCGCCTCCCTTCAGCGCAGAAGGGGAGAAGCTCTTGACGCCGAGGCCCATATCCTCCCGGTCGATCATGCCCGCGCCGTCGCCCGCCTAAGGCTGCTGCTGCGGGTGGCGCGCCCGGAGATCCTGCTCCTCACCGGTCTCGCCAATGAAGACCGGGTGCGTCTGGAGCGCCTCGCCCGCGCGCCCGCCGATGCCCCGCTCCGCCCCGGCCCCGAGCAACGCCTAGGCGAATGGCCCTGGACCCCTGCGCTCACCGCCCTCGCAACAGCCGATATCCCCGCCCGAATCTCCGACAACGCCGGCCTCTATGTCTGTGAAACAGCTTACAGAACGGCCTTGGATTTCCGCGCTCAGACCGGATGGCCCAAGCGGATCTGCTTCTTGCATGTGCCGCCATTGTCGGAGGAATGGCCGGTAGAGCGGATTGCGACAGCGATGGAGGCCGTGTTGACCCAGGGGGCCGCCACCTAATCCTGAGTATCCCGTCGAATCAGCTTTTGCTCCGCCCCCTCAGCGATCTCCCACGCCCCCCGGCCATTGCCGCGTAAATCGCATTCCTCAACCACAGCCCCGCTGTCGGCGTCCTTAATGCGCACGCCGCTGCGCCCATTATTGACGATGGCTGAGCGCCGAAGCACCGGCCTACCGCCCTCCTGGACAGTGACGCCGTGATAGCGGTTGCCGGATATCTCGCACTCCTCCAACAAGCCGCGCCCGCCGGACTGAACCAAAAGCCCGCTATTGCCGCCATCGCGCAACCGGCACCGCCGCAAGCTTGGGTTCGCCCCTTTTACAACAGCCACACCGGCCATCGCGCCACCAATGATGTCGCAATCCTCCAACACCACCTTGGCCTCGTCGCGCACGCACACGCCGCCCACCGCGCCCTTCACCACCCGGCAAGCGGTGAGTCGCAGCGACGCCCGCCCCTCCGCTTGAACAACAAAAGCCGATTGGCTGGTTAAATCGCATCCGATCAGCTCCAACCGGCCTGCGGCGCTGCGGACGCCGCATCCGGCGGAGGCGCCGCCACCGCCTCGCTCCAGTTTTAGGCCAATCGCCCGGACCATCGGTGCGGTCGTGACCATCGCTTCCGACGCCTCCGCAACGACCACCACCTCCTCCCGCGCGCCAAGGCCGATCAATTCGACCGGCTTGGCGATGGCCAGCGCCTCCTCATAAGTGCCTGGCCGGATGAAGATTCGGGCGAAATCCGCCGCCGCCTCAATCGCCGCCTGGATTGAGGTATGATCCCCTCGTCCCGACCAAGGATCGACCACGAGCTTTGGAATATGCGGTTCATCCCCCAGTTGGGGCGCCGTATAGGAGAGATCCGGCAGGGCCCGCGGCTCCGACGGCGGCGCCGGGGCAACCGGCGCATCAGCCTCCCGGGCGCGCCCCGCCAATCGCCCCACCGACATCAACACCGCCGCGTGGTCGCTTACCGGAACCACATGCATTTGCTGATAGATCGCCAATAATTGGCTTAGATCCACATCCTCGGTGCGCAGCGACACCAAGGTCTCATGATTAAACGCGTACAACGCCTCAGCCCGCACCCATTTCGATTGAATCGAGCGCGGCGACCAAATCACCACCACCGCCCGCGCCGCCTTCAATTCCCGGTCGATGACGCCGCTAAACTCCTCCCCCGCCAACAGCGCGCTATCCCACCACACCGAATAGCCGGCGGCCCGTAACATCGCCGCCAAGGCTGACGCTACGTCGATGTCCTCCCGCTTATAGCTGATGAACACGTCCGCCATTCCGACCCGTACTGAACCGCTTTTTATCCCGTGTTAACCATAGAGGGGGCCGGGACCGACGCGGGTCAAGCGCCATACGACCTGGACCGCCCCGCTTGCGCAGCGCCCATACCCATGCGAACCGGGACCATACCGCCGCCAGCGCTTCGCGGTGCGCCTTCGCAGTTGGAGCCCCGCCGTGCTCGACCCCGCCCTGTTCGACACCGCCGCTGGCGCGTTCGCCACCCTGTTCGTGATCGTCGATCCCATCGGCCTTGCGCCGATTTTCGTCGCCCTCACCATCGGGGCGGCCCCGGCGGAGCGGCGGCGGATCGCGTTTGGTTCGGTAATCATCGCCGCCGCGATTCTCGGCCTGTTCGGGCTGTTCGGTGAGGCGGCCATCGCCGCGATCGGCGTCGGGCTGCCGGCGTTTCGGATCTCCGGCGGAATCATGCTGTTCCTGATCGCGCTGGAGATGCTGTTCGAAAAACGCACCGCCCGCCGCTCCCGAAGCGCGCAAGTAGACCCAGACCATACGGAGACGCCCGACGCCCCGCGCCTGGAGACCGATCCCACCGTTTTCCCCCTCGCCACCCCGCTCCTCGCCGGGCCGGGCGCGATGGCGTCGATGGTGCTGTTGACCTCCGGAACCAAAACCACCGCCGAGGAGGTCGTGGTGTACGCCTGCCTCGCCCTGGTTCTTGGTCTCTGCCTCGCCTTCTTCCTCGCCGCCAGCCTGATCGAACGCGCCCTCGGCCCCACCGGCGTTAACCTCGTCACCCGGCTGTTCGGCGTATTATTGGGCGCGCTGGCGGTGCAGTTCGTGCTGGATGGTTTGGCGGACTATGGGTTTGTGACGGCGACTGGCGGTTGACGCCTACGGAGTGGTGAACATCGCCCAAAGCTCCAAACTTTTCTCGCCATCAGCCCCAACGATTCTGGACCCCCAAAACCGCCAACCAACGGTGATTTGGCATTCGGAATCGAACCAGCGGTAGAACCGTATGGTCCCATCCTTCTCCACACGGTCTTTCTGGAAACCAAGCCTCAAAAATACTTCTTCATATATCTCAGGACTACCGGTGAATTGTGAAATTTCATGCATCAATGAAAGGTGCCCGATATTGCAATGCCTTTCATTATTTTTCAGATCTTTTTACTTGAAATATTTCGCTGTTTTATCTGAAATCGCCTGCTCAACTCAAAACTGATCTTCCAAAACATCAGCACTTAGAATAGAGAAAACGTCATATCGCCCCCTGTTGAATATCACCGACAAGAAGACCAGGAGGGATTTGAATATTTCCATGCGCCTCACTCTCTAAATTTCATCATCGCCTGCCTTCTTCTCTTGATTCTTCTCTTGCTTCTTTTCTTGCTTTTTCACCCAGCGCCCGCCCTCCTCCGCCCAATAAGCGGCGGCGAGCCCGGCGTCGGTGTAGGTCTTCCACCACCCCCGCGCCGCCTGTTTCGCCGCCGTGTCGGCGTCGCTGAACATCAGGCAGGTGCGCTGCGCCGCGCTGACCTCCTCCACGCTGGCCTCGGCCCCATCGACCAAGAACAACACCTCGGGTTCGTTGGGGATCTCCTCGCCATCGGTAAGGTAAACCGGCTGCCGCTGTGGCATCGGCTCCTCGCGGGTCCCATGTGGGACAAACGCGCCAGCGTCAAACGTCCAGAGCAACCGGCTGAGGTCCCGCGCCCGCTCAATCGACCCGCAACGCACAAGCGCCCGCCAGCCCCGCGCTTGGGATTTGAGCAGCAGCTCCGGCAGCGTCGCCTCCAACCGGCGGTTGGTGAGATGGTAAAATAGAACCTCCGCCATCACCCCTCCCTGATCACGCAATCGCGTTCTAGACTGCGACGCCCCTTGCCCCGCGCGCCCGGGGACCCTATCCAACCAGTCTTGCATTCTAAACCGGAGACGCGTCGATGCTAGAGTGGCTTCGCGGCGCCGCCAGCTCCTTGGTGGCCAAACTTCTTCTCGGCCTCCTGGTCGCCAGCTTCGCGGCTTGGGGCGTCGGCGACATGCTGCGCAGCAGCGGCGCTTCCACCGTGGCCCAGGTCGGCGACCGAGAGATCGGCGTGGCCGATTTCCAGCGCGAGTTCCAGATCGAACTGTCGCGCTACGGCAATCTCTCCGCTGAGCAGGGCCGAAATGTCGGCCTTGATCAAGCGGTGCTACGGCGGATGGCGGCGCAAGCCGCCCTCGACCAAGAGGCCAAAGCCATTGGCGTCGACGTCTCCGACGACAACGTAAACGACTACATCCGAAACACCCCGGCGTTCCAGAACGCGGCGGGCGCTTTCGACGAGCTCGCCTTCGATATGACGTTGCGCAACGCCAATATCCGGCGCGGAGAATATTACGAGATCGTCCGCCGCGACCTCGCCCGCCAAACTCTGGTGACGGCGATCGAGGCCGGCGGCCTCTATCCTCGCGCCTCCGCCTCGGCGATCTGGGTCGACCTGAATGAGACTCGCGATGTCTCTCTGATCACCCTGGCCGAAAGCGACGCCGAAACGCCGCCCGCACCATCGGATCAGGATCTGAAAGCTTTCCACCAAGAGGAAGCCGAACGCTTCACCGCCCCGGAATATCGCACCATCACCTATATCTGGCTGCGCGCCGAGGATTACGCCAAGCCGGAGGATGTCGACGAGGACGAAATCGCCGACGCCTATGACAGCGCGCTCGACCGCTATCAGAAACCCGAGCGCCGCAATATCGAACGCATCGATTTCGACACCCAAGAGGAGGCCGCCGCCGCCGCCGCCCGGGTCGCCGACGGCGAAAGCTTCGAAAAGGTCGCTGCAGACCGGGGCCGCAGCCCGGCAGACATCGCCCTGGGCTACATCACCCGCGATGAGCTGTTCGACGACGCCAGCCGCGATGCCGCGTTTGGCGATCAAACCAGCGGCGTTGTCGGCCCGGTGGAAACCGATTTCGGCTGGATGCTGTTCAACATCGCTGGTCTGCGCCCCGCCGAGGAGACCACCCTAGAGGCGGCGCGCGACGAACTCGCCCAAGAAGTTGCGCTCGGGCGCGCCGGCGCCGAGTTGCCCGACGTCGCCAACACGGTCGAGGATCAGCGCGCCGGCGGCGCCACCCTGCTGCAAATCGGGGCCGAGGAGGGCGCACTCGCCCGCCAAGTCACCCTTAATCGCGACGGCTTCGCGCCCGATGGCGAACGCGTCGCCGACCTGCCAGACGACCCCAATCTGTTGGAACGCGCCTTCGAGATGGAGATCGGCGACGAGATGGACCTCGCCGAATTGCCCAACCTCGAATATTTTGCGGTCCAAGTTGACGAGGTCACCCCCGCCGCCCTGAAGCCGTTCGACAGCGTGCGCAGCGACGTCGAGGCCGCCTGGATCACCGCCCAACGCCGCGCCGCCATCGCCGAAACCGCCGACAGTCTGGTGGCGCGCCTTGAGGCCGGCGACACCCTCGCCGCCGTGGCCGCCTCGGTGGAAAAAGAGCCACGCAAGATCGAAAAGCTCTCCCTGACCAGCGCCGATGAGGATCTGACGCCGCAAGTCTTGGAGCAGTTGTTCGACGGCGCATCCGGCGATATCGCCGCCGCCGAGCTGGCCAATGGCGCGCGGCGCGTGATCGCGGTGGTCGACAAGATCCACACCGCCGTCGCCGCCGACGGCGCTGAGGAGATCGAGTTGGTCGCGGCCCGCGCCGGTGAGAACATCCGAAACGACATCCTGGCCCTGTTCCAAACCGCCGTGTTGGAAGAGCATGAGATGCAGATCAACCCGGTCGGCCTCAACTACGCAACCGGCGCGGCCCACGGCGACGCCTACGGAGGCATGTAGTGAGCGGATTTGCGACGCTGGGAATCGCCTAATGCGGCTCTCGCCTGATTTCAAAGCCTTCCAGACCGCCTACCGCGCCGGCCGCCCGCAAGTGCTGTGGACCACCGCCCCGGCCGATCTCGACACCCCGGTGTCGCTGCTGCTGAAGCTGGCCCAGGCCGGGCCGGACAGCTTTATGCTGGAGTCCGTCACCGGCGCCTCGGCCCGAGGGCGCTACTCCTTGATCGGCTGGAAACCGGATCTGGTCTGGCGCTGCCGCAATGTCGGCGCTGGAGAGGATGCCCCGGTGATCGGCGAGGTCAACCGCGCCGCCGCTTATGATCGCGACGCCTTCGAGCCCCTAGGCGAGCCGACGGCGGAGGGCGCCTTGGCCGGGCTCCGCCAAATCCTGGAAGAGAGCCGGATCGAATTGCCGGAGGATCTGCCGCCGATCGCAGCGGGGCTCTACGGCTATCTCGGCTACGACATGGCGCGGCTGGTGGAAAAGCTGCCCCCCGCCAATCCGGACGTGCTTAACGTGCCGGACGCGGTGTTGCTGCGCCCCTCGATCGTTGCAGTGGTCGACAACGCCTTCGACACCGTCACGCTGGTCGCCCCGGTGCGGCCGCAGAAAGGGGTGAACGCGCGCGAAGCCTATGGCCGCGCCGCCGAGAGATTGTCGGATGCGCTCAACAATCTCGACCGTCCGCTGCCCCATGGCGATCTGACCGACGACCCCAGCGCCGCCCAGGTGGAGCCGGTCTCCAACACCACGCCGGAGCGCTATCTTGAGATGGTCGCCCAGGCGAAAGAATATATCGCCGCCGGGGACGCGTTTCAGATCGTACCATCGCAGCGCTGGAAGTTCCCGTTCGCGCTGCCCCCGATCGCGCTCTACCGCGCCCTGCGCCGAACCAACCCCTCGCCCTACATGTTCTTCTTCAACTTCGCCGCCCAGGGCGGACCGGAGGAGCCCGGCGCTGATCCGGCGCGCTTCGGCGGCTTCCAGATCGCCGGCGCGAGCCCGGAGATCCTGGTGCGGGTCGAGACCAAGCGCGAGACCGGCGACAACATCGTCACCATCCGCCCGATTGCAGGCACCCGCCCGCGAGGCGCCACCCGCGCCGAGGATCAAGCGCTAGAGGACGAGCTTCTGGCCGACCCCAAGGAGCTGGCCGAGCATCTAATGCTGCTGGACCTGGGCCGCAACGATGTCGGCCGCGTCGCCAAGATCGGCACGGTCGACCCCAACGCCCAATTCAGCGTCGAGCGCTATAGCCATGTGATGCATATCGTCTCCAACGTCGACGGCGTGCTGCGCGATGATCATGACGCCCTTTCCGCCCTGTTGGCGGGTCTTCCGGCGGGCACGGTCTCCGGCGCGCCGAAAATCCGGGCGATGGAGATCATCGACGAGCTGGAGTCGGAGAAACGCGGCGTATACGCAGGCGGCGTCGGCTATTTCTCCGCCAATGGCGATATGGACACCTGCATCGCCTTGCGCACGGCTGTCTTGAAAGACGGACATGTCTATGTCCAGGCTGGCGGCGGCGTGGTCGCCGACAGCGATCCACAGGCGGAATGGCAGGAGACGGTCAACAAAGCCAAAGCCGTCATCCGCGCGGCCGAGGAGGCCGGACGCTTCGCGGCGCGGGGCAACCGATGAACACCCAGCGTCCCTGCCACCATCCGGCGCCTCACCCCTGCGCCTATCTCCGTTTGCCCTGAGAGCGCCCATGAAATTGTGCGATTTCATCAGATCATTGTTTAACGGCTCTCAATCACAGGAGGCACCCATGCCCAACGCCACCCTTCCCGTTCTCGTGGAAGTCACAGAGACCGAGTCAGGCTTCGAAACCGCTCTCGCCTCAGAGACCATGGTGAAGCGGTCCGACGTCTCCGTCGACGTGCTGAAGGAAAATCTCGGCACGGAGGTCACCAGCTTGCTGGAGGTGTTGGAGAGCCTGTCGGAATCGCGCGAATGGGGTCTGGAGGAGGTCGAGATCGGCGTCAGCATCTCCGCCGAGGGCGGCGTCAGCTTTATCGGCACCGCCTCCATGCGCGCAGGCTCAGCGCTGCGGCTGCGATTCCGGAAACGGTGACAGGTAGAAAACAGATCCACCTTCCCCCTATTTCTCAATACCTTAAGACGGCATCGCGCCTTCCCGAATAGGGAAGGCCTCCCGCCAAACGGCGGCGCGCTCTTCGTCCCGCGCATCATATCTGCGAATCGCCTCCTCCAGTTCCAGAGAGAAGCCGGCGTCGCGATCTTCGGCGATCGCAGTCAGGCGCATAGTGTACCACGCCGTCACCCCGCCCACTGGCGGCGCCTGAAACCTGGGAAACACCGGATCGCCCCCCGCCTCCCCCAGCCATTTGCTTGGCAAGTCCGGTTCCAGGATCAGGGAACGCGCCAACCCGACCATATCGGCCTGCCCTTGGCGCAGAATCTCAGCCGCCTGCGCCCTGGTTTTCACCCCTCCGGTGACCGTCAGCGGCGTCGAGGTGCTCTCCCGCGCTCGCGCCGCGAAATCAGCGAAATACGGACCGCCCCCGGCGCTGTCCGACGCTGATTTCGCCCCTGGGAAATAAGTCCCGCCGCTGATGTCCACCAAATCCAGCGACGCCCGATCCAACACCCGCAACGCGGCGAGAGACTCCGCTTCGGTCAGCCCGCCCTCCAACTGATCCGAAGAATTTATTTTCAATCCTACCGGATAAGCCGGGCCTACCGCAGAGCGCACCGCGGCGGCGACCTCAGCGACGATCCGGCAGCGCGCCTCAATCCCCCCGCCATATTGGTCGCGGCGATGGTTAAACAGGGGCGACAGAAATTGGCTCAGCAAGAACCCATGCGCCGCATGGAGCTGCACGCCGCCAAAGCCGAGAGACTGCGCCAGCGCGGCGGCCCGCGCAAACTCGGCGGGCAGCTCTTGCACTCGCTCCAAGCTCATTTCGGCGCAGCGCAGCCCCTCCAAATCCAGCGCCGACGGCCCCTCCGGCGCGCTGATCGGCAGATGAGACAAAGCGCCAGCGTTCCCCAATTGCAGCCATAACTGCGCGCCATCCCGCGCCGCGCGGTTCGCCAGCGCTCGAAACATCTCCAGATCTGACGACGGCCCTAACACCAAATTCCCTGGCTTTTCCGGAAAGCCGGGCGTCGGCTGCGTCTCGCCAATAATTGACAGCGCCAGCCCTCCAGACGCCCACCGCTCGTACAACCGAAGCTGCTCAGATGTGGGATTGCCTCGCCCGTCGCCCAGCGAATCTGACATCGCTGATTTGGCGATTCTGTTCTTCAGAACGACGCCGCACGGCAACCGCAAGGGGCGAGACAAAAGCTCGGCATCGGTGGTGGATTCGTGGTGGTGGTCAGTCATCAAAACCCTTGGCGCAGTCGGAGCTGGATGGTGGTCGCCCTCAGCTTGGCGCGTTTCGCGGAGGCTTGTCCATCCAATGGCCGCTTCCTCTCGCTATCAACGCCTAGCTCACGCCAACGCCGCCAGAATCTCCGGGTTGACCAGCTCGGGTTCCGTAATCGGGGCCACATGACCGCCCTTCTCCACCTCAACCAGACGCCACTCCGGGCGAATCTCGGCGAGCGCGTCGACAATCGCCTTCATCGGCGCCCGCGTATCCCGCGATGCGATGAGCGTGCCTTGATCCGGCAGGACCTCCCCCCAGCCCTCAGGCGGCGACGCGCTATCCATCACCACTGCGAGCTCCCAACGCATCGGGCCAAACCCGGCCAGAAAAGCGTCCTTACGCAGTTGAGGCGAAGCGGCCCATGCGCCCGCTCCCTCCCAATAGTCGCAAAAGCCTTCGGCGGCGCCAGCTATGTCTCCGGCCGCCATTCGAGCGCGCAATCCGTTAAAAACAGAAGCCGTCTCGGCCCAGACCGCCTCTCGCCCCGCCTCTCGCTCCGTCTCTCGCAAGATAAACAGCAGGTTTGGCTCAAACAGCACCAACCGCGCAATGTGATCGCCCAATAAGCCCGCCGCCGCCATCGCGGTCGAACCGCCCATGGAGTGCCCGACCAAATGTAAAGGCCCTTCTATCTCCGCCAAGGCGGCGGCGAGCGGAGCCGCATACTCAGTCAGTGTGGGGGACGCTGCGGCCAACGGCCAGCCGGGCGTCTCGCCATGGCCGGGCAAACCGGCGACATACACCGCGCGTGTGCAGCCGAACCGCTCACGCGCCGCCACTAAAAAGCGCCGCCACTGTTTCGGGCCTGAGACGCTGGAATGAACCAATACAATGGGCGGGCCGCTGGAACCGTCACCCTCAATCGCCAACTCCAAGCTGCAAAGCGCCGGGAATTGGCTCACGGGCGCGTCGTTGACGTCGGCGCCGGTTCAGGGGCGGCGTTCGCCGGCTCCACCGCTGCGCCGCCCGCTTGATCAGCTTTGGGGGCCTCCTCGGCCTGACTCTCCGCCAACAGCCGGGCCGCGACGGTCGAGATCGGGACCAGCGTCACATCGCCCGGCCCCTCCGCCTTCAACCACGCTTCGAGCGCCTCCAAGGTGGCCGTGTGCGGATGTCCAATCGCCACCGCCATGCCGCGCTCACGCGCTTGGCGCGCCGCCACGCGCAACCAACGCCGCACCGCCTTGGGCTTGCGCACATTGTCCAAAAACACATGATTGACCGCCGCTGGCATCTTCATCCGCTCGGCCAACCGCCATCCCCAGCTGTCATTCGCGGTGCGGCTGTCAAGATACATCAGGCCCCGGCTGTTCAGCTCGCCCAATACGCCGCGCATGATCTCGGCGTTAGCGGTGACAGCGCTGCCCATGTGATTGTTGACGCCGACATAGCCGGAGAAAATCGCCAGATTGGCGTCCAGTCGCTTCAAATTCTCTTCAACAGAAAGATCGACCCTCAGAGCGTTCGGGCCCGGATCTTCGCCGCCGACCGGCTCCATCGGCACATGCACCAACAGTTCCCGCCCCGCATGCCGCGCCAACTTGGCCGAAGCCTCGGCGTTCGGCGCGTAAGGCAATACCGCCAAGGTGACCGGGGCTGGCAGGGAGAGCAGCCGCTTGACGGCGCCAAGGTCAAAACCAAGATCATCGATCACAATTGCCAGAATCGGCGCGCCCTCAACCTCCGCCGCCGTAGGCGGCGGCTGCGCATGACGGCGCCAAGGCGCGGTTGAAGCGTCGCGCTCAACGTCTCCCGAAGCGGCGGCCCATCGCATCGGCGGACGCGGCGCCGCCTCAGGCGGGGCGCGCTCGATCGGGTCGTCCGGGGATGGCGGGCGCGCGACGCGAGGGTCCACCGCCTTCGCCCGGAAGGCCGGCGGCAGATAAGCGGTGGTCTCAGCCACCGCCAGATCCTGCTCGGCGGGGTCGTCAAGCGACGCGCCCTGATCCACTTCTTCTGGTTCGGGCGCCGGGGTGGCGGCCGTCTCAATCTCTGATGGGTCGATCTCGGCGGTGTTAAGCTCAGCAGACCGGCTCGACGCCGCCTCAATCCCCCCAACCGCCGCCGATGGAGCGGCGGCATGCCCTGCCACCCCGGCGCCGATCCACCCCATCGCGCAGCCGACCAACACGACTGTCAGCATCATGACAGCCGCCGTCGCATAGAAGGCCGGATCACCCAACGTCCCTGGAGGCGGCCCGCAGCTCTTGACGGCGAGATGCGCATCGGTGAAACCGCGCGGACGCGTCACCGGCGCGGAGGCCGCAGGATCATACCCCTCATCCCCAAACACGCCCCTGTCATGGGCCATGGCCGGCTCCATGCTTGACGCCGCCGCCGCCGCGTCGGCATATCCTTGAAGTGACGTCATCGCGCCGTCGCCTACTCGTACAAGGGCGCATCCGCCCACGCGGCGCGCCCGATCCATGGCCGCCCCACCCCGGGGCGTAAACCAGACCAACGCGAGAAGACCGCCAGCGATGCTGCTCCTGATCGATAACTATGACAGCTTTACGTGGAACCTTGTGCATATACTAGGCGAGACCCTTGCGCAGGACGGAAGCTACAGTGAAAGGGTTACAAATGCGGCAAATTCGCCGTCCGAGCGCATTGATGTGCGCCGCAACGACGCGCTGACGGTCGAGGAGGCATTGGCGCTGAAGCCGGAGGCGATCGTGATCTCCCCGGGTCCTTGCGACCCCGACCGCGCCGGCATCTGCGTTGATTTGGTCCGCGCCGCCGCGCCCGACGTGCCCATTCTGGGCGTTTGTCTCGGCCATCAGGCGATTGGGCAAGCGTTTGGCGGCAAGGTGACACGCGCGCCGGAGCCGATGCACGGCAAAACCAGCCCGATCAACCACCAGGGCCTCAGCGTGTTTCAAGATCTGCCAACTCCGCTGAACGCCACACGCTATCACAGCCTCACCCTCGCGCCCGACAGCCTGCCGGATTGCCTGGAGGTGACCGCCGAAAGCGCGGACGGGGTCGTGATGGGCCTGCGTCACCGCACCCACCCCACCCACGGCGTGCAATTTCACCCGGAAAGCATCGCCACCGAGCATGGCCGCGCGCTGCTGAAGAATTTTCTGAAACTGGCGGAGGTCGCCTAGCGACAGCCGCACTGGAAGGGCAGGCCAGCATTTGCCACACATCCCTGTAATTCCTCCAGAGCTTTCAGACTATTACGACCAATGGCGCATGGCTCCGGCGGCGCTCTCGGGCGATTTTCTGTTTTGCACCGGCTTCACCGGCGTCTCGCCTCAGGGCGTCTTGTCCGAGGACCCAGGCGAGCAAGCCCGCGAGGCGTTTCGGATTTTGTCCTTAACCCTCGGCGAAGCAGACCTTGATCTCAGCGATGTTGTTGAGATGACCAGCTATCATGTCGGCCTTCACGCCACCCTGCCGACGTTTCGCCAGGTCCGGGAGGCGGTGTTGACGCCGCCCTACCCGGCCTGGACCGCCATAGGAGTCTCCGAGCTGGCGACCCCGGGCGCGGTTGTGGAAATCCGCGCTATCGCCCGGCGGAGAATGGTCTGAACGGCGCTATCACCGGTCTCAACGGCCAAGCCGTATCTACCTGACAAGACTTGGCGCCGAACCGCCCGCCATGCAGGATCACCAGCGACAATACGGGTGGAGAAGAAGATGTCAGACGCTTTCAAACCGCTGATCGCCAAGGTCGCCGAGGGCTCCGCGCTGTCCCGCGAGGAGGCGACACAAGCCTTTGAAGTCCTGATGTCCGGCGAGGCGACTCCCTCGCAAACCGCCGGCTTCCTGATGGCGCTGCGCATGCGCGGCGAGACGGTGGACGAGATCGCCGCCGCCGCCGGCGTAATGCGCGCTAAGGCGCTGCCCGTGAAAGCCCCGGCTGACGCGATAGACGTCGTCGGCACCGGTGGAGACGGCAAGGGCACCCTCAACATCTCCACCGCCGCCGCCTTCATCGTCGCCGGCGCGGGGGTTCCGGTGGCCAAGCACGGCAACCGTAAGCTTTCTTCTAGCTCCGGAGCAGGCGATGTGTTGTCAACGTTGGGGGTGAATGTCGAGATCGAACCAGCGGTCATCGAGCGGGCCATCACTGAGGCAGGCATCGGCTTTATGATCGCCCCCCGCCATCACGCCGCTATGCGCCATGTGATG
>JAHQVS010000162.1 GCA_019634215.1 Paracoccaceae bacterium | reverse complement strand
GCGCTGCATCGCCTCGACTTGGCCGGCGGCGTAATCGTCAATGTTTGGAAGCTCCAACTCCACCGCGCGGAACGAGGGGTCCTCCATCGCCGCCAATTGCGAGTCCCGCTGTGCGCGCAGTTGGTCGAGCTGAGAGCCGGAGAGCGCCACCGGTTCGCTCTCCTCCGCACCGTCCCAGGTGACGAAGTCAAACATGTCGCTGTTATAGGCGCAGCCCGAAGTGAGGGTTGCGGCGATGCAGGCGGCCCCGAGGCGCGCCAAGCGGCCGAGAGATGGCGATCGTGTCATAACGCGGACCCTTCCATCGGAATCGCTTATGAGGCGAAGCGCAGGCTCGCCCAGGATGCGGCGACATTAAGGCGTCGCCACCCCTTCCAGCAACGGCACGAACCGAACTAGCGCCAATTCTTGGTAATCAAACCCGCCTTGGGTGCGGGTGATTTTGATTAATTGTTGTTCAAGGTCTGATTCGCCAACAGGCGCAACCATAATACCGCCGATCTTGAGTTGCTCCAGCAGCGCCGCCGGTGGATCTTCGGCGGCGGCGGTGACGATAATGCGGTCGAACGGAGCTTGCTCGGGCCATCCCCAGGCGCCGTCTGCATGCCGGGCGGTGATGTTGGTGATTCCGAGCTGTTGCAACCGCGCTTCGGCCGCCTTTAGCAGTGGCTCGTGGCGCTCGATGGTGTACAGCCGTCGGCACAGCGGCGCCAGCACCGCCGCTTGATATCCGGAACCGGTTCCAACTTCGAGCACCTTGTCGCGCGGGCCAAGGGCGAGCGCTTGGGTCATCAGCCCAACCACCGTGGGTTGGCTGATGGTTTGCCCGCAGGGGATCGGCAGCGCGACGTCGTCCTGCGCCTGTGAGCGGAACAGCGGCTCCACAAACAGATCTCGCGGCGTCGTGCGGATCGCCTCCAACACACGCGGGTCCTCGACGCCAGAGCCTCGGACCGCAGTGGCCAACCGCTCTTGCCCGTCGTCAGCTGACGCCGGAGCGGCTGAAGGGGCCGAAGTTGGGGGCGGCGATTCGCTCACGCCCCGTCAGCCCCTGGCGTGTCGATCTGGCCGCGTAGGCGGTCGAGTGCCGCTTGATCCGTATAGTCGGCGATCATCGGGGCGATGGTGATCCAGCCGTCGGCACACAGTGCTGCGTCGGTTTCCGGAGCGGCGGAGCGGTTGTCGACCCGGTGGCGCAGCCAGAAGTAGCGCCGCCCGCTGGGGGAGACGCGCTCCTCTGATCCGAAGGGCGGGCTCGCGCGCCGCCCCTGCGGCGCCGTCCTGCGGCCCTTGACTGTCTCCGCGTTGGTTGCGGGGAAATTAACGTTGAAAAACAGGTCTTTGCTCCAGTCCAGCTGAAGCAGCGCCGCGACCGTTTCCGCCCCATGTGCGCGGGAGGCGTGGAACCTGTCCTCAATCGGCGCTGGAGCCGGAACCCCGGCGGCGACTTCCTCTGGCGAGAGCGGTAGGGTGCGATAATATTGGCTGAGGGCGATCGCTCGCACCCCCTGCAACGCCCCTTCCAGCGCGCCTCCGAGCGTGCCGGAGACCACGGCGTCCTCGGCCAGATTATGCCCACGATTGACCCCTGAGAGCACCAGGTCCGGCGGTGTGCCAGCCATAAAGGCGCTGCAGCCCAGAATCACGCAGTCCGCCGGGGTGCCGGACACCGCGAAGCGGCGCTCGCCCAACTGCTCGGCCTGGATCGGGCCGTTATAGGTCAGCGCGTGCCCGACGCCGGATTGCTCGAAGGCGGGTGCGACGATCCACACCTCGCCCCCCGGCCCGGCGACATCCCTTGCGATCGCCTCCGCCACCTCAAGGCCCGGCGCGGCGACGCCGTCGTCATTGGTGACTAGAATGCGCATCGCTCTGATCTCCTTCGGGCTGATCTCGCGAGCGGTGTAGCGAAGCCCGAGCGTGTGATCCAGGCTTTGCGCACCGAAACCAAGCCTGGATCAGCCGAAAGGCGGATCGTCGAGGCCGTTCAACTGCCGGCTTTGGCGCAATGCCGCGCGCTTGGCGTACAGAATTCTGGCCGCCTCCAAGCCAATGCGGACATGGTTTTGGGTCGCAGTGTCGTAGAAATTATTGGCGGCGCCGCGCATCTTGCCCTCTCCCACCAGGGGTTTGTCTGAGACGCAAAGCAGCGTGCCGTAGGGGATGCGGTAGCGGAAACCATTGGCTGCAATCGTCGCAGATTCCATATCGACGGCGATGGCGCGGCTTTGCTCCACCCATTCGATGATTTCATCGTAGGGCAGCAGCTCCCAATTGCGGTCGTCGGTGGTGATCACGGTGCCCATCCGAACCCGGCGGCGGCGCTCATTGTTCCACTCGGCGCTTGCCTTCAGCCGTTCCTCCCAGGCCGCGTCAGCCGCTTCCCCAGCCTTGGTCCGCTCGTTCCGGAAATCCTCCAACATCAGAGTTTCGATCGCCGCGCGCAGCGCCTGCTGTACTGGCGCCACCGCCTGGATCGGGGTTTCGGGATGGACATTGCGATTCATGCAAGTGTCGTCCCGCTTATAGTCCGAGGCCAGAACATATTGCCCGAGCTCTTGCGACATCCTCAGGCCGCCGCAATGGCCAAGCATCAGCCAACAAAGAGGGCGATAAGCCGCCAGCAGATCAGTCGCTGTTTTGGCGTTGCTGGGCCCGACGCCGATATTGACGATGGTGATCGGCGGGAGGTTATCGGGCGTCTCATTGATCGGCCTGTAGCTTAGCGTCGGCATTTGGCATTTCGAGAGAAGTTGCCAAGTGATGGCGGCATTCTCGAAAGTGAAATCCGACCAATCCGCGCTGTATGCCGATTTTCCCTCGGGCAGGGACACGAGCTCATGCACATCTATCAGGGCGTACCGGCCATCTTCACTGGCGATTTCTTGACTATAGTCAGCGCGTTTGTAATTAACAATTTTCCGAGGCCGGGCGTCTGACTGGAAGCTACCTTCTTCAACACCAAGACCTTGAGATAAATAAAGCTCTCCTTTGTGTGAGAGCACATACTTTGCAATCAGTTCTTTGAAAATCATCTCAATATAAAAGCCATAGTTGGTGAAAAAAATAATTTTACCAACTTTGTCAGCAAGGCCGCCTGAATAATGATCCAGGCGAGCGTATGAGTAGTCAACACGCAAGGCCCGGAAATAGGAAAGCGGTTTGGCTATTTCACGTGCGCCAGTGAAGCTGGAGACGATCCCGTCTTTATGCGCGGTTTGCTCGCGTGACGGTGCAGTCCAATATTGATGCGCGTCTGCGGCAAGCTTCAGCTTGGTCCGTTCTTGATGGAGGTATTCAAATGCGGCGTCACTATCGCGTTTCTTGGCTTCGATCGCGTAAGGCAGCAGGCGATACCGTTCTCGTGGCAGCCGTTTATACTTGAAGGAGCCATCCACCAATTGATCGTCAATGTCGATCAAGTCGGGGGATGGAAAGACAAACCGTACATCTTGTCGGCAAAAGATCATCATTTGCTGACGGGCGACTTCGCCAAGTGTGTTGATATGGCTGAAGCAAGATTGCTTTTGAATATCTTGGAGAAGTTCTTGCTCCTCCAGTACGAATTGCAGCGGGATGTAAGATCGGCTGCGGCCGATGAAGACTTTTACATTGCGCTCACGGCTTTGAGCGGCGGCATCAGGCGAGACCTGCAGAATGCCCTCCAGCCCACTGAGAATTTGGTCCTTGAATAGTTGGGGGCGCGTGAGATCGACGCCGAAATAGGCGTCTGACCGGAAGTCTTTATGCTCTTCGCGAATGATGGAGCGTTGGAAGTAGCGTGGTTTGCAGGCGATAAAGGGGTAGCAAGCGTTATGCAGGTGCTGCTTGAAAATCGCATCTGCATGTTCGCGCAGCGCTTCTCGCGGGATAAATAGCTTCTTGGGATCGGTTTCTCCTGCGTTCAGCAGGGCGCACATATCCTTGTTCCAGCGCGAGAGGAATTCGACCAGACCGGCTTTCGCCTCTTCGACCGCCCGCTGATAGTCGTGCTCAATGCTCCGAAATATTTCTTGGGCGAGGTCGGAGATATGCTGCGCATCTTTGCCCGCGATGATGTCTGTGGAAAAGCACTTGTCCGCGTGCCCCCAAACCAAGCCGGTGAACATGCGGTCCGCGCGTTCGTAAGCATGTGGAGCGGGATTCGGAGCGGACATGGGCGATATTCCCCGCACTAATAAATATTAACGTTTGCAGGGAGGTAGGATGCTGAGGGGAAAGTTAAACGCCAAGCGCTTAACCTTCCGAATGCTGAGCGGTTAGCCCAAAGCCCCATCCGCCCCAATCGCCGCCGCCCCGCCCATATAACCGCGCAGCGGCCCGGGAATAGCGACGGCGCCGTCCTCTTGCTGATAATTCTCCAACACAGCAATCAGCGCGCGCCCGACCGCGAGGCCGGAGCCGTTGAGGGTGTGCACGAACTCGACGTCGCCTTTTTTCTGACCCTCCTTAGCGGCGCGGCGGACGCGGGCGTTCATGCGGCGGGCCTGGAAGTCGCCGCAGACCGAGCAGGAGCTGATTTCGCGGTATTTATCCTGCCCCGGCAGCCAGACCTCGATGTCGTAGGTCTTGCGGGCGCCGAAGCCCATATCGCCGGTGCACAGCGTCACGGTGCGGTAGGGCAGCTCCAGCTTTTGCAGAATGGTTTCGGCGCAGCCGGTCATCCGCTCCAGCTCTGCTAGGCTGTCCTCGGGCTTGGTGACCGAGACCATCTCGACCTTTTCGAATTGATGCTGCCGCAGCATCCCGGCGACGTCGCGGCCCGCCGAGCCTGCTTCCGAGCGGAAACATTGCGTCCAGGCGCAATAGCGGCGCGGCAGATAGCTCTCTTCGATGATCTCGCCGGCGACGATGTTGGTTAAGGTCACCTCGGCGGTCGGGATCAGCCAGAAATCCTGGTCGACCTTGAAAAGATCCTCCTTGAATTTCGGCAATTGCCCGGTGCCGAGCAGGGCGGCGTCGCGCACCAGGACCGGGGTCCAGGTCTCGGTCAGGCTATGCTCAGTGATGTGGGTGTCGAGCATGAACTGCGCGAGCGCCCGGTGCAGCCGCGCCAGAGCGCCGGACAGCAGCATAAAGCGTGAGCCAGAGAGCTTTGCGGCGGTCTCGAAATCCAGCAGCTTGGCGACGGCGGCCAGTTGATAATGCTCTTTTGGCGCAAAATCGAACTGGCGAGGATCGCCCCAGCGGCGGACCTCGACGTTATCGTCTTCATCGGCCCCGTCGGGGATGTCGTCGTGCGGCAGATTTGGGATCGCCATCAGCTCGGCGGATAGTTTTTCGTCCCACTCTTTGGCCTGGGCCTCCAATTGGGCGATCTCATCCTTCTTCTCGGCCACCAGCGCCCGCAACCGCTCAAACTCGGCCTCATCGCCTGAAGCCTTCGCCTTACCGACATCTTTGGAGGCGGCGTTGCGGGCGGCGAGGGCGGATTCTGCGTCGGTGATCAGCGCCCGGCGCTTGGCGTCAATCTCCAGCAGTGAGGCGGAGATCGGCTCCAGGCCCCGGCGGGATAGGGCGGCGTCAAAGGCGGCGGGGTTGTCGCGGATTTGTTTAATATCGTGCATGGATCAGCCTCGGAGGCGGCGCTTGGAAATCGGCGCGAAAAAACTGTGGCGGTCTTAACCTACAGCGCGCGACCGCGTCCACCGGGCTCGCGCGCCTTGCGCCGCCGCCGCGCGGCTGTAAATAGGGCCGGGAGAATAGATTGCGGGCCGGGCCCGCCCGAAAATCCTCTGAATGGAGTTCCTTATGTTGTTCACCCCCGCCTATGCGCAGGCTGCGGGCGCGTCGTCCGGACCCGGCTTGCTGGAGACGCTGCTGCCCTTCGTGTTCATCTTCGCCATCATGTATTTCCTGATCATCCGCCCGCAGCAGCGTAAGGCGCGCGAACATCAGGAGATGCTGGGCGCCTTGCGGCGCGGAGACGAGGTGCTGACCGCAGGCGGTTTTCTTGGCAAGGTGACCAAGGTTAAGGATGATGATCAGGAGGTCGAGGTCGAGATCGCCGATGGCGTTAAGGTGCGGGTGATCAAGAGCACGATCTCGGCTGTGATGTCGAAGACCGAGCCGGCGGCGGCGAAGAAATAAGAGATGCTGTTTTTCGCCCCCTGGAAAAAGGCGCTCATAGGCTTCGTTTGCCTGATGGGCCTGCTCGCCTCATTGCCCAACCTCTATTATGAGCCGGTTCAGGCTTATAACGACGCCAAAGCGATCCAGCTTGACCCGGTGCTGGGCGAGGTGCGGGGCCCCCGCGCAAGCGCCATCAGCCGCGCGCTGGCGCAATATTTCGCCGAGGAGCCGGGCGCGCCGAGCCGCAGCGAGGTTCAGGCCGCGCTGCGCGCCGAAGGCGGAAACATCGACAATCATTGGGCCGCGCTGGATCAATTCTTCGCCAGCGACCCAAAGGCGCCTGGTGAGGATGATCCGCGCGCCTTGGACGCCTATCGTGCGCTGTTGGCGTTGCGCGAGTTGTCGGCGGCGCGGGAGAATTGGCCGTCCTTCCTGCCCTCCGGGTTGGTGAATCTCGGCCTCGACCTGCAAGGCGGCGCGCATTTCCTGTTGGAAGCGCAGCTGGAGGAGATTCACCAAGCCCGTATGGAGAGCTTGACGGAGCGCTTGGGCTCGACCTTGCGCGAGGCTGGGGTGCGGCGCTATTCCCGCCCGAAGCTGGTGGGCGATGATCAGGTGACGATCCGGATCACCAACGCGGAAGATGTGGAGGCGGCGCAGGCGGCGTTGCAGAGCCTAGCTCAGCCGGTGGCGGAAAACTTTCTCGGCGGCTTCGCGACCAACGCCGTCGATCTTCTGGTGACGGCGGAGGAGGATCAGACCTTCCGTTTGACCCTAACCGACGAAGCGAAGCAGGACGTCGATCAGCGCACCATGGCGCAGGCGATCGAGGTGGTCCGCCGCCGGGTGGACGAGCTCGGCACCCGCGAGCCGACGATCCAGCGCCAAGGCGTCGACAGGATTCTGGTGCAGCTTCCCGGCTATTCCGGCACCATCCCCACCGACACCGCCAAGCTGACCTTTCAGATGGTGGCCGAGGATGTCAGCCTCGCCGATATCGAGGCCAACCGCGTCCCCCGCACCGTCGAGGTGTTGCCGTTTCGCGAAGAAGGGCGTGGATCGATCGCCCTTTTCAAAAAGGTCGATCTGACCGGTGAGCAATTGGCCGACGCGCGCTCAGGCTTTGACGGTCAGACCGGCGAGCCGGTGGTTAATTTGCGCTTCGACACCGCCGGGGCCCGTATTTTCGGCGACATCACCCGCCGGTTCCTTGGCCAGCGTTTCGCCATGGTGCTCGACGGCGAGGTGTTGGTGGCGCCGGTGATCCGCGCTTACATCCCCGACGGCTCCTCACAGATTAGCGGCGGCTTCTCGGTGGAGGAGGCGTCGTTGTTGTCGGTCAATCTCCGCGCGGGGGCATTGCCGGTGTCGCTGACAGTTGAGGAAAGCTCGGTGGTCGGGCCGGAGCTGGGGGCGGACTCGATCGCCGCTGGCAAATCCGCCGGTATGATCGGCTTCGCTCTGGTGTTGGTGTATATGGCCGCCTCCTACGGCATGTTCGGGATGTTCGCCAACCTGGCGCTGATGTTGAACGTGACGATGATCTTCGGCGCGCTCTCCACCCTCGGCGCGACGCTGACCCTGCCGGGAATCGCTGGTATCGTGTTGACCATCGGCATGGCGGTGGACGCCAACGTGCTGATTTTCGAGCGAATTCGCGAGGAACTGCGACGAGGGCGCAATGTCGCCCGCGCCGTGGAGACAGGCTATGAGAAGGCGCTGTCCGCCATTATCGACGCCAATGTGACCACCTTTCTCGCGGCGGCGATCCTGTTCGCGATGGGCTCTGGCCCGGTGAAAGGCTTCGCGGTCACCCTTGGTATCGGCATCGTCACGTCCGTGTTCACCGCCGTGATGCTGACGCGGTTCTTCGTCGCCAGCTGGTTTGGATACGCCCGACCGAAAGAGTTGGCGCTGTGACGCCGGGAGAAAGGTTAAGATGAAACGCCTGAAGCTGGTCCCGGATGAGACCAAGATCGATTTTCTCGGCATGCGCAAATGGGCGCTGATCTGCTCCGCCGCGTTGGCGCTGCTCTCGGTGGTGGAGTTGTTTACGCTCGGCCTGAACTTCGGCATCGACTTCCGGGGCGGCTCGCTGGTGCAATTCAGCGCCGGAGAGCGGCCGGATGTGGCCGGGCTGCGCTCGGCGGTGGGCGCGCTCGAACTGGGCGATGTGGTGATCCAGGAGTTGAGTGAGACCCCCACCGACCCGGTGCCGACCAAGGCCACCATCCGCCTGGAGCAACAACCCGGCGGCGGCGACGGTCAACAGGCCGCAGTAGAGCGGGTGATGGCGGCGGTTAAGGCCGCTTTCCCCAACTACACCGTTGATAAATGGGAGATCGTCGGCCCAAAAGTCTCCGGCGAACTGATCCAGCGCGGCCTGATCGCCGTCGGCCTCGCGGTGCTGGCGGTGTTGTTCTACATCTGGCTGCGGTTCGAGTGGCAATTCTCGGTCGGGGCCGTGGTGGCGCTGGTGCATGACGTGGCGCTGACCATCGGGATTTTCTCGCTGCTGCAGTTGGAGTTCAACCTCTCGATCATCGCCGCCATTCTCACCATCGTCGGCTATTCGCTGAACGACACCGTGGTGGTGTTTGACCGCGTGCGGGAGAACCTACGAAGATTCAAGACCACCGATATGGAGGAGGTGTTGAACATCTCCATTAATGAGACCCTGTCGCGCACCTTGATGACCTCTTTGACCACGCTGCTGGCGCTGCTCTCGCTGTACATCCTCGGTGGGGAAGTCATTCGCGGCTTCACCTTCGCGATGATCTGGGGGGTGCTGATCGGCACCTTCTCCTCGGTGTTTATCGCCTCGCCGGTGCTGTTGTGGCTCGGGGTGGATCGCTCGATGGGCGAGGATGACGGCGATAAGAGCTCGGCTGGGGTGCAGTTCGGGTAACCGAACGGCAAGCAGGTTGTAAGGAGAAGGGAACGCACCCATGAAGATGAGCGAACTGGAGTTCGAGGGCGCGCAGCCGCCGATCGACGGCTACGCGCCCGGCGGCTTTCGGGTGCGTGGTGCGTTTTACGATGGTTCGCTGCTGATTGGACCGGACAGCCTGTCAACTTGGCCGGCGGCGTCGATCCAGGAGGTTGATAGCGACGCCGCGATCGCGCCGTTATTGGCGCTGGCTGGGCGGGTCGATGTGGTGCTGGTCGGCGCTGGAGAGGACATCGCGCCGTTCCCCGCCGCCCGCCGGGCCGAGCTGGAGGCGGCGGGCCTGGGGGTGGAGACCATGTCGACCTCCTCCGCCAGCCGCACCTATAATGTGTTGTTGTCGGAGGGCCGAAGGGTCGCCGCTGCTCTGATCGCGCTTTGAGTTGGCGCGGTTGAGAACTTATCGCCGGTTCACTGGACATACGCTGCGGAACGCAGCATGTCGTGAGGCGGTCTTAACAATGTTCACCACCTAGAGGGAGACCGACCCCATGGCTTTCACCCTGCCAGATCTGCCCTACGCTCACGACGCGCTCGCCGCTGGCGGCATGTCGCGCGAGACGCTGGAATATCACCACGACCTGCACCACAAGGCTTATGTCGACAAAGGCAATGAGCTGATCGCCGGTACGCCTTTCGAGGGCGCCGGGAATGACCGTCTCGAAGAAGTGATCAAGGGCACCTACGGCGCCGAGGCGCATCAGGGCCTGTTTAACCAAGTGTCCCAACATTGGAACCACATCCAGTTCTGGGCGATGATGGGACCGAACCCATCCGGCATGCCTTCCGAGCTGGAAAGCAAGATCGCAGGCGCGTTTGGCTCGGTTGATGAGTTCAAGAAACAGTTTATCGCGGCTGGTATGGGCCAATTCGGCTCGGGTTGGTGCTGGCTTGTGCTCGATGGTGGCGCGCTGAAGATCACCAAGACCCCGAATGGGGTGAACCCGATCTGCTTCGGCCAGACCGCGTTGTTGGGCTGCGATGTGTGGGAGCACTCCTACTACATCGATTATCGGAATAAGCGCCCGGCCTATCTGGAGAACTTCCTGTCTAAGCTGGTGAACTGGGAAAACGTCACTGAGCGTCTGCGCGCCGTTGGCGGCGTTTAAGTATAGCCTAGCAATAAAAAAGGGGGCGATCATCGCCCCCTTTAAGTTTTTAGCGTTTAAGATCGCTTAATTCGTGCCAGCGTCATAGATTCCGCCTTCTTCCGCCATGTAGGCGATGACGTTCTTGACGTCATTTTCCTTCTTAAGACCGGCAAAATTCATCTTGGTGCCTTCCATATAGCTTTTGCTTTTGGTTGACAGCCAAGCGGTCAGTGTTTCCACATCCCAAACTAAGCCACTGTCTTTCATCGCGTCGCTATAACCGAAATCAGCGATGATCCCTGCTGGGCGACCGATGATGCCGACTTGGTGCGGTCCGACTTTATTCTTCTCTTTAGCAAGCTCGTGGCATGCTTTACACTTGCGGTAAACTTTCTTGCCCTTCTTCGCGTCGCCGCCCAGCGCCTCGACTTGTGCGACGTAGTCGACGTCTTGCGCGGCGCCGATGGTCGGCGCGACGAGCAATGCGGCGGCGACGCCCAGCGGCGCCAGATATTTTGCGACCATGAAATTCCTCCTTAACGTGGTCATAAGACGGCCCTCGAACGCCGCCATATGGGGGGTGACTTAGACCGGTCACGGTTGAGGAACAGCCGATTAAGGCGGCTTCGTCAACCTTGGCTAGATAACACGACCGCGAACGTGAAGTTCCGTCGTTCTGCGCTTCAACCGGTCGCCGACGATGGCGGAAAGGGTTTTAGGCGCCGCGTTAAGCTGTTGTCGAGCCGTGGGCCGTGATCCAGCGTTTCGCATTGAGTGCGATTGCGGATATAACGTGGAAATGTTCGAGGCGTTGGCGGTATGTGTGACGCCCGCAGGCGTTCGGCGGCGCGCAGGCGCGGACGGCTTTGATCAAAAACGCAACCGCGCGTTTGGAGTGGGCTCATGTTTCGATATTTGATTGCACCATTTGTGATCGCCGTTCTGATGGGCGTCGGCGCGGTGGCGTTGTTCACCCAAATGGCGATGGAGGCCCCTGAATCGCCCACCCAGCCTCGGGTCGCTGCTCAAGACGCGCCGGCGGCGATTGAGACCACCCCTGAAATCAACTCAACTTCCGGGACGGAACAGGCCGGTGAGATCGCGACGGCGTCGATAGAGACCGACTCCCGTGCGGCGGACAGCTCCGAGACGGCGCCAACGCCTGCGCCAGCGGCGGTCGCGGCGCTCCAGGAAACGGTGGATCAGGAGGCCGTGGGCGCGTCAGTGGCGGGGGCCGCCGGTCAAACGCGCGGCGCGGATGTGGCGCTTGGGACAGGGTCTGAAAGCGACGATTCCCGGCCAACCCAGGCTTTTGCGAACGTTGCGCCGAGCGCGCCCTCCAGTTTGTCGCCGTCCTTGCCGAATGTGACCGCTCCCGCAGAGTCGCCGCCCCTCTTCGCGCCGCCTTCCCCTGGCTTGGCGGCGGCGACGTCATCAGGTGCGGTATCCTCCAGCGAGACATCTTCTAACGCACTGGCCTCACAACCCGCCTCTTCCGCTCCCGCCGCGACTGCGCCGGGGTTGCCCACCCCGCCACGCCTTGGCCTCGGCGGCGCGTCGACGGAGGCGGCGAGCGGCCCAGCGGGTCCCGGCGCTGCTTTGCCGCCCTTGGCTTCGGCTGAAACTGCGCTGGCGATTGCAGGGAACTTGGCGCCGGCCCTGGAGAGCCCGCTTGGCGGCGCGGCGAACCCGGAACTACGTGACGAGACGCCGGATCTGCGCCCGGTGTTCGATCTGGTGCGGGTCGAGCCCGGCGGTGCGGCGGTTTTGGCGGGACGCGCGTCCCCCAACTCCATGGTCAGCGTCACCGTTGACGGCGACGTGGTCGCCGAGGTGCGGGCGAACCGCAGCGGTGAGTTCGTCGCCTTGGTGGAGACCGCGCCCGATGCGGAGACACGCGGCCTGACGCTCGGCCTCAGCTCCACCACGGTGGATGGCATGACCCTGTCTTCCGCCGCGCCGGTGGTTGTGGCGCTGCCTGACGAGCCGGGCGCGCCCCCAGTGGCGCTGCGGCCGACTGAGCAGGGTCCTGAGCTGCTGCAACCCACAGCTCCGCGCGCTGACGGCGGCGTTAGCATCGACAGCGTCAGCTACGGCGACGCCGGCGCTGTCGTGGTGTCAGGGCGTGGCTCGCCGGGGCAAGTCGCGCGGGTGTATTTGGATGAAAATCTGCACGCCGAGGCCGAGGTGGCGTCCGATGGCGAGTGGCGCGCCGATCTGGACCAGGAGATCAAGCCGGAGGTCTATAAGCTCCGGGTGGATCAGATCAATGCCCAAGGCGGCGTCTCCAGCCGCGCCGAAACACCGTTTGAGCGCGCGCCGGTGGAAGATATCGTGCTTAACCGCAGCGGCGTGGTGGTTCAGCCGGGGAACAACCTCTGGCGCATCGCCTCGCATGTGTACGGCGACGGGCTGAAATATCATGTGATTTACGCTCGTAACAACGACCAGATCCGAGATCCGGATCTGATCTATCCAGGCCAGATTTTCAAGCTGCCGGGCGCTGAGTGAGGCGACGGCGGCGGCCGACGGACATGGCGGCGGGAGAGCAGGCCAGCGGCGTGGCTCCGACATTTCGCATCCTCGCGAGGGTGGCCCCCTATTTGTGGCCGCCGGGAGAGACCGGGGTCAAAGTCAGGGTCGTCACCGCTCTGTTGCTGTTGTTGCTAGCCAAAGCCGCGACGGTGACAACGCCGTTCTTCTTTAAGGCGGCCGTCGACACCCTTGCGGGCGATAAGACCCCAAGCTGGACCGATATGTTGGTCATCACACCCCTGGCGATCGTGCTCGGCTATGGGTTGTTTCGGCTGAGCGGCGTGGTGTTCCAGCAGCTTCGCGACGCTGTGTTCTCCAAGGTCGGGCAACAGGCGCTCCGACGGGTGGCGCTGGAGACCTTCCGGCACATCCACGCCCTGTCGTTGCGCTACCACCTTGAGCGCCGCACCGGCGCCCTCAGCCGGGTGATCGAGCGTGGCGTCAAGGCCATTGATTTCGTGCTGCGCTTCCTGGTGTTCAGCATCGTGCCGTTAATGGTGGAGCTGGCTTTCGTCGCCGCGATCTTCTTCGCCGCCTTTGATTGGCGCTATTTCGCCGTCGTGATCGCCACCATCATCGCCTACGTCGCCTTCACCTTCGCGATAACGGAATGGCGGGTGAAGATCCGCCGCCGGATGAATGAGCAGGATATGGAGGCCAATCAAAAGGCCATCGACAGCCTGCTGAACTATGAAACCGTGAAATATTTCGCCGCCGAGGAGCGGGAGACGCAGCGATATGACGTCTCGATGCGCGGGTATGAGAAGGCGGTGGTGCAGACGCAGCTGACCTTGGCGCTGCTCAATACCGGGCAGGCGCTCATCATCACCATCGGCCTGATGTCTCTGATGGCTATGGCGGCGTTCGGGGTGATGTCCGGAGCGCTGACAGTCGGCGATTTCGTGATGGTCAACGCCTACATGATTCAGATCACGCTGCCGCTCGGCTTTCTTGGCACCGTTTACCGTGAGATCCGGCAGGCGCTGATCGACATGACCGACATGTTCCAGCTGCTGGATCAGCCGCCTGAGGTGACCGACAAGCCCGGCGCGCCCGCGTTGAAAGTGTCCGAGGGGCGCGTCAGCTTCGATCAGGTGTCCTTCGCGTATGATCCACAACGGCCGATCCTGGACAATCTGTCGTTCGACGTGCCTGGCGGCGGTTCCCTGGCGCTTGTGGGGGCCAGCGGGGCGGGCAAGTCCACCATTGGGCGGCTGCTGTTCCGATTCTACGACGTCTCCAGCGGCGCCATTCGCATTGACGGTGTCGATATTCGCGACATCAAACAAACCTCGCTCCGCGCTCAAATTGGCGTGGTGCCGCAGGACACAGTGCTGTTCAACGACAGCATCGGCTACAATATCGGCTACGCCAAGCCGGACGCGACCCAGGCCGACATCGCCGCCGCCGCCCGCGCGGCGCAGATCGAGGCGTTTATCGACAGCTTGCCGGAAGGGTACGGCACCGTGGTCGGCGAGCGGGGGCTCAAGCTTTCCGGCGGTGAGAAGCAGCGGGTGGCGATCGCCCGCACGATTTTGAAGAATCCGCCGATTCTGATGCTGGATGAGGCCACTTCCGCCCTCGACAGCGCTACCGAGCGGGAGATTCAGGCCAGCCTTAAGCGGATTTCCGAGAACCGCACGGTGTTGAGCATCGCCCACCGGCTGTCGACCATTGTCGACGCCGATGAGATCCTGGTGCTGGAGGCCGGCCGGGTGATTGAGCGCGGCGGCCATTCGCGGCTGTTGGCGATGAATGGCCGCTACGCCGAGATGTGGCGTCGTCAGGACGGGGAGCAGGACGGCGGATCGCCTGCGCCAGAGCCCATGCCGGCTGAGACGGTCTAGCCCGCCCAGCCGGCGCGGTGATCACCCGGTGTGCAACGGGCCGAAGTCGCGCCGCGCCACCGCCTGGCCGATATAGCGGTCCAGGATCAAGTCGCCGATTCCGACCAGCGGCACGATCATAAAAGCTGTCGTGCTGAACCAGGGCACGCCGACGAACAGCACCAGCGAAACGATGGTGACGATCAGCGACATGAAGTCGTTGCCGGAGATGCGGACATTAGTGGCGCGCAGCGCCTCGATCCAGGCGCTGACGAAGCCAGCGATGATGAAGATCGTGGTCCAGCTGATCGGGAACGGGACGTTGCTGAACAGCGTCACGCTCACCAGGGGCTTGCGCAGCACTTCCTCGACCGAGTTAGCCACTTGGGTCGAGATTTCGGGCTCGGCTACAGTCTCCGCCTCAGCGCTCGCCGTTTCCCCGTCCGCGCTGGTTGTGTCCGCCACCGTAGGCGTGCTGTCGCCGCCGCCGACCACGCTCGCAGCCATCTCAGGCACAGCGATCACCATCACATAGACCAGATAGAACACCGCGATCCATAGATAGGCGGGCACGCTGCGTCCGAAAAACTTTCCAAACAGGCTCTGTTCCGGGTTGTCTTCCGAGGCCATCTCTCTTCCTCCACTTAACTCACGTCGCCGCAGTTTTCGGCGTCGTTGATTGACGCAGGGTCAACAGCGCCGCGCCTTTAAAATCTCGCGATCCTTAGGGAGAACATGCGACAAAGTCCAAGACAATGGCTCAATTTCACGCTGTCGGAGGCGGAATATGCACCTTGAACTGGCGGCTTGGAAAAACTTGCCGGGCAGGCGTCTTCCCGAGCGGCCCTTGTTCGCGATCGGCGACATTCATGGTTACTCGGACGCCCTGGAGCGAATGCTGACGCATCTGGCCGAGTATATTCCCGATGCTTACCCCGGCCAGGAGGTTGATTTGGTGTTTCTCGGCGACCTGATTGACCGGGGCCCCGACCCGTTGGGGGTGTTGGAGCTGGCGGGCAAGGGCCTCGGCCAGAGCGCCGTGCGGGAGACGCTGCTGATGGGGAACCATGATTGGTATCTCGCCACCGCCGCCGGGTTTACCGGGGAGGTGATGACGGAGGGGGAAATCGGGTCGTGGCTGACGTGGGGCGGCTCGGAGACTCTGACAGCGTTGAATGTCGAACCTTATGAGGGGCAGGCGGCCTATCAGGCCTGCTTCACCCCTACCCAGGCTGCCGCGCTGACGCGGATGGAATGGAGCTTCTCAACCGGTGACGTGTTTTGCGTGCATGCCGGGGTCGACCCGTTCCAGCCTTTAGCTTCGCAGCAGTGGCGGGATCTGATCTGGATTCGCGACCCGTTCCTCGCCGCCGCCGAAGGCGATGCTTGGCCGTTCGATGTCACGGTGGTGCATGGGCACACCCCAAGCGCCCATGGCATGTTCGCCAACCGTATCGGCGTCGATTCTGGGGGGTACGCAACTGGTATTTTCACTGCCGTGGAGATGTCGGAGCAGGGCGCACGTTTCCACCACGTTATCGACGAGTGAGCGAGGCGCCCGCGCACTCACATGCCGGCGAATTTGATTGATTCGCCGCAACCGCACGCCTCGGTGACGTTGGGGTTATTGAAGCGGAACCCGCTCTCGAGGAGACCGGTTTGATAGTCGATCTGGGTGCCGATCAAGAACATCGCCGCCATCGGCGCGATCATCACCCTGGCGCCATCCTGTTCTACAACCTCGTCATGGGCGCCGACCTCATTGGTGAACTCCATGGTGTATTCCATGCCGGCGCAGCCGCCTTTCTTCACACCAAGCCGCAGGCCGGCGACGTCGCCGTCGGAGCCGCCCATCAGAGATTTAATATGTGTGACCGCCGCCGGGGTCAGGGTGACGGCGGCTTTGCCGGGAACGCCAAACATTCGCTTAACTCCTCACCACATGCCCAATTCGAGCCGGGCCTCGTCAGAGAGGCGGCTCATGTCCCAGGGCGGGTCCCAAACGATTTCCACATCCACCATCTTCACGCCGGGAACCGGGCTGATCGCATCCGCGACCCAGCCTGGGATCTCCTCGGCGACCGGGCAGCCCGGTGCGGTCAGCGTCATATCCACCTCGACGGCGCCCTCCTCGGAGATGCCGACGCGATAGATCAATCCTAGATCATAAATATTGACAGGGATCTCAGGGTCGTAGACCGACTTTATCGCCATAATCACCGGCTCGAACAGCTGATGGTCCGTGGAGGACGGGGCGATCAGAGGCGCTCCGGTCGCGGCGGTGGTCACTTCGGCTTGGCCGTCCATGAATGCCCTCTTACCTGAAAATGGTCGTTCGAAACGCCTCTTGGCGACGCTTTCCTGGGACCTCGTTTCCCTAGATATAAGAGCAGCGCAGGGTCGCGTCTATTGTCGAGCGGTTTTGTCGGGAACGAATGGGCGCCGGGAAAGCTCAGCTTGTCGGCGGTGAACGAGGCGTCAGCAGCAGGAGGCGGCGTGAGCGAGCAGAATCAGGGGCCGTCTGAGCGGTTTCAGTTTGAGCTGACGGCGACAGATGGCCGCGCCCGGGGCGGCGTGGTTCGGACCCCGCGCGGTGAGATTCGCACCCCGGCGTTTATGCCGGTCGGCACCGCCGCCACAGTGAAGGCGATGTTGCCGGAGCAGGTGCGCGAGGCCGGGGCCGACATTATCCTCGGCAACACCTATCATCTGATGCTGCGTCCCGGCGCCGAGCGGATTGAGCGCCTCGGTGGGCTACATCGTTTCATGAATTGGCCGCGCCCGATTCTGACCGACAGTGGCGGGTTTCAGGTGATGTCCCTGGCGCAGCTGCGCACCTTGAGCGAGGAGGGCGTCCGCTTTCGCAGCCATATCGACGGTTCTGCTTGGTTGCTGACCCCGGAAAGCTCGATGGAGATCCAGCGCCAACTCGGTTCCGACATCGTTATGGCGTTTGATGAATGCACCCCCTTTCCGGCGACGCCAGAACAGGCGGAAGAGAGCATGCGGCTCTCAATGCGGTGGGCCCAGCGGTCGCGCGAGGCGTTTGGCGATCGTCCAGGGCATGCGCTGTTTGGCATCCAGCAGGGCGGGGTGCATCGAGAGTTGCGGCAGGAGAGCGCTTCGGCGCTGCGGGAGATTGGGTTCGACGGTTATGCTGTTGGCGGCCTCGCCGTCGGCGAGGGGCAGGAGCTGATGTTCGAGGTGCTCGAGCATGCGCCTAACATGCTGCCTTCGGATAAGCCGCGCTATCTCATGGGTGTCGGTAAACCCGACGATATCGTGGGCGCCGTCAAGCGTGGGGTCGATATGTTCGACTGTGTGCTGCCGACCCGCTCGGGCCGCACCGCCCAGGGTTTCACTCGGCGCGGTGTGGTCAATCTGAAGAACGCCCGCCACGCCGACGACCCGCGCCCGCTAGATGAGGAGTGCCGCTGCCCCTGCTGCCGCGCCTATTCCCGCGCCTATCTGCATCATGTGTTCAAATCGGGTGAGATCATCAGCGCGATGCTGCTGACAGCGCATAATCTGCATTATTATCAGCAGCTTATGTCTGGCCTTCGGTCAGCTATCGCCCAGGGAGGGTTCGACGCCTTCGAGGCGTCTTTTCACGCACAGCGCGCCCGGGGCGACATCGAGCCGGTTTAAGGAAAGCTCAACCGGCTCGCTCTTCTTAGAATTTCGCCGTCGCGCCGACAGCGAAGATATGCACATCCGCCTCGGTGTCGCCCGTCAACGAGCCGCGCCCAGCATTGTCTCCGGTTGCACTGAGGTTCAGTGTTTCATCAACCACGGACACGTAGCTGTAGCCAGCGTTGATCGACATGGTGTCGCTGAGGGCGTAGCTGCCGCCGAAGGATATCCAGATCCGGTCAGCGTCAGGAATGCGCGGGGTGCGGAACTCGTCCGGGGCGGCGCCCATGTCATAGGCGACGCCAGCGCGCAAGGTCAGCGCCTCATTGGCCTGATAGCGACCACCCAAGGCGAGAAACCACGTATCGTCCCATTTCTCTTCAGTCACGGAGTCTGGAGTACCGTCATCAAACTCGATCACCAGCTCCTCGAAGGACGACCATTGCGTCCAGCGCGCATCGCCGACCAGGGCGAAATCGTCAGTCAGTTCTTGATAGAAGCCGAGGTTAAGCTGAGCCGGAGCGCTGACAACGGTGCTGGCGTCTGATCCGCTGAAGACGCCGCCGCCCTGCAGAGCGGCCAAAACCGCGTTCGAGGTGGCCGAGGTGCCATTAAAGTAACTGTCGAGATTGACCTCGTGTTCGATTTCAGAGCGGTAGGCCACGCCCAGCCGGGTGCCTTTTCGTGGCTCGACAATCATGCCGAGGGTGAAACCGATCTCGAAATCATCGCCTTGGACCTCGGCGTTGAGGTCGTCGCCGCCCGGGGTGGGGGTGGCTCCGACGGCGGTGTATGCGCCTCCGATCGCCGGGTTGGCGAGGCCAGCTGTACCCAAATCCACGGCGTTGCCCAGCGAGGCGTCAACATACTCCAGCACGAAACCGGCCGCGAGCGCCACTTGCGGGACAGGGCGGAACGCCAAGGTCGGCGAGACGTTGATCGTCAACAATTCAGAACGGGTGCCATGATAGCGGCCGACCCAATCATCATCATAGTCGGTCACGAGGCCGAACGGGGCGGTGATGCTGAGCCCGGCGGTGAATTGCTCATTGATCTGCGCCGAAAAATAGGTGCTTGGGATCGCGGCAAAGTCATCGGCCGAGTCGTCGCCGCCGGAAATAGGCGAACCGACTGCGGTGGAGCCTTCCGCGCCCTTCACCTCGGCGTTAGGCAGAATCAGAGAGCCGTTGAAGTTGGTTTGGAACCCAGGGTGAAACGCGATCGCCGCCGGGTTGAAGTACATATAGGAGATGTCTTCTGCGGCGGCGGTGGCGCCGGCGAAGCTGTAGGCTTGCGCCGTGGCGGATTGCTCCATCACCTGGAAGCCAGCGGCGTTGGCGGTTTGCCCCGCGCCAAACACCAACAAAGCCGCCGCTGCGGCACTGGAAGCCAGATGCGCCCCATACTGTTTCATCTTGAACTCTCTCCCACTCTGCGGCGGCGATTTTTCTTCCGGCGCAACGATAAGATTTTGTTTTTTGAGCTTTTCAGCCGCCGGTTTCGCTCTTGGGGCCGGAAGATTGATCGCCCATAAGGTTAATGTGGGCGTCAGGCTACAGCTCCACCGCGAGCAAATGCTAAATTTGCATAGCCGCTTTACGCTATCGTCAAACCGACCTTGTTGCGCCTTAATGTAGTCGTCAATTCACATTCGTAGAGATGCGCGCTCAGGGCGAAATGTGTGAAATAAATCGCGTCTTGTGTGCAACATAATGATTTTACGAGAAAATTTATGACCTTACGTCAGTCGGTTACTATGTTTAAGAGCGCGGCTGGACGCGCTGGCGGCGCGAGCCTATGGTGCGCGCGCTTCATAAGAGGAGGCGTTTGTGAGCCTGCTGCAGCAGCTATTCACTTGGTGGAACGGCCAAACCATCGGCACGCGGATCTTCACCGCGCGGCGGGGCGAATTCGTCGGCGAAGACGAGCAAGGCAATCGCTACTACCGCACGCGGGACGATAAGCGCCGTTGGGTAATTTATAACGGCGAAGCCGAAGCCTCGCGGGTGTCGCCCGATTGGCATGGGTGGATGCACCACACCTACAAAGAGCCACCCACGGATGCGCCTCTGCCGAAGCAGGAGTGGGAAAAACCGCATCAGCCCAACCCCACCGGCACCGATCAGGCCTATCGTCCAGACGGATCCCTGTTGACCCCGGCTGAGCGCCCCAAGGTGGCGGGCGATTACGAGGCTTGGAGCCCCAATTAACGCTGAGCGGGCCGCGCCGAGACAATGGCTCGCGCCAGATGCAGAAAGAAGGACGCCATGGCGGAGAACGTCGAGAAGTCGAAAAAGAGCGGACTGAGGCTCGACAACCCGGTTGAGACGGCGATCGGCTTTGTCGTGATCGCGGCCGCCGGCATGTTCGCTTGGTACGCATCGCAGCATGGCGGCGGACAGGTCGGTTCGCTGAATTACCCGCTGGTCGCCTCGTTTAGCAGCGCCACAGGCGTGTCGCCGGGAACCGATGTGCGCATCGCGGGGGTCAAAGTCGGGGCCGTGTCCGAGGTGGAGTTGGACCCGAAAACCTATCGCGCCAACACAACCATGTTGATCAACGCGGGTGTCGAAGTGCCGGAGGACAGCATCGCCAAGATCGACTCCGAGGGGCTGTTAGGCGGCTCCTTCATCGCCATTGCTCCGGGGGCCGCCTTCGACATGTTGCCGCCCGGTGACCAGTTTGAGCACACCCAAGGTGCGATCAGTCTTGGCAATTTGATCGCTCAGGCCGTCGGCGCGTCTGGCGCCAGCAAGGATGATGAATGACGATGGCGTGCGTGAGTAGATGGGTGGTGTTGGCGTTTTGGGCCGTGGTTCCCGCCGTGGCTATCACCTTGGCGCCCGTCGCGGCGCTCAGCCAGCAGCAGGTGAATCCCGACCCACCCAGCGTATCGGTTACTCCCGACGCGACGCCGCTCGCCCCTGGTGACGGCGTTGGCGGGTTGATTCCTGGCGCGGCGGTCAGCGGGGCTGCGCCGGAGGTTCTCGTCGGCACTGCGGTGAAATTGCGCGGGCTGGATAAGCTGACGGGCCGGGTGGAGACCATTGAGGCTCCGGTGGGGCAGGTGGCGATGTATGAGCGGCTGCAGGTCGATGTGAAGGTCTGCTACTCCCGGACGGCGGCCCGCGCCCCGGAGTCCAGCGTCTTTCTGCAGATTCTCGACACCAAGGATGAGCCGCCGCGTTTAGCGTTCTCCGGCTGGATGTTCGCTTCTTCCCCAGCCTTGTCCGCCATGGACCACCCGCGTTACGACGTTTGGGTGCTGAGTTGCAGCACTTCCTGAGGTGGAGTCTCGGGGTCGAGCCGGAGGAACTCCGCGTTTCGTTCCAGCGCTTGCTCCAACTGCAGATGATATGCTGAGCGGCTGATCTCGGTGGCGCCGAAGCGGCGGAGATGCTCGGTGACGAACTGAGTATCCACCAGGGTGAAGCCGCCGACCTTCAATCGGGCCATAAGATACACCAGCGCGATCTTTGAGGCGTCAGGGCGGTAGCTGAACATGCTCTCGCCGAAATAGGCTCCGCCGAGCGTGACGCCATACAGCCCGCCGACAAGCTCTCCCTCGACCCAAACCTCGACGCTGTGGCAATAGCCGTAATCGTTGAGGCCGCCATACAGCTCTCGGATTTTGTGATTGATCCAAGTCTCGCTCCGGTCGGCGCAGCCGTCGAGCACGCCATCGAAGCTGCGGTTGATGGTCACCGTGAATGCGCCGCGCCGAATGGTTTTCGCTAAGCTGCGCGACACACGAAAGCCTTCCATCGGCAAAACGCCGCGAAAGGCCGGGTCCACCCAATAGATGTCAGGATCGTCGGCGCTGTCCGCCATGGGGAAAACGCCCGCCGCGTAGGCGTTCAGCAGCAGGGTGGGCGAGAGTTCAAGACGCCGGTTGCTCATGCTTTTGATGCTTACCCCCGTTCGCCCGGAAGGCAAGCGGGGGCGGCTTTTTTCAGCTCAGTGGGGGCTGTTTACTTACCGTTGGCCGCCAGCCAGCGCTCTAGCCAGTGAATATGATAATCTCCGTTGACGAAGTCGGCGTCGGAAAACAGGCGCTGAAACAACGGCCCGGTGGTTTCGACCCCATCCACCACCAACTCGCTCATGGCCCGGCGCAGCCGCATCAGGCATTCGTTGCGGTTGCGGCCATGGACGATCAGCTTCCCGATCAGGCTGTCGTAATGCGGCGGGATCTTGTAGCCGGAGTAGAGCGCCGAATCGATTCGCACCCCGAGACCGCCTGGCGCGTGATAGTGTTTCACTAGGCCGGGAGAGGGGGCGAAAGTCTTCGGGTTCTCGGCGTTGATCCGGCACTCGATGGCGTGGCCATTGGCGGTCAGCTCGTCCTGGGCGAAGGAGAGCTTTTGCCCGCTGGCGATGCGGATTTGTTCGCGAACGAGGTCCACACCGTAAATCGCCTCGGTCACCGGGTGTTCGACCTGCAGCCGGGTGTTCATTTCGATGAAATAGAACCGGCCGTTCTCGTACAGGAATTCGATGGTGCCGACGCCGAGATAGCCCAGCTCTTGGATCGCGGTGATCACCTGGTTGCCGATTTTTACCCGATCGTCGGCGTTCAGCGCCGGAGAAGGCGCCTCCTCCAGGATTTTCTGATGCCGGCGTTGCAGCGAACAATCACGCTCGCCGAGGTGGACTACGCCGCCATGGCTATCCGCGACCACCTGAATTTCGATGTGGCGCGGCAGAGAGAGATATTTTTCGACATAGACCGAATCATCGCCAAAGGAGGCTTTGGCTTCGGCGCGGGCGGAGTTGAAGGCGTCGGCCAGCTCTTCGCGCTTTGCGACAACCCGCATGCCTCGGCCGCCGCCGCCGGAGGCCGCCTTGATCAGCACCGGGTAGCCGATTTCATTGGCCACCGCCTCAGCTTCAGCGACATCTTCCACCGCGCCTTCCGAGCCCGGGACGCAGGGCACGCCCAGGCGCTTCATGGTGACTTTCGCCGTCACCTTGTCCCCCATCAGGCGGATATGATCGGCGGTGGGGCCAATGAAGGTCAGGCCATGTTCGGCCACGATCTGCGCGAAATTGGCGTTTTCCGACAGAAAACCATACCCGGGATGGATCGCTTCCGCTCCGGTCAGCTCACAGGCGGTGATCAGCGCCGGCACGTTCAAATAGCTTTGGGTGGCGGATGGCGGGCCGATACAGACGCTCTCATCCGCCAAGCGCACATGCATGGCGTCGGCGTCGGCGGTGGAGTGAACCGCCACGGTCTTGATGCCCATCTCCTGACAGGCGCGATGCACCCGCAGCGCGATCTCGCCGCGATTGGCGATCAGAATTTTATCGAACACCGCGCGCTTACTCCAAGATCAACATGGGCGCGCCGAATTCAACGGGCTGCGCGTCAGACACCAACACTTGCTTAACCACGCCGGCGCGGGGGGCGGGGATGTGGTTCATGGTTTTCATCGCTTCGATGATCAGCAGGGTGTCGCCCTCCGCCACGCTGTCGCCGACCTGCACAAATGCACCGGCGGTCGGCTCAGGGGCGAGATAGACGGTGCCGACCATGGGCGAGGTCACGCAACCAGGATGATCCGCCGGGTTCTCTGAGGCGGGCTCAGCGGCGGCTGGAGCGGGTATAGGCGCGACTGGAGCGGGCGCGGCGGTCAAGGCTGGAGCGGACACCGGCGCGGTGGCGACGGCGCTGGCGTAGCGCGACAGGCGGACTTGCAGCTCGTCATCCTCGCCATATTCGCGGGTGACGTCCAATTCGGCAAGATCGTTATCTCTGAGAATGCGGGCCAGCGCCTCGATGAACGCGACATCAGCCTCGGCGCGGGTCTCCCCTTCGGCGTCCTTCTTGGACGACCCCGACTTGCCTTGCTCCGATTTTGACATCCGCATCGTACTCCTATTGCGCAGCGGGGGCGCTCGGTCGATACGGGCCCCATGACCATCTGTTGGCCGGTTCTATAGGGCCGTAGCGTGGTCCTGTTAAGTCGGGTTCGTCGTATCGGTGGTTACGAGCGCGCTAAACCGTCACACCGACGCGTTTGAGCCATGCGATCGCCTTCGATCGCTGTTGGCGGTCAGACTGAGCTCAGCTGATCGCAAAAGCCGCCATGACATCAAGAACTTCGCGATGAGGGCCTGAGGTTATCAGGCCCTTCCTTCATTCTAATTAGAGGTTTTCTCGTTCTCGGCCCGCTCAGCGCGAACCTCGGCGGCGAGCTCAATCATCGCCTCTTGTGGCACATAACCCCGGATGATGCGGTCGCCGAGGATGAAGGCCGGGGTGCCGTTGATTTGCAGCGCCTCGGCGATCTCAAAGGTGCTGCGCATATTGGCGGCGATGTCGGGCGCCTGCATATCCGCTTCGAGCTGATCAATGTCGAGGCCGGCGGTCCGGGCGATTTGCTTCACGGCGTTTTCATCAAGCTGGCCGCGATGCTCCATCATGGCGTCGTGGAAGGCTTTGTAGTTGCCGCCGTCATTTTGTTTCAGGGAGGCCATGGCGGCGCGTCCGGCGAATTGGCTGTCAGGGCCGAGCACTGGGAATTCCTTCACCACCAAACGCACCGCGCCATCCTCTTTCAGGAAGCCTGCGACGTGGGAGTGGGCGCGTTTGCAGTAGCCGCAGCGATAGTCGAGGAACTCCACCAGGGTGATGTCTCCGTCCGGATTGCCGCCGACGAAGGAGAACTCATCGTTGAAGACTTCGTCGGACATCGCCGCGAGCGCATTTTTAGCCTCTTCCTCTTGGGCGGTCTGCTGCCGTTCCTCAAGAAGTTGAATCGCCTCAAGAATCAGTTCCGGCTGTTCCAGAAGATAGGCGCGAATCTCGGCACGAAACGCCGCGCGTTCCTCAGCGGACATTTCTGACGGGGCGGCAGTTTGCGCCAGGGCGGGCGCGACCGTCAACGCCAGGGGGAGGGCGGCTATGGCCAGAATGCGGGCGATGGACATCATAATTCTCCTTCGGGCTCCGCCGCCCTCAAGCGGCGTGGCGGTTGGCTAGATTTGTTTGAATGTGTCACTTCGTTGGTTTCAAAGCGATGATGTCGTCGGCGCGCCGCCAGCCTGGAGAGCCCGTCGGCAACAGCCCCTGCGCCCGTTCAGCGAGCCTCACGGCGTCTTTGATCCGGCCGAGCAGCGTCAAGCGCTCCGCGCTCGCCACCGCCGACATGCCAGGGTTGCCTGCGCGGTCGTAGGCGATCGCCAGCGAGCGGCGGACACGGGCGTCAAACGGATCGTCCAGCGAAGCCCGCTCCAGCACCTGCAGGGCTTCCGCGTTTGCGGCCGGGCTGTTCTCTGTCAATAGCGCCTGACCGAGGCCGCCAGCGATCAAGGCGTCTCCTGGCTTCAGCTCTAATGCGCGGCGATACGGCGCGATTGATTGTGGACCCCGCCCGCTTTCAAACAGGATTTGCCCTTTCAATTCCCAATAATAGGGATCTTCGGGGCGCATCTCGATCAGGCGCTCAATCGTCGCCACCGCCTCATCAGGCGAGGGCAGCCGGTGCAGTCGGATGGCGTCGCGATAGAGATCGAATTCTGGAGCGCCGTAGGAGCCCAGCGCGGAAGCGCCCGGCGAGTTTAAGAAGCCCTCCAGCTTAGCGCGCATGCGGGTATGCCAATAGCGCAGATCTGGGGACACCTGCTGACCCAGCGCCGGTGATTTGCTGACGCCGTCCGCCAAAGCCTGGATGCGGGCGCGGCTGAGGGGGTGGGTCAGGGTGTAAGGGTCGAGATTGTTCTGAAACACCCCCTGCTCCTTCTCAAGGCGCCGAAGCACCGTCAACATGCCGGAGGGGTCGATATTGGCCCGGTTCAGAAAGGCGAGCGCGGCTTGGTCGGCGCTGGATTCTTGGTTCCGGGTGAATTTCAGCAGCGTGCGCGTCGCCAAGTTTTGACCACCGCCGATAATAGCGGCCCCGGCGCCGCCGCCGCCCGCCACGCTGGCTGCAATGCCGAGCAGCGTCGCCAGCGTGGCCTGGGTGCGGGCCTGCTCCAACGCGCCGATACGCTTCACCACATGCTTGGCTTTGATATGTCCGGCCTCGTGCGCCATCACCCCGAGCAGCTCCTCGGGCGTCTCCAGCACCTGCAACAAGCCGGTGTGAAGAAACATATTGTTTTCGGCGGTGACGAACGCGTTAAGAGAGCGCTCACCAAGGATGAACAGACGCACGTCGCTGCGCGGCAGGTCGGCCGCGTCGAGCATCGGCCCGATCAGGGCGCTAAGGGTGCGTTCAATCTCGCTGTCACGAATAATGGTTTGCGCCGCCGCTTGACCGCTTTGGCAAATCAACGTCAGTACCGCGACGGCGCTTAGCAGCGCGCGGCGGATGCGAAAAGACAGGGGGAGGGAGCGAAACACTCTTTCACCTTTCGCGCTAAGCGCGGCGAACATGCGCGCTCCACGATGTATGAGGCTCTCGTGATGGTGATTTCAAGGACCGGACCTTCACGACGTTCTGATGTCGCGCCGTTTCACGCGATGGATGTCATGAGTTTGGCCGAGCGCGAGGCGGCGCGGCGGGCTGAGAATGGGGACGCAGTCGTGCGCATGGAGGTGGGCCAACCGGCGGGACCCGCCCCGAACACCTCCCGGGACGCCGTGCGCGCTGCGCTTGACTCGCCGCTCGGCTACACGCCTGCGCTTGGGCTCCAGGCGCTCAGAGAACGGATTGCGCGCCATTACCTTGAGACCTATGGCGTCGAGATCGATCCGGCCCGTGTCATCGTCACCAGCGGATCGTCGGCGGGGTTCCAGTTGGCGTTTTTAGCGTTGTTCGACGCTGGCGACCGGTTGGCGATGGCCGATCCAGGCTATCCGAGTTATCGCAACATCGCACAAGCGTTGGATTTGATCCCGACCCGTCTGGAGGCGTTCCGCGACAGCGGCTTTCAGCCGACGCCGGAGCTGTGGGCTAAAGCCCAAAGCGCCCATGGACGCCTCGCAGGGTTGTTGACGGCGAGCCCTGCCAACCCGACTGGCGCCATGCTGGATCGCCCCGCCTTGATCGGCTTAATCGAAGCCGTCGCTGCTGACGGCGGCGCTTTCATCTCCGATGAGATTTACCATGGCCTGCATTACGGCGCGCCCGCCGTCAGCGCCTTGCAGATCGCCGAGCCGCTGGGGGTCGAGACCATCGTCATCAATAGCTTTTCGAAATATTACGCGATGACGGGTTGGCGCATCGGCTGGATGATCGCGCCGGAGCGGCTGGCCCGCACTATTGAGCGGTTGGCGCAGAATCTGTTCATCTGCCCGCCGCACATCTCTCAGGTCGCCGCTTTGGCGGCGTTTGATGGTGTGGAGGAGTTGGAGCAAAGGCGGCTAGCGTACGCTGCAAATCGGACGCAGTT
>JAHQVS010000003.1 GCA_019634215.1 Paracoccaceae bacterium | reverse complement strand
GGCTTAGGCCGCCGTCTCCGCCCGCGCCGCGACTTGGCGCAAAATCAGGCGCGCCTCAGCGAAAACGGCGCGATTCACCATCGCACTGAAGGTCAAATATCCGGCCACGCCCGCAAGGATCAGAGCCGGCAAGCGCAGCGCGACGTGCCAATCCGCCAAATGTTGGTGCAGCCACCACACCAACAGCCACATGGCGACACCCGCAACCAAGCTGCCAAACATCGCGCCAACACCGCGCCAAGCGCTCACCTCCAGCAGCCGCAACGCCGCCCCCAACACCACAGGGAAGAACAGCATCACCCGCAGGGTGTAAGCCCAAGCCATGGTCTCCAGCCCAAAGGGCGCGGCGATGGCGATAACCACGATGTTGGTAATCGCACTGACAGAATTGAAGTACATCATCCATTTCGGCCGATCCTTGGCCAGAAATGTCATGACGATCAGCTCCTCCATCGCATGGAACAGGCTGGCAATAGCGACAATCGCGAGAATGGGGCCGACATCGACCCATTTTTCACCAAACAGCAAGCTGACCAGATCGTAGGAAACCGCCGACACCCCAAGGTAGATTGGAACAGCGATAAAGCTGACCATGGACAGGGATTTCACAAATGCGGCGCGCATCTGATCATCGTCGCCGGACACCCGCGCCAACGACGGCAACGCCACCTGCTTCAGCGCCTCGTTCAACATCAGCTGCAAAGCGAGATTAAGCCGCTTGGCGCCATTGTAGACCCCCGCCCGCTCCAGACCGAGGAAATAGCCGGCGATCACCACGTCTGACTGCTTGCCGAGCAGATTGAAGGCCCCCCCAACGGCTATCGGGCGCGAGAACCGCAAGATCTCCATCAACTCGGACCAAACCAAGCCCAGCCGTGGACGCCACTTGGTGGCGCTCCACACCGCGATCACCGACACGCTGGCGAAGGTCAGTTGCTGCGCCACCAGCGCCCACATGCCGTAATCCATCACCCCAAGAGTAATGCCGACCGCGCCGCCGATGAAGCTCGCCGCCAACATCCGGAAGAACAGTGCGCGAAACATCATCCGCCGGGTGAGCCAGGCCTCATGGGAGCGCCAAAGGGCGATGAACACCAACATCAGAGAGATTGGTTGCAACGCGTCGGCGACAGTGGGCCGCCCTAGAGCCCACGCGATGCTTTCGGCGGACAGATAGAGACCAAGCCCAACCACCACCGCATAGATCATCACCATGATAAAGCAGGTGCTAAAATCCCGATCGGTCGGCTCCGACTTCGACAGCACCGCCAGGGCCGGCGGGTCCACACCGAATTGACGGCAGACCTCCACCAAAATCAGGGCGATCGCCACAGCGCCATAATCCTCTGGGGATACGAAGCGGGACATCACCAAGAACATGATCAGGGACAAACCCTGACCGACGCTGTTCGCCAATGTCGCCCAAATCGCCGCTCGCCCGACGGACCGATTAGAGAGTTCCGCTTCGTTGGTCATACCCTCGTCCGTCACCATTCATCGTCAGGAAAGACGTCTAAACCTCTGTTCTCTAGCGCCTTCGAACCAAGGCGTCAGCCTTACTCACCCTGAAGCCGCTCCGGGATCGCAAACAACGCCCATTAAGCGACCGACTCGGCGCCTAAGCGCGCGAAGTTGGACGTCTAGACATACAAGCTAACACCTCGAAAACACGACAAGACAAAGGTCTTATCAACCAATGAAATTGTGATTAGCTTCTCTGAGATACACTCACCGTGAGGCGTTCGCAGCCGACCTGCCCTGCCCCAGAGTCTCCCGCACCACAGCGAAGAGAAACCAGGCAATATCCACGGTGTAGCGTTTCACCAAACGGCCCGGCTCCTGCAGCAACCGCGCCAGCCACTCAATCCGGGCGCGGCGCATCCACATCGGCGCGCGCTTTTTATCTCCGGACAAGAAATCGAACAGCGCACCGACCCCCATCATCAAAGGCGCGTCGATCTTGTCGCGATTATTGTAGATCCACTGCTCTTGGCGCGGGTTGCCCATGGCCACCAACACAATCTCCGCGCCACGGGCGTTCATGTCCTGATAGAGCGAGTCCTGCGCCGCCTGGTCGATAAAACCATGCTGATGCCCAACAACTTGGCACTGATAAGTCTCTTTTAGCAACTGAGCGACCTTCGACACCACCTCTTCGCGCGATCCATATAGATAAAGCCGACGCCCTCGCGTCGCCTCCAACAGTCTCGGCGTGAAGTCGGTGCCATTCAGGTTCTCCGGGAAAAACTCCCGGTATTTAATCCACGAAGCAATATCCAGACCAATCCCATCGTTAATCACGAAGAAGGATCGCATCACCTGCTGAAACTCAGGGTTGCTCTTAGAAAAATTTAGCAAGTTTGTATTTGCAAACGCCAATAGTGATTTCTCATTACGGCCCATGCGCTCTTTTAAGTAATCAATAACTTGATCGCCTTTGCAAGACGCGACATCTACGCCAAGAAAATGGCGGGATGGGAAGTCATGGCCTTGCACCCCTTGGCGTATTTCGTCACTCATAAGCGCCGCTCCGCAATTTTTAGCCTACAGCTCCGGAAATCGTCAAACAGCGACACACGATCACAAGTCTCGCAGCGCTTTTTCGCACTGCACCAATATGATGAAAGCGTCGAAAAATCGAGAGGGCCATCCGTATCGCTGTGAGATGTGCCTAGAACACCTCGCCTGCTGGCGCGCTCCACACAGGGTGGAACACGGCGCGGATGCGAACCGCGATTTCATCCCGACATAAGCCGCGCAACCGCCCTAAATCACCTGAAGCGCCGCTCGGACCAATGTGGCGGCGCTTCCGGTCAGCGTGAGGCGCGGCACTGGAGGAGCGCCCAAGCCCAGAGAGCATCACACTTAGACAGTCGGGCTTACGAAAAATGAATTAAATCAACACATAAGGAAGTACAGAAGCGAGACTACCCCTCGACCTTCATCGCAGCGCCCTTGCTGGCTAAGGCGATTTCATAGTGGCCTTGGATGGTGCGCTCGACATTCTCCCAAGAGTGCGACAACCCAAACTCCCGCGCCTTTCGACGGTCCTCAGGTGTCACTTCGGCCGCCATGCTCAAAAATGCATCAACCGCGCCGTCCAGATCCTCGAACGACGCCAGAGCGCCCAGGCCAGAGCGCTCATGGGTCTCCTCAAATGCGGCGTTGCGCTGTAAAAACGGGATCATGCCAGCGGACATCGCCTCCACCACCGACAAGCCGAACCCTTCATACTCTGAGGAGGACACTTTGAAACCGCACTGCGGCAACAGCTCGATGAGCGAGTCGCGAGAAATATATCCGTGCAGGCGCACATTATCAGCGACGCCTAATTCCTGCGCCTGCGCAATCAGCTTGTCTCCCAGCCCCTCGGTGTCGGACCCGACGATATGCAGCTTAACACTCTCCGCCGCAGGGAACTTCTCCCGCAATCGAGCAAAAAAGGCGATCAGGCGGTCGACCCGCTTATTCGGCGAAAGACGTCCGATATAAATCAGGTCGGAGCCGCACTCGACCTCCGGCAACGGCTCGATCGGATTGCGAAGCAACACCGAATCGACGCCAACCTCCCCCATGACCCGCTGATCATTTCCGCTGACGGCGAAAACCGCGTCGGCGTTCACCAGCGCCCGGCGAGTCACATTTTTAAGATAGAATTGTTTCGCCTGCATGTAGTTTGTGGTATGAAAAAACAGTCCATGACTTACCACAAAGTAAGGAATACCCAGACGACGCGCAAAGAAAGCGCCCACATCCAACAATAGATCGGTGGCATGGAAATGTATTATATCAAATTGCTTGAAAAAATCAATTTCGACCATTGGAAAAAACATTTTCCGATGGCCCACAAATGGCGCACGCGTCACCATCACGCCATCGATGACTTCGACACCCCGTAGACGTTCATCGACATCAAACACTCGGTTTAGTGTGAGTATTTCAACATATGAATGACGTTTCTGGCGATCCGCAAGTTGTGCGACGTAAGCCTCCAAGCCCCCAACTGAGGGTGTATACTGACGCACCACATGCAATATTTTGAGCTTGGTGGGCAAACCCATAAAACTACTCCTAATCTCAGGAGAAAAACTGTGAAACAGCACGCCAAACGCCGATATCGCCTATCATACATTACTTTCAAGACAGGATCGACGCTAAGAGAGGCCGTGCACTTGGCCCGGACGTTGCTTGTGAGCCGCAACGATGGGCGTATCGCCGGTACTCCAAGCTTTTCCAATATTAATCTCGGAATGGTGAATCATATGCGACACGGTCGCCTCGCTGCAGATGGAGGGCAGGATGTATATCGACGATAAACGCGTCTTGGTGACGGGCGGCGCCGGTTTTTTGGGATCGCATTTATGCGATCGCTTGATCGAAGCGGGACATGAGGTGATTTGCGCCGACAACTTGTTCACGGGGTCGCGCCGAAACATCATGCATTTGCTCGACAACCATAAGTTCGAGTTCGTGCGCCACGATGTGACCTTTCCGCTCTATGTCGAGGTTGATCAAGTCTACAACATGGCTTGTCCCGCCTCGCCAGTGCATTACCAGTTCGATCCGGTGCAGACCACCAAGACCAGCGTCCACGGCGCCATAAACATGTTGGGCTTAGCAAAGCGGCTCAAGGCGCCGATTCTGCAAGCATCAACTTCGGAGGTTTACGGCGACCCAGAGCAGCATCCCCAAAACGAGGATTACTGGGGCCGGGTCAATCCCATTGGCATCCGAGCCTGCTACGACGAAGGCAAGCGCTGCGCTGAAACGCTGTTCTTCGACTACCATCGTCAATTTGGCATGGAGATCAAGGTCGTTCGGATCTTCAACACCTACGGCCCGCGTATGAATCCAAATGACGGGCGGGTTGTCTCCAATTTCATCGTGCAAGCCCTCAAGGGCGAGGACATCACGATCTACGGCGACGGTCAGCAAACGCGCTCGTTTTGTTATGTCGATGATCTGGTTGAAGCGATCATTCGGATGATGAACACGCCGAAAGACGTCACTGGCCCCATCAACATCGGCAACCCCGATGAATTCACCATTCGTGAGCTGGCGGACTTGGTGATTGAGATGACCGGCAGCAGCTCTAAGATCATCTCCATGCCGCTGCCATCCGACGACCCGCGCCAACGGCGGCCCGACTTGGGACGCGCGAATCAACAGCTTGGCTGGGCGCCCTCAACCAAACTGCAGGACGGGTTGAAGGAGACCATCGCCTATTTCGACGGCTTGCTGCGCGACGGCCCAGCAGCGCAATCGGCGTAACCACCGCCTGCCGCCGGGGCCAGAAGAGCGTCGGCGGCAACATCGCCACACAAGCTATGACTACATCATAACTTTGTCTGGCAAACTGGAAAGGCGCGGCTTAGTCCTTTCGCAGTGCAACAAGGATACCGGAGCAGTGGCGATGGCCGCCAACCTCCCAAATAACCCAAGTGAGTCCCGCGCCGTGCGATTGGATCACGCCAAGGGGCGTTTACGATAGGGTGGCGAGACAGATGACCGCAGCCTGACGCGGGACGGGGCGCCGCCCCTCTGGCGCCGGTGATGCAAGGCGAAAACTAGGCGCGGCCGGCGCAAGCCGGGCATACCTGCGCAGACATGATAGAATTAGGCGACCAACGCAGATGTATATCGAAGTCGATGAACAAACCCGCCAGCCGGTAAAGATCGATCTCATCGCGACCGCGTTTCATAACATGCGGCTGTTATTCATACTGGGCTGCGTTGGCGCGGTGCTGGCGGTGGCGGTCGGGGCCAGTATGGAGAAGCAATTCGTCGCAAGCGCGCAGATTCTCGTCGATCCTCGAGACCTGAGTATTCTTGACGAGCAGGTCACCCCCAACAATGACGCGGATTCTCTCAGCGGCGCAGTGGTGGAGAGCCAAGCGTTGGTGTTCACCTCGCGGGTGGTTTTAAACAAAGTGATCGACAAGCTGAAGCTTGACGAAAATCCCGACTATAATGGTGAAGGCGGCGGCGGGTTGCTAAGCGCCTTCGCCGCGCTCACCGCCTCCGCGCCAACGCCAGAGGAAGTTGCGGAAACTCTCGCCGCACGCCGCTCGGCGGCGGAGGAGAAGCTGGCGAAAAGCATCGTTGTTAAGCGTCTGGCGCCCAGCTTCGTGCTTGAGATCGGGGCTAAGACCAACAGCCGGCAGATGGCCCAGGCGATCGTGCAAACCGTCGTGTCGTCCTACTTGCAGGATTTGCTACGCTCACGCGCCGAGGTCGCACAACGCGCAAGTGAAGACATCACCGCCGGTATGGGCGCCCTACGCAATCGCGTGCATGCGATTGAGCGCGAAATGGCCAGCTATGTCGCGCAGTATGATCTGTTCGAGACCCGGGGCGAGCTGATGCTGAACTTCAACTTGGCGCAGCTCACCGAGCAGTTGGTCAGCGCTCAGGTAGAAACCACAAAGTTCAAGGCGCATTTGGAACAGGCTGAGGAAGATATTGAATCGCTAGGGTCGCTTCCCGAAGCGCTCGACTCGGTGGCCATCAGTAATCTGCGAGCCGCACAGGCAGCCATCTCCGCAGAGCGCGCCGAACAGGAAGCGTCGTTCAGCGCCAACACCGCCAAGGTCAGGGCCCTGCAGACCACGCGCGGGCATCGCGACATGTGCATCTTCTTCGGCTACCAGGATCCCTCGCACTTCTACTACGTGCACCTCGGTGAGAAGCCGGATCCGCACTCGAGCCAGATCTT
>JAHQVS010000161.1 GCA_019634215.1 Paracoccaceae bacterium | reverse complement strand
TGGCGCCTTGCTCGAAAAACAGCGTCCCTTCGCGCATTGGCCGACCGATCAGCGGGCTGTTCGGCGCCACCCGCAGTTCGGCGAGATAGCCGCCTACGGTGAAGATTGCACGCTGCGGGTCAGCGGCCTGGCGCTCGTTCGGCAGCAAGCGCCACCCGATCAGCGCAACAAAAGACACCCCGCTGATGGCGACCGCCAGCCCGACAGGGGTGAAGTCGAACAGGGCGAAAGGCGCGTCCGCCAACTCACCGCGTACATTGGCGACAATGATGTTGGGCGGCGTGCCAATCATGGTGGTCATGCCGCCGAGAATGGCGGCGAAGGCCAGCGGCATGAGCAGAATCGAGGGGTTGCGCCCATGTTGAGCGGCGGTGGCGAGCGCCACGGGCATCATCAGCGCCAGCGCGCCGACATTATTGACGAAGGCCGACAGCACCGCGACGACGGCGCAGAGCACGAAAATCTGTTGGAGCTGGTTTTCTGTGTAAGGCGCCAGCAGTCGCGCCGCCAACGACACAACGCCGGCGCGTTGGAGGCCTGCGCTGATGATCAGCACGGCTAACACAGTGATCACTGCCGGATGCCCAAAGCCCGCGAACACCGCATCGGCGGGGATCAGGTCAGCGAGCGCGACCGCCGACAACGTGATCAGAGCCACGATGTCGTGCCTCAGCCGGCCAGAGCCGAACAATATCAGCGCGCCGACCAGGATTGCGACGGCGGTAATTTGATCGGCGGTCATGTGAACATATCGTGCGCTCTATTCAGCGTCGGCCACGCGGGCGGCGCGAGCCTTTGGACTTGCCGCCGCCAGCCCGTGCCGCCGCGCCCTTGGCGTCTGCCGAAGCCGTGACCGGCTCCTTCAACTCCTCTGGGTCGGCTGGAACGGGTTCCCCGTCAAGACTGATGTTGATGCTGGTGGGGCGCAACTCAGCTTGTTGTTCCTGGCGAGCGAGTTGAACGTTCATCAACTGGCCGACTACGTCCGTCCGCAGGCGGGCGAGCAGATTCTCGAACAGGGTGAACGCCTCGGATTTATATTCGTTCAGCGGGTCGCGCTGTGCGTACCCCCGGAAGCCGATTACTGAACGCAGATGATCCAGGGTCGATAGATGTTCCCGCCAGCGGTGGTCAATTGTCTGTAAAACAACGGCTTTTTCGATGTCCCGCATGATGTCTGGGCCGATATCCGCCGCCTTCTTGGCGGCGAGTTTGTCGGTTTCTTCATACAGGCGTTCGCGCAGTGTTTCATCGTCGACGCCCTCTTCGGCGGCCCATTCCTGCACCTCCAGCTCCTTGCCGAAGATATGGGCGACAGACGCGTGCAGCTTTTCAGTGTCCCATTGCTCGGCGTAGGCGCGCTCAGGAATGAATTGAGCCACCAGATCATCCACCACCGAATGCCGCATGTCGCGGATGGTTTCGGCGATGTCGTCGGCCTCCATGATCTCCCGGCGCTGCTCGAAGGTCACCTTACGCTGATCATTCATGACGTCGTCGTATTTGAGCAGGTTCTTACGGATCTCGAAGTTCCGCGCCTCCACCTTGCCTTGGGCGCGCTCGATCGCCTTGTTGACCCACGGATGGACAATCGCCTCGCCGTCTTCCAGGCCGAGACGGCGCAGCATGCCGTCCATTTTTTCAGACCCGAAGATCCGCATCAGATCATCTTGCAGCGACAGATAGAATGTGGAGCGGCCCGGGTCGCCTTGGCGTCCGGAGCGGCCACGTAACTGATTGTCAATCCGGCGGCTTTCATGACGCTCGGTGGCGATGACCCAAAGGCCGCCTGCCTCGATCGCCTGTCGCTTCAACTCGGCCACCTCCTCGGTGACGCGAGCGCGGATCTCCTCGACTTTGGCGGTGTCCGTCTCTTCGCCGACTTGCTCGGCTATTGCCATCTCGACATTGCCGCCGAGCTGAATGTCGGTGCCACGTCCGGCCATGTTGGTGGCGATCATGACAGCGCCGGGGCGACCGGCTTGCGCCACAATGAACGCCTCGCGCTCGTGATGGCGAGCATTCAGCACTTCATGTGGGACGTTGTCTTTCTTCAGCATTTCCGAGAGCAACTCGGATTTTTCAATCGAGGTGGTGCCGACCAACATCGGCTGCCCGCGCTCACGCCCGTCCTTGATGGCGTCGACGATGGCGTCGTATTTCTCTTGGGTGGTGCGGAACACTTGATCATCTTCATCCACACGCGCCACCGGCATGTTGGTGGGGATCTCGATAACCTCCAACCCATAGATCTCGCCGAATTCGCTGGCCTCGGTCATCGCTGTGCCGGTCATGCCCGCGAGTTTGTCGTAGAGCCGGAAATAATTCTGGAAGGTCACAGAGGCGAGAGTGACGTTTTCCGGCTGGATCGTGGCTCTCTCCTTGGCCTCTAGCGCTTGGTGCAGGCCATCGGAAAACCGGCGCCCGGACATCATTCGCCCAGTGAACTCATCGATGATGATCACCTCTTTATTGCGAACGATGTAGTCCTTGTCGCGGGTGAACAACTTGTGGGCGCGCAGCGCTTGGTTGACGTGGTGAACTATGCTGACGCTTTCTGGATCGTACAGTGTGGCTTCTTCGGCCAAGAGGCCCAATTCCCGCACCTGCTGTTCGATAAATTCGGTGCCGTCTTCCGTCAGGACCACGGACTTCTGCTTTTCATCAATCTCGAAATGATCTTCCTGGAGGTTGGGGACAACTTGGTCGATCGCGGTGTAAAGGCCCGATTGATCTTGGGTTGGACCGGAAATGATCAGTGGGGTTCGGGCCTCGTCGATCAGGATGGAGTCAACCTCATCGACAATGGCGAAGCGGTGCTTGCGCTGCACCATGGCCCCGAGCTGATACTTCATGTTGTCGCGCAGATAATCGAAGCCCAGCTCATTGTTGGTGGCGTAGGTGACGTCGGCTTCATAAGCCGCGCGGCGCTCAGCGTCGTCGACGCCTGGAACCACCACGCCGACGCTGAGGCCGAGGAAGTTATATACTTGGCCCATCCACTCGGCGTCGCGCCGGGCGAGATAATCGTTCACGGTGACGACATGGACGCCTGCGCCCTCCAGCGCGTTGAGATAGACAGGGAGGGTCGCCATCAGCGTTTTGCCCTCACCGGTGCGCATTTCTGAGATCCTGCCTTGGTGCAGGATCATGCCGCCGACGAGTTGGACGTCGAAATGTCGCATGCCCAACGTGCGTTTTGAGGCCTCTCGCACGACGGCGAACGCTTCTGGCAAGAGGTCGTCGAGCGACTCGCCGGCCTCCATTCGTCCCTTGAACTCTATGGTTTTCCCACGCAGCGCCTCATCCGAGAGCTGCTCCAAAGCCGACTCCAGCGCATTTATCTTCTCCACCAGCGCGTGAGCGGGCTTAAGTTTACGGTCGTTCTCGCTGCCGAAAACCTTGGTGAAGAGGCGGTTGAGCCCGAGCATGTCGGCCGGTCCTTTCGGTGTGACGGCGCCGCGTTCGGCCCGTCGGTGGGGCGCGTCGCCCGTGTTATCGAGAGCGCCAATAAATAATCGCTTGGTCCCGCCGTCGCTAGCGCGTTCGAGCTGTCTATTCCGTGATGTGGTACGAACAAACAGGAGTCCACATCACGCGCCGAATGCGATACCGACGCGGCGGCGTCGACTATGCGCCGACATAAGAGGGGCTCAAAACCCTGTCAACGCGGCCTCTCCGTGATGTCGCGGTGCGCTGCAAACCGTTTCATTGGCGCCCTGGGGCGGGGCTGATGGGGGAATCGAGGGCGTGAGGGCGGAGATCAAGGTTCCGGGTCCAAATCGCCGACCGTCGCAAGGATGGCGGAAGCTGGCGACTGCGTCGCTTTAACCCGAAGGGAGAGTTTACATGTTGCATGCCTTCAATCTCGATCAAGGCGCGTCGCGCCGGATCGCCTCGGCCTTGGCGCTGGTCGCCGTGTTGAGCGCCGCCGATCGCGCTATGGCTCAAGACACCACAAACCAGGAGGCCCCCGCTGAGGAGGCCGCTGGGCCGACCTTGGAGACCTATGACGCCGCGACGCCGCTGGCCACCATTGGGGACACCGCCATCACTCTTGGTGATATGATCCGCGCCCGTCAGTCCCTGAACCCACAGCTACAATCCTTTCCGGACGCGGTTATTTTCACCGGCATGCTTGAGGAAATGGTCCGCCGCGAGGTGTTCGCCGCCGCCGCCGAGCTGGATGGTGTCGCTGACGACCCTGAAGTCGCCCTAGAGCTGCAGACGGCGCGCCGGCAGATCCTGGCGAACGCCTATTTGGCCCGGGCGATTGAGCCGAAGCTGACCGAAGACGCCGTACGCGCACAGTATGACGAGATGGTCGCCGAGTTGCCGCAGGAGGAGGAAGTGCGCGCCCGCCATATTCTGGTCGAGACTGAAGAAGCCGCGAAAGAGGTTAAGGCCAGCGTGGACGGTGGCGCTGATTTCGCTGAGTTGGCGAAGGAAAAGTCCACCGGTCCAAGCGGCCCCAGCGGTGGCGATCTTGGCTTCTTCCGTCAGGGGCAGATGGTGCCGGAATTTTCTGACGCAGCTTATGCGCTGCAGCCTGGAGAAGTGTCCGAGCCTGTCAAAACCTCGTTTGGTTGGCATGTGATCAAGGTGGAGGAGCGCCGCGCTGTTGCGCCGCCGCCGTTTGAGGAGATGGCGCAGCAGATCACCCGGGAAATGGCGCAGGAGCTTGCCGCCGCTGAGGTTGAGACGCTGACCGACAAGGTTGGCCTCACCCGCCCGGAGATGTTGCCGCCCGCCGCGGCTATCCGTGAGGAACAGCTGTTGTCCGCACAATAACGAGCTGAGCAACCCTCGGCCTTGTCAGCGGCCAAGGGCTTGGCTTTGATGACAATAAGCGGCGCCGTCGGACGGGAGTTCGGCGGCGCTCCTTTTTTGCGCCGCGCCATGGTGGAGGCGCGTGGCGTTGGGTGAGGCAGTTCATAGGGCGGTTGATGTCGAAGAAAACCGGGAAACAGGATACTGCGGCGCTCGCCGTTCGGCTGGAACGCAAGCAGGCGCAGCTGAAGGAGGCGCGGTTGCGCCTACGGGCGCTGGAGGCGGCGCTGTCGGAAAACGACGGCGTTTCACCATTCGCGCCGACCGAGATGCCGGAGCTGCCTGAAGTCGCTGGCGTGCGGATGGCGGCGGTCGAGGCGGGGATACGCTATTCTGGCCGCCTCGATGTGGCGTTGTTTGAGATCTGCGAGGGCGCTTCCTTGGCTGGAGTGTTCACCACATCCAAAACTCGCGCTGCTCCGGTGCTATGGTGTGAGGAGCGGCTGTCAGCACTGCCTGAGGCCAAGCAGGAGCAGACCAAGGGGAAGCAGGCGAAGGGGAAGCAGGCGAAGGGCCCTTTGGCGATTGTGATCAACGCCGGCAACGCCAACGCCTTCACCGGTGACAATGGCCGTCAGGGCGTCGAGGCGACGGCGAAAGCGACAGCGAAGACCTTGGGGATCGACGCTGGTCGGGTGTTCATCGCCTCAACCGGTGTGATCGGCGAGCCGCTGCCCGCCGAGCGCATCACCTCCAAACTCGGAGATCTGAAAAAGTTTTTATCGCCAGATGCTTGGGATGACGCCGCTCGGGCGATCATGACCACCGATACTTATCCTAAGCTCGCCAGCGTCACGGTCGACATCGCCGGGGCGCCTGTAACGCTGGCGGGCGTCGCCAAAGGCTCAGGGATGATCGCGCCTGACATGGCGACCATGCTGTCCTTCCTGTTTACCGACGCCAATGTGTCTCAAGAACTGTTGCAACGGCTGCTCCGCGATCTTTCCGAGGAGAGCTTCAACGC
>JAHQVS010000160.1 GCA_019634215.1 Paracoccaceae bacterium | reverse complement strand
GTGAAGAAGGTGGTGGTGTCGGCGCCAGTGAAGGAAGAGCCCGCGCTGAACCTGGTCTATGGGATCAATCATCACCTCTATGAACCCGCGACCCATCACTTGGTGACGGCGGCGTCCTGCACCACCAACTGTCTGGCGCCAGTCGTGAAGGTGGTTCATGAGGAGATCGGGATCGAGCATGGCTCGATCACCACCATTCACGACGTCACCAACACCCAGACCATGGTCGATAAGCCAGCTAAGGATTTTCGTCGGGCGCGCGCAGCGCTGAACTCGCTGATCCCGACCACCACCGGCTCGGCGACGGCGATCACGCTGATCTATCCGGAGCTGAAGGGACGGCTGAACGGCCATGCGGTGCGGGTGCCGCTGTTGAACGCCTCACTGACTGACTGTGTGTTTGAGCTGAAACGGCCAGTCACCGTGGAAGAGGTGAACGGGCTGTTCCAGCGTTACGCTGAAGGGCCGCTCAAAGGGATTCTCGGCTATGAGACCCGGCCGCTGGTGTCGGCGGATTACGTCAATGATCGGCGGTCGGCGATTATCGACGCGCAAATGACCATGGTGGTGAACGGCACTCAGCTGAAGGTCTACGCTTGGTACGATAATGAGTTGGGCTACTCCTGGCGGCTGGCCGACGTGGCCCGGTTGGTCGCGGCCTCGCTGTAGAGAGGATCGCCATGCAACCCGCTTCAACCGCCCCCCGACCCAACGGTGTCGCCGCCTATATGGTGGTGACGCTGGGCTATTGGGCGTTCATGCTCACTGACGGCGCGCTGCGGATGTTAGTGCTGCTGCATTTCCATGAGCTGGGCTTCTCGCCGATACAACTCGCCTATCTGTTCCTCGGCTATGAGCTGATGGGAGTGGTCACCAACCTGTCGGCAGGGTGGATCGCGGCGCGGTTTGGGCTGACGCGGACGCTGTATGGCGGGCTGCTGCTACAAATCGGCGCGTTGGCGGCGTTGGCGCAGCTCGATGATAGTTGGACGCTCTGGGGATCGGTGGCGTTCGTGATGGCGGTGCAGGCGCTGTCCGGCGTCGCCAAAGACCTCACCAAGATGAGCGCCAAAAGCGCGGTTAAGGTGCTGGCCCCGGAGGAGATGCAAGGCGCGCTGTTTCGTTGGGTGGCGCTGCTGACCGGCTCAAAGAACGCGGTGAAGGGCTTCGGATTTCTGCTCGGCGCGGCGCTGCTGGCGGTGTGGGGCTTTGAAGTTTCGATCTGGGCGATGGCGGCGGCGTTGACGCTGATCCTGATCGCGACGGCGGCGCTGATGCCGCCGGGGCTGCCGCAAGGCCGGGCCAAGGCCAAGTTCAGCGAAGTGTTCTCAAAGGACGCCAACATCAACTGGCTGTCAGCGGCGCGCGTGTTTCTGTTCGGCGCGCGCGATGTGTGGTTCGTGGTGGGCGTGCCGATCTATTTCTACAGCGTGCTCTCCGATGGCACGCCGGAGGGGAATAAGGCGGCGTTCTTCCTGATCGGAATCTTCATGGCGGCCTGGATCATCGGCTATGGCGCGGTGCAGGCGGCGGCGCCGAGGATCTTGCGGGCGCGGGAGAAGCCGCTGGCGGAGATCGTTGAGCTGGCGCGGTTATGGGTCGGGCTGCTGACGCTGATTCCCGCCACATTGGCGGCGGCGGCGTATATGGCGGGCGGACCGAGCCACGGGCTGACCTTGGTGTTGATTGTCGGGCTGCTGGCGTTCGGCGCGGTGTTTGCGGTGAACTCCTCGGTGCACTCCTACCTGATCCTGGCGTTCTCCAAAGGCGAGCGGGTGACGATGGATGTGGGGTTCTATTATATGTCCAACGCCGTCGGGCGGCTGTTGGGGACGCTGCTGTCCGGGCTGTCATATCAGTATGGCGGGCTCAGCCTGTGTCTGGCGACGGCGACAACAATGGCGGCCTTAAGCTGGCTGATGGCGACGGGGTTGACGCGGCGGGCGCAGTTGGAGGCGCCACCGGCTTAACTGCAAGACGGCGGCGCCATTTATCTCAGGTCTTCTCAGGGGGAGAAGCGCACCGAATCCATCGGCCAGCCACGGACCCATTGTTCCCAGGCGGTTTTAAAATTGGCGCACAGAACCGGGTCATCCTCACCGGCTCTGATCCAGTGGACGGCATGAGCGACCGCCACGCCGTCTGGGTCGGGGTAGACATAGGCCGAGCCGAGATAACGCGGCGGGCCTTGGCCATAGCCGGTGGCGGCTGCGGGGCGCCGCAGACCCCAGGCGTAAGAGCCGCCACGGGCAAACTCCTTTTCATGCCAAGCCAGATCAATCAAATTGGCGCGTTCAGTCAGGCCGAGCGGCCAATTGTCCCCCTCATGGAACAGATTGGTCAGCGCCGCCGCGCTCTCCATGACCGCCTCATAGTCGGGCTTGAGATCGTCGATCCCAAGTACCGACAGCTCCACCCCGGCCAGGGTCAATTCCTCCTGCGGATGAAAGTCCGGCGGCAAAAAGCGGACAGCCTTCAACAAGCGCCTCCAGCGTCGCCGCTAGCGGAAGCCTCGCCACCGCCACTTGTTGCGAAAGCGATTAGAGCGGAGTTGCTTGGACCGCCATCCGACGGGACAAACCAAACCTCCCGGCGCAACACCTCAACCTCCCGCCATTCAGGGCGCTCGGCGGCGCCCAGAGAGAGATCACCCTCGGCCATAAAGCCGGCGAGCCAGAGATTCATGTGTTTCCTCGGCATTCGCATGTCTTCGACCGTGCGGCGAATCTGCGGCTCCGTGAAGTGATCGCGCGCGCCATAACGCCGCCGCAACGCTGTGTGCAGCCGCCCCCCGAAGCGCTTGGCCGCCCGTTTTTGTTGATAACGAGACCACCACTGCATGTGACCACCTCCTACTTACATATTATATCGCGCATTTTTGCGCGTTGAGCGCGTCGGTTGGTTTGAATTATCCACAACACGCCAGCGGCTAGCTTGACAGATAAGGGGCGCATTTGAAAAGCCTCTCCGGTGAATGCGCGCTCCAGGCGGCGCGTCGAAATCCGGGGGCGGTGGGGGCTAAGTCGCCATACTGTAAGGCGGTTGGCGGCTGGAGGAGGCTTGATGGCCGTTCATGTACACGTCGGCGATTTGCCGGAAAATCTCGATTTAGGCGATGTTATCGCCGTTGACAGCGAGACTATGGGACTCAACCCGAATCGCGATCGCCTGTGTCTCGTGCAGCTCTCACGTGGCGACGGCGACGCACATCTGGTGCAATTTCAACCAAGCAAGGGTTATGACGCGCCGTGCCTGAAGGCGATGCTAGGCGATCCTAACCGGTTGAAGCTGCTGCATTTCGCCCGATTTGACATCGCGATGGTCGAACGCTGGCTCGGCGTGACGATGGCGCCGGTGTATTGCACCAAGATCGCCTCAAAGCTGACGCGGACCTACACGGACCGGCATGGGCTTAAAGATAATTGCCGCGAGCTGCTCGACGTCGATCTCTCCAAGCAACAACAATCCTCGGATTGGGGCGCTCAGACGCTGTCGGATGCGCAAAAGGCTTACGCCGCCTCCGACGTGCTGCATCTGCACGCGCTGAAGGCCAAACTCGACGCCATGTTGGCGCGGGAAGGGCGGACTGACCTCGCCCGAGCCTGTTTTGAATTTCTGCCCTATCGCGCCAATCTGGATCTGGCCGGCTGGGAGGAGACCGACATCTTCGCCCACTAATTTGCTGGCTCCCCCTCGCAACCCCTCGTTGGGGCGCGACTGTTTATTTGTTATTGTGCCGTTTTCGAAAGGAGCCCCGCGTGGACGGAGCCACTCCGACGCTTAACCCCGCCTCTCCCCCTACGCCGCGCCACGCCATCGAGATCGCGCGCACTGTGCTGCGAACCGAAGGCGAGGCGCTGATGCTGTTCGCCGATCAGATCAACCCGCAAGCGTTTCAGAGCGCGGTCGACGCGATCTTAGCGATTGAGGGCCGGGTGATCGTCTCCGGCATGGGAAAGTCGGGGCATGTCGGCAAGAAGATCGCCGCCACCCTCGCTTCGACAGGCACCCCAGCGCAATTCGTGCACCCGGCGGAAGCGAGTCATGGCGACCTCGGCATGGTCACGAGCAAGGATCTGGCGCTGGTGCTGTCGAACTCGGGCGAGACACCGGAACTGACAGACCTGATCACCCACACCCGGCGGTTCGGCGCGCCGCTGATCGGGGTCGCCAGCCGCCCCGAAAGTGCGCTGATGCGGGCGGCGGACATCAGGTTAACGCTGCCGCGCGCGCCTGAGGCCTGTCCGATGGGCTTGGCGCCCACCACTTCCACCACCCTCACTCTGGCGCTGGGCGACGCGCTGGCAGTGGCGTTGATGGATCGCCGGCGCTTCACTCAAGAGAGCTTTCGCCAATTCCATCCCGGCGGTAAACTCGGGGCCAAGCTGTTGACCGTGCGGGCGCTGATGCACGGGCCGGAGGCGCTGCCTTTGGTCGGCGAGAGCGCGCCGATGACAGAGGCGATCTTACAGATGACGCAGAAATCCTTCGGCGTCACCGGCGTGCTCGATCAACAAGGGCGATTGATTGGGGTGGTTACCGATGGGGACCTGCGTCGGCATATCAAGAACATCACCACCATGACGGCGGGAGAGGCGGCGACGAACACCCCGCGCACCATCCAGCCGGACTCGCTGGCGGCGGAGGCGTTGGCAAAAATGAACGACCCTCAGCGACCAATCACCTGCCTGTTCGTCACCGAAACCGCAGACGGCGCACCAGAGCGGCCAGTCGGCCTCATCCATGTGCACGACTGCTTGCGAGCTGGCGTCGCTTAGTCACTGATGACAGATGGCGATCTAGCCACATCAGGATTTCGCCCTGGGGCTTTGTATTTTCCGTTAACAATGGCGATTGGCTAGAATCCAGTGGAGCGCCATTAACATTAAGAGCGACGGGGGCCGCTTTCACCAACGTGTGGGAGAGAACCTGGGGCAGGTATGCTGAAGAGCGGCTGTGAGGCCGGCTGAGGTCATAATGAGGAGAGCAGCGCGGTGTCGAACCGTCAGGATATGAAACCCGACCGCAAGCCGACGCGCCGACGCCGCTTCGTGAAACAACTGCAGCCCGCTGAACCCCGGCGGGATGGGGGCGCCGCAGAAGACCACCCCTTTGGCAAGGCGCGCCCCCCTTCCGCCACCCCTCCTCAACATGACCCGTTCGGCCAAACTTGGCCCGACGACATCGCACCAAATGCTACCTGGCCACAGCACGACGCGCGCAACGACGCGCCTCCGCCCAAGGCGAGCAGCAAGGGCGTCGCCTATGCGCCGCCGCCGCGCCAAGCGCCGCAGCGCGTCTCCAGCAGTTACTCCTCTGCGGTACGCTGGTTGCGGTTGGGGCTGCCATTGATGGCGCTGGCGATCCTAGTCGGCGTGTTCTACTCGGGACGCCCGAGTGGCGGCGCCCAGGAGATTATCTTCCGGACCGGGCAATTCGCCGCGCTGCAAGGCGGCCTCCGGTTGACCAACCCGCGCTTCACTGGCGCCACCTCAGCAGGCGAGCCCTTCATGGTGCGGGCCAACTGGGCCGAGCCGGATGGGCCAGACCCGGAGCGGATCGCCCTCAATACTGTGGTCGGGGAAATCGTTCAGGCGAACGGCGAGAAACTGACCATCCAGGCGGCGGCGGGCGAGCTCGCGCCAAAAGCGCAGACCGTGACGCTGACGGGCGGTGTCACCTTGCGCACCACCGATGGATACACCGCCACCACCCAAACCCTGCGCGCCGACGCCAAGCAGCGTAGCATGATCAGTGAGGGCCAAGTGCATACGCATGGGCCGCTCGGCCAATTAACCGCCGGCAATATCCGTGTCGAACAAGACGCCGGCGGCGTGCTGTATTTTGAGAATGGCGTGCACGTGCTGCTGGAAAAGGTGGCGGAGTCTCGCGCCCGCGGCGAATAGCGCTGGGTCGGCGCTTGATTGTGGAGCATGTACAACCGACATCATACGGACACGATAAAACGGCCATCGCCGCCCCAGCGCCCCCCACGCTTTGCTGGGGCGCCAAGTCGATGTATGCACAATGGCATGAGAGATGGGCCGCACGGCTCCCGGGCGTATTATTGAGGGATAAGCGATGAGGAGAGGATGGTCCGCGTCGGGGCGCGCCGTCGCCGTCGCCACGGCGCTCTGGGCGCTGGCGGCGCCGTTGAGCAGCGCACAAAACACGCAAACTCCGTTCGGCGGCTTTAAGCATGACGCAAGCCAGCCGATCGAAGTCTCCGCTGACAGCCTTGAGGTGCGCAACGCCGAGAAGATGGCCGTGTTTCGCGGCAATGTCGATGTGCGCCAGGGCGTGATGCGGATGCGGGCCGACCGCATCGAGATCAGCTATGGCGGCACAGGCGAGAAAGCCTCCAGCGTCCCCAGCGGCATCCCCGGCGCTGGCGGTTCGATCGACCGCTTGCAGGCGATTGGCGATGTGCTGATCTCCAACGGCAAAGAGCAAGCCGAGGCCAGTCTGGCCGATTACAACGTCGTCAACGGTGTGATCGAGCTGACCGGCGATGTTTTGTTGGTGCAGGGCGGAAATATCGCCAAGAGCGATCGGCTGACCATCGACCTCGCCACGGGTACGGCCCAAATGAAGAGCGAGGGCCGGATTCAGATGAAGCTTCAGCCAAATCAAGCCAACAATTAAGGCTTACGGCTTGGGACTCGCCGGAGTCTCGCTTCACCAAAGTTTAAGATTCGGCGGCGAGGCTGCCGAATTTATCATTTTATTGAGATGAAACCGACGGCGGCGGAGATGCCTATGGCGCGACATTCGCGAGGCGACATGAACTGGGACGAGGCGCCTGAACGGCGTTTCACCATTGCGGCGGATAATGCGGCGGCGCGTCCGGGCTTGATCGTGAGCAATATCGGCAAAAGCTATAAAAAACGCCCGGTGCTGCGCAGCGTCGACCTAGAGGTCAGCCGCGGTGAGATTGTCGGGCTGTTAGGTCCGAACGGCGCCGGCAAAACCACCTGCTTTTACATGATCACCGGTCTGATACAGGCCGATCAAGGCAGTATTCAGCTTAACGGCGAGGACGTCACGGCGCTGCCGATGTATCGCCG
>JAHQVS010000159.1 GCA_019634215.1 Paracoccaceae bacterium | reverse complement strand
GGCGTCACATGAAATCTCAGCGGCGCTCAACGCCCTATCACGCGGCGAGACCACGGACGGCGCGCGCCGCGCCGTCAACCACCTGGCCCGTCACGCGCTCGACCGCCTCGCCCTGGCGCGCGCGCGCAGAGAAGAAGTCCCCGCGGCCGCCGCACCGGCGTTTCTAGCGGGCTGGCGCGCGGAGGCGACGCTGCGGGCGGCGCTGCGCCCTGATGTTGATTTAATTCGGGATTTGGGGCCGGAGTCGGAGTTCAGACGTCGGGTCTCGCTGCTATGGCGCGCCTCCAGAGGGCGTTGGTGACACCAAATTCGCCCAACGCGCCGCCACTCTTCTGTAGCGAAGCATCACTATGGGCGGGCAGGAAACGTCACCGTTTGCGCAGCCCGTAGACCATGGCGTTCAGCTCCCGAGCTGGGATATGTGGCCCGTATTCCTTGAACACCACATCGGCCCAACCACCGTCGACCACCTCGTTAATGTGGGCCTCGAAGCGATAATCGGCCAAGGCGTGATCGTTCAGCGAAAACACCAAGGCTCCCCCCGACGGCAGCAGCGCCAACGCATGCGAAATCGCCTCCGCAGGCGCATGGCCCGGGCTGATCACACCCATCGCCACCGCATGCGCGTATCCCGTCGCGGGCGCCTCGATTGGTCCGGTCAAATCCGCTTCCGCCAAATGCCGATAACAGCCGTGTTTGGCCGCCAAGACTAACATCTCCGGGGAGAAATCGACGCCGTCGACCTCCTCAAACCCCGCCGCCTTGAGCGCGAGACCGCCAAGGCCGGTGCCGCATCCAAGGTCAATCACCGGCCCGGCGTGGGAGGGGTCAATCGAGGCGAGTGCTTCGGCGCAACGCCCAGGGGTGACATAACCGTTGGCCGCCAACTCGGCCTCGTAGGTCTGCGCCCATTTCGCGTAGATGTCGGCGGCTTCGCCTTGTTCGGTTTGATGATAAATTTCATCTAGAAATTGTGGGTCACTCATCCGCTGTTCCATGTGATTAGCTTGGCGCCGCGAATGAGATCCAGGTTGCGGCGGGGACACGCCACAACCTGGAAACGCGACCGCACGCCGGAACTTAGGAGCGAGGGACAGCCAATCATGGCCAAGGGCGCACGAGTTTTCTGCACAGAAAACAAGTGCATGACGTCTTAAAACCCCTGAAAGGTCAAGGGGCCTCGCCTAAGAACCAAGGTTATTTTAACTACATTTCGATTGATTACGCCCATGCGATCGTAATTCGGCCCCATTTCATGCTGCAAACGGGATAGTTTCATTGAGCCACCGTCCTAAATCCGCCAATGCGCGCTCGGACATCGCCCGACCCCGAGCCTGTTTTCGAGCGGCTTTCTTGCCCCTAGGGCGGGGCGCGTCCTCCAGCGGCGGGAACAAACCAAAATTAACGTTCATCGGCTGGAACGTTTCCGCGTCGGCCCCGCTGGTGATGTGATTGAGCAACGCTCCAAAGGCGGTGACCAGCGGCGGCGGCGCGCATACGCGGCCCAACCGCTCGGCAGCGGCGAAGCGGCCGGCGAGCATGCCCATCGCCGCGCTCTCCACATAGCCCTCCACGCCGGTGATTTGGCCGGCGAATCGCAGGCGAGGTTCCACCCGCAAGCGCATCACAGGGTCGAGCAGGCGCGGTGAGTTGAGAAAGGTGTTGCGATGAATACCGCCGAGGCGGGCGAACTCCGCATTCTCCAGGCCCGGGATCACGCGGAACACATCCTTCTGCGCGCCGTATTTTAGCTTGGTTTGAAATCCGACGATGTTGAACAAGGCGCCGATGGCGTTGTCTTGCCGAAGCTGCACCACCGCATGGGCCTTAACTTCCGGGTTGTGCGGGTTGGTGAGGCCGACAGGCTTCATCGGCCCATGCCGCAGCGTTTCGCGCCCTCGCTCGGCCATCACTTCAATCGGCAAACAGCCCTCGAAATAGGGGGTGGAGCGCTCCCACTCCTTGAACTCGGTCTTCTCTCCCGCAATCAGAGCGTCGATAAACGCCTCATATTGCGCCTGATCCATCGGGCAATTGAGATAGGCCTTTCGCTCCGCCTCGGTCTCCCCCTTGTCATAGCGCGACTGGAACCACGCCTTTGACATATCAACGCTTTCGGCGTGAACGATGGGGGCGATGGCGTCGAAAAAGGCTAGGCTGTCCTCTCCAGTGAGCGCCTGGATCGCCTCCGCCAACGCTGGAGAAGTCAACGGACCGGTGGCGATGATCACGCTGTCCCATTCCGAGGGCGGTAAACCGGAAACCTCTTCACGGCGAATCTCGATCAGCGGATGCTCGGTTAAGCGCGCGGTGACGGCGTCGGCGAATTGCTCCCGATCCACCGCCAAGGCGCCGCCAGCCGGCAATCGCGCCAGCTCCGCCGCCGCCATCACCAGCGAACCGGCGCGCCGCATCTCCTCATGCAACAGGCCGACGGCGTTGGTCTCCCAATCATCAGAGCGGAAGGAGTTGGAGCAGACCATTTCGGCGAGTTTCTCGGTCTGATGCGCCTCGGTGCCGCGCACCGGACGCATCTCATGAATCACCGCCGGCACACCGGCATGGGCCAAAGCCCAAGCCGCCTCGGCGCCGGCCATGCCGCCGCCGATGATGTGGACTGGAGAAAGGGATGAGGGGGATTCTGTCATAGGATGAGGTGATTGCGCCATCCGGCCCCATGCGTCAACGCCGGGGCCAGGATCGAGGCTTGAGCGACAAGGGTTCGCGCTACTCAGATTTCGCCTTGGGTTTGTCAAACGCGGCGCAAGGATCGTCGCGCTCGACCACAGGCGTGAACAGCACAAAATCAAACCGGCCAGAGCCCGTCGCCGCCTCAACCATAGCAGCCTGCGTCAGCAATTGCGGGTCTTCCGCCACCTCCACCATCCCAACCGCGCCCACGGTCGCCTCCGGCGCCACGTGCGACAACGCCAAAGGGGCGCCACGATCGCGGCGGGCATGGCCATTGCCGAGTATCGCCACCGTGGCGCCGGTCTCCGCTTTTGCCCTTAGGGCGGCGGCGGCGAAGCTGGCGTCCCAGATCCGCTGGGCTGTCACCATCACCGGCGCGAACTCCGACGGCAAAGCGTCGCAATGGGCGGCGATCTGCTCAGCCTGCCGCACCGCCTGCTCTTGCGCCCCCAGCGGCGACGTCACCCCATAATCCTCGGCGCGTGGCCAGCCCGACGGGTCCTTCGCAAAGGCCCGCAACGCGTTCCGTTCGATACCGCCGCCGGTCACAATCGCATTGGGCGCCGCAGCGACGATCGGGGCGTAGAGCGCCCAATCAGGCCAACCGCTCTCCTCCCAACCAATCGCCGCGCCAAGCCCCGCCGCCCGCGCCTCGCCCTCCACGCTTTCCAGATGAGCGGCGGCGTCGGCCTCACGATGCTCCGGGATCATCTCAAACGCCAACCCACCGACGCCGACAGCGTCGTCCAGGCCGCCGACAATCCAGGCCTGCCATTGGTGATGCACCGGATTGTCATGCCGTTCGCCGAGCATGACGACATCGACGGCAGTTAACCGCTCCACCAACTCTGTGGGCGAAATCACCGCCTGCGCAGCGACGTCAAACGCCGCACCGGGCGGGGACGCGTCATTGGCGGCGGCAGGCGAAGCCAGAAAAGCAAGAACGGCGCACAAATACAGCCCAAAACGTCGGCTGATGTGGTGAAGCGGCATGGTGAACTCCGATCAGACCACTGTCTGCAAGAGACTTAGATCCGATCAGCGAACAACACAAAGCGTTCCGGGCCTGGAATCTGAGAGTCGAACGGCCAGCAGGTGGCGAGGGCGAGCACATCAGGCCCATTAAACATCGCTGGGAACCGCCAGGTCCGGGCGTCGACGACCCCCATTTCCGCCACCCGGTAACGCGCCACCGACCCATCAAGGGTTTCCATCTCAATGACATCGCCAACAGAGAGATGTTGCAACAGCGCGAAATGGGTGTCGCGGTGCGCAGCCGCCGCCGAGACGCCGGGAGCGCCCAGCTCAGCCGTGCCGTCGACATGCCCTGGGCCCCAAGCCATCGCCTCGCCACTGGCGGTGTCGAGCACGAGACGCTCCTCTCCCAACGAGGGGAAGCGCAAGCGGGCGGCGGGCGCGATATCCGCCCAGGACCAAGGGCGCACCCGCACGGCGTCATCCTGCTCACCAGCGAGGGCGCGAGCTTCGTCCCATGCCTGCTCCAACATCGCTTGCCCAATCATCGCCTTCACTGGCGTCGCAGCCCCGGCGGCGAGCATGCCGCCGCCCCCGAGCACCATCGCAGCCGCGAAGAGGCTTCCTGCGACATCGTACGCCCGCAACGCCGCGCAGCCGTCGAGAACCTCCTCCGTTTCAGGCGCCGGGCCCGAAGCGGCGAGCAGGCTCGGCGGGATCATGACGCCGCCCGGCGCAGCCACAACCTCCAACCGAGCAACGCCCCAATCAGCATCATCAGCGCGCCGATCACCACCGAAACCAGCCAATTGGCTGATGTTTGCGGCACCTGTGCGCCAAGCGCAGCCGGCTGCGCCCGAAGGCTTGCCGCCGCCACAAGGCGCTGTTGCTGCATTGGCGACAAGGAAAGCTTCGCCACCTTCGTTTGTTGAGCCGCCGCCGCGCTGGCCTCCGCCTCCGCAGGAGCCTCAGGGAGCGCCTCGCCACCAATCGGCGTCACTGACGGCGACGGATCGGACCTTGCATCAACATCAGGAACGCTGAACAATCCGTCCGAAACCTCGCCAAAGAAGGAATCCGCGTCCCAACCCTTTGGCAGATTGGTCGGCACATCTACAGTCACGGCAGGCTCATCCACGGGGCGCGTTGGCGTCACATCCACGGCAACCAGCGAAGTTAAACGGCTCACCAAGTGATGATCCAGCGCGGTTTGCAGGATTTCGGCGTCAATCCGCTCCATCATCGGCGCATCGGTGTCCGGAGAGCTTAAGAGCGACTCAAGGGATTGAATCCGCCGCCGCGCCCACAGCTTCGACACTCCCGATCGCGCTGAGGCGTCTGACAGCGCTAGTGTCTCGCTCCACGCCTCACCCCCGCGCAAACCGGAAATGCTCAACTGCTCGCCACCCTCGCCCTCAGGCAGCAGCACGGTCGCCACCACTGGGTCGCCCGCATACAAGTCTGGAACCGGGCTCGGCCAAATCTCAGCGGCGACTGGTTTCCCTGTGGAATCAACCACCTCAACCTTCAGGTCAGTCATCGCCGGAGTCTCGATGCGGCGGAACAACGCCTCCATCCGCTCCTGCACCTCAGTGAGATCGCCGATAAACACATGCGCGCCGCGCCCTGCCTCAGCGGCGGCGGTCATGAAATAGCTGTTCGGGGCGGAGCCGATGCCCACGGTGAACAGACGCGAGCGACCCAGATCCTGCTCGATCAGCCGCAGCATCTCCCGCTCATTGCTAACGGCGCCGTCGGTGAGGAAGATCACCTGACGCACCCGGCCATCGTCATTGGGGTCGGCGTCCTTCAGCGCCTCCTCCAGCGCGGGCAGCATCTCGGTGCCGCCGTCCGCCTGAAGCGCCCGCACCGCCGTCACCGCGTCGGCGATATTCTTCTTGGTGGCGGGCAACAGCGTGTCGGAATACAGGCCGTGCGCGTCATTAAACACGATTAGGTTGAAGCGATCCTCGGGCCTCAAGCGTTTAACCGCCATCTCCAGTCCCTTGCGCGCTTGCTCGATGCTCTCGCCGAACATCGACCCCGAGACGTCTTGAACGAAAATCACGTCGCGTGGACGGCGGGTGTCGCCGATCGCCTCCAGTGCGGGCGGCGTCAGCATAAAGACGAAATGCTCACCGGCTGGAGCGACATTGGTCGCCTCTCCAGGCTCCGCCGCGCTGAACAGCGCCGCATAAGGGTCGTCAACTTCCTTCGGCCCCCAGGAGAGATAGAAATCACGGTCGGCGGGAACCGGGCCGCTCAGCGACGCCGTCGCCGTCTCACCGTCGCCGCCCCGGGTGATGTCGACCTCATGATACAAGCTCTTTAGCTCGCCGAGCGGGAAACCGGCGTCGATGTCGACCGTCAGCTCAACCGGATTGCGGATCGTGCCTGGCTCATCGAAACGCGGATCGGCCAGTGTCTGTTCCACCGGCGGGTCCTTGGGACCGGCACGGCCGGCGCCAATGACTCCAGGGATTGGGCGCTGTTTCTCTACCTCCCAACCGTTGGGGCCGAATTTCACCACATCCACCAGGTCTTTCGGCGTATAGCGCGGCGCGACCACCAGCGGCGCCCGGAGGCCAAACAACCCATCGCGCGGGGCCAAGGTCTGCTGATACTCGATCTGGATCACCACCATCTCATCCGGGCCAATATTAGCCACCGAGGTGTTGAACATGTTGGGCCGGATCTGCTCCACCAGCGACGCTTTGTAGCCCTCAGCCTTGGCCTGCTCGTAAATCTCGCGCGCCTGCTGCTTTTCCTTGATCTCACCCTCGATCAGCCGGTCGCCGATCCGCATCTTCAGGGTGTCGACCGCCGCGCCCTCAGGCAGCGGGAATAGATATTTACCTTCGACAAACACCTCGGCCGGATTGCGGAATCGCTGGGTCACGACGGCGCGAGCGATGGGTCCCGCAACCGAGATGTCGATCTTGGTCGAGACCAACGGAGCCTGAACATAGAGGCCGGGTTCGTCGGTGAAGAACAGCAACGCGCCGCCGTCGACCTGATCCGCCCGGATCAACCCATCTGCGCGCGGCGCGTCTTGCGCCATCGCTGCCGGAGAGAAAAATGACGTCGCGAGAGCAAACAACGCGGCGAGAAGGATGCGGGCGCTCATGGCGAACCTCCCTGGCGACACCCGAACAGCCTGTCGACGCTGGGCGCGGCGAATGATCACGAATGAGTAACATTTCCGACAGGACGATAATCGGGATCATACATAAATGGTCCTGACCGCGATTTAACCACCAAGCGGAAATGACCGGATCGAATCATCAAATAGTGGGCGCCCCGACACGATAATGGGACGATAATTCATGCCCAGACGCCACTGAGTCGGTGCTTTTAAACAATTTTAACCATTCACAAGGGCGCAATAACGTCCGCAACCGCGACCTGTGGTCGCAAACACGCGCCCCTCGACAGAGCGCGGCGACATGGCCTTTGGCGATCCCGCCCGCTATAAGTCACGATAACACATACATCGATTTCAGAATGTGAATTGGGAGTGGGGCCCAAGTGACGAAACAAGAGGGCGAGTCGCCGACAGGCCAGAGATGGCGGTCAGCGTCTCGGTTCAATCAAGGCGAGCCCTATCACGGCCAAACGCCCGGAGATGCAGGCAGATGGCGCCGTCTGTTTCTCGCCGGCGGCGCGATGATCGCCGTGACCCTGATTTTAAGCCTGTTAGGCATGGCGCCGCTCTGGGCGGTCGGCGTCGGTGTCGCGCTGTTTCTCGGGCTGCTGATGTTTGGCGGCGGGGCGCAACGCGCTGGCGCGGCCCCCACGATCGCCGCCGACGACGACGCGCTTAAACGCGCCGGGGTTGACCGCGCGGATTTAGAAGCGAGCCTGGCCGCCGCAAGCGCTGATCTCGCCCAGATGGACGCCGCCGCCGAGGGATTAAGCTCTCAAGACCACCGCCACGCCGTCGCCGGCATGACCGGGACGACACGGGAGATTATCGCCAAAATCGCCGCCGACCCCGGCGATCTGCGCCGGGCCCGCAAATTCCTGAAGGTCTTTGTGCCTGCGGCCCGCGCCAGCGTGGAGAAATTCCTGGCGCTCGGCGTGGTGAATGACCCGGCGCTCGACGCTAAATTCAGCAACATGTTGAGCGAAATGACAGAGGCCAGCCGCCGCCAGCGCGACGCGCTCGCCTTAGACGATAAAATCGACTTAGAAGTTGAAATGGAAGTTCTCGCCGATCGTCTGACGCGAGAGAGTTAACCTTCGCCGCGTCAGCGGGTCGAAGTCTGTAGGGGAAGACGCATGACCGAGGATATCCGCGCCAAAGCCGAGGCCCAATTAAAGGAAGCGGAGGCTGTCACGAGCGCGCTGCTGCCCGAGATGCAGGGCCAGCTGATCACGCTGGATGGGGCGGACCCAACGCTAAAGGCCGAGATCGACCGCCGCGCGGGCGAAATTGACATGGCGGACACCCAATCGATCGTCAAATTCGGCTCCAAGGCGCAAGCTGATTTGGTGGCGATCTCGGATCAGATGCTGGAAGGCGTGCGCAATAAAGACGTCGGTCCGGCCGGCGATTCTCTGCGTGAAATGGTGCTGACACTGCGCGGCTTCGAAATCGGCGAAGCAGGCGATCAGGGCGGGCTCTGGGAATGGTTAATGTCCTGGTTCCGCCCCGCCGCCGATTTGCAAGAGCGTTTCTCCACTGTGCGCGGCCAAATAGACCGCATCACCGATAAGCTTTTGGATCATGAAACGGTGCTGCTGAAGGACATCAAGTCCCTCGACAAGCTCTATGAAAAGTCGCTGGAATTCTATGACGAGCTGGCGCTCTACATCGCTGCGGGCGAGGCCAAGCTCAAGGAGCTGGACGCCACCGACATTCCCGCCAAACAGGCGGAGGTTGAAGCGGCCCCGGAAGATCAGCAAGTGCTGAAGGCGCAGGAGTTGCGCGATCTACGGCAGGCCCGCGACGATCTCGATCGCCGGGTGCATGACCTTAAGTTGACCCGTCAGGTCACCATGCAGTCGCTGCCGTCGATCCGGCTGGTTCAGGAGAACGACAAGTCCCTGGTCGGCAAGATCAACTCCACCTTGGTGAACACCGTGCCGCTCTGGCAGGTGCAGCTCAGCCAAGCGATTGCGATTCAGCACTCCAAAGAAGCCGGTGGCGACATCAAGGCCGCCAACGACCTCACCAATGATCTACTGAAGGCCAATGCCGACAATCTGCGTGACGCCAATAAGGAAATCCGCGAGCAGATCGAACGCGGCGTGGTCGACATGGATGCGCTGAAGCACGCCCATAATCAGCTGATCGCCACCATCGAAGAGAGCCTCGCCATCGCTGACGAAGGCAAGCGCCGCCGCGTCGAGGCCGAGATCGAGATGCAGAACATGGAGACCGAACTGAAGGCCAAGCTGATCGCCGCGCGAGCGACAGGCACCGGCACGGGCGAAACCATCGGGGGCGCGCTGGGTCAATGAGTTCAGGCCGCCTTCTAACCGCGTTGGCGGGCGTAGCCCTCGCCGCTCTGACCCTCTCCGCCTGCGGCGGCTCGCCGGACGGCCGCCGTCTCTACGCCGCCGGCGCCAAGCTCGACTTGGCGATCGGCCGTATGCGAAGCGAAGTTGCGCCCGACGACGCGCCTTATGACGCCCAGAAGCTGGCGCAGCATTTCACTATGGTGGTTTTCGATCAGGAAAAGCAGCTGATCGAGCTTGGCCGCACCACAGCCGACGCCGTCGAACGGGTGTCGAAATGGCAGAGGCCGGTGTACTACCGGCTGGTGGGCGACGATGTACGCCCTGAGGATCATCAGGCGATGCTTCGTCTGGCCGCGCGCCTCAGCGCGGCCACCAACCTATCGATCACCGCAGCGGCCCCCCATCAGACCACCAATATGACCATCATGGTGCTGACCCCGGAGGCCCGCACCGACTTGATGGAGAGCTACGCCGACGACAAGCGCTTCAATGACGGCATGCTCAGCGATTGGACCAAACGTCTCTCAATCCCCTGCGCTGGAACCATCTTCAGCCGAAGCCAGGACGCGGATGATGAAGCCTTCGGCGGCGAGATCACCGGCGCGTTCCTGTATATTAAAGCTGAGACCGAGGGGCTGTACCGTGAAAGCTGCTTTCACGAGGAGGTCGCCCAGGCTTTCGGCCTGACCAACGACCACCCTGAGGTGCGCCCGTCGATCTTTAATGACGACAATGAGTTCGCCTTGCTCACCGAGCATGACGAGATGCTGTTGCGCATCCTCTATGATCCTCGCATCAAAGCGGGCATGTCTCGCGCCGAGGCGGCGCCCCTTGCGCGCGAGATTGCGCAAGAATTGCGCCCCGATCCCTGACCGCATCGGGGATCACCCCCCAACCGAGACCAAACCATGAGCTTCTTCGACGCCCTGTTCGGCCAATTCATCGACGTCATCGCCTGGACCGACGACGGCACCGACGCCGTGGTTCGCCGGTTCGAGCGGCATGGGCATGAAATTAAGTACGGCGCCAAACTGACAGTGCGTGAAGGGCAAGCGGCGGTGTTCGTGCATGAGGGTCGGCTGGCCGACGTCTTTCCGCCGGGATTATACCGGCTGAAGACCAACAACATGCCGATCCTCTCCACCCTGCAACACTGGGACCACGGCTTTGAAAGCCCCTTCAAATCCGAGATTTACTTCGTCTCCACCCGCCGCTTCACCGATCTGAAATGGGGCACCCGCAACCCGGTGATGCTGCGCGACCCGGAATTCGGCCCGATTCGCCTGCGCGCCTTCGGCTCCTACGAAATGCGCGTGGTCGACCCAGGCGCGTTCCTACGGGAAATCGTCGGCACCGACGGCGACTTCGGCGCTGAAGAGATCTCGGACCATCTGCGGAACGTCATCGTCTCCCGTTTCGCCAACGCCATCGCCACCGCGCATATTCCGGCGCTGGACCTGGCGGCAAATTATGATGATTTGGGCCGATTCGTCCGAGACCGCATCCAACCGGAGATGACGGAGCTGGGGATCGAAATCACCAAGCTGCTGGTCGAGAATGTGTCCCTCCCCCCGGAGGTGGAGCAGGCGCTGGATCGGCGATCAAGCATGGGTGTGATCGGTGATCTGCGCAAATACGCGCAATTCCAAGCGGCGGAAGCGTTGCGGGCCTCCGGCGACGCCACCGCCGGAGTCGGGCTCGGTGTCGGCATGGGGGCAGGTGCGGCGATGGCGCGGCAGATGGCCGAGGCGTTGTCCGCCCCTGGGCAAGCAACCCCACCGGCGCTGCCCGGCATGGCGGCGATCTGGCACGCGGCCATCGACGGCGCCGCTCAGGGGCCGTTCGCGTTAGAGGCGCTTCGCGGGCTCGCCGCGCAAGGCCGCCTGACCCGGGATAGCTTGGTGTGGCGCGAAGGCATGGCGCAATGGGCCGCCGCCAGTGAGCAATCCGATCTGGCCAAACTATTCGCCGCGCCCGCCACGCCGACCCCGCCGCCGCTGCCCTCTAGCTGATCAGGGTCAGGAGATTCAAGGCCAGGAGCCGCCCGAGCGCCCCCGCCTGAGCGACACCATGACCAACGCCACGACCGACGCCTCTCGCTTCCCTTGCGCGCAATGCGGCGGCTCCCTGAGCTTCTCGCCTCGCGATCAAGCCTTGTTGTGCGGCCATTGCGGTCATCGGCAGCCGGTCGATAACGCTCAATCGCCGCCCCCAGAGCTGGACTACGCCGCAGCCCTATCCGAAGGCATCGCCTCATCGGAGGTTGAAGAGCGGCTCACAATCGCCTGCGACGATTGCGGCGCCGAAACAAGTTTCGACCCGGACATCCAAGCCGACTCCTGCCCATTCTGCGCCGCGCCGCTGGTGGCGGCTGCGGGCGCGCATCGGCGCTTCAAACCTGGCGGCGTACTGCCCTTTGCGCTCACCGAGCGCGAGGCCAAGGCTGGGTTGGCGCGATGGCTGAAGGGCCTGTGGTTCGCCCCCGGTGACGTCGTCGGCTACGCCCGCGCCGAGCGCCCCCTCTCTGGTGTCTATCTGCCATTTTGGACCTTCGACGCCGACGCCCGCGCCGCCTATCGTGGCGCGCGGGGGACTGTACATCACGTCACCCGAAGCCGTTTCGCCTTTCGCGACGGCAAACGGGTGCAAATCCAACAACGGGTCCCGAAGGTGCGTTGGACCCCGGTCTCCGGCATGGTGCGGCGACGGTTCGACGATGTCTTAGTAACCGCCTCCCGCACCCTGCCGCCTAGCTTGCTTGAGCGCCTCGGCGGGTTGCGCGCCGGCTGGGACCTTCATGACCTCCGCCCCTACAGCCCAGAGTTCCTGGCCGGTTACCGC
>JAHQVS010000158.1 GCA_019634215.1 Paracoccaceae bacterium | reverse complement strand
GTCTCGATCGGCCTTGCCGGCGGGGCGGGCAGTGTGTTGGCGGGGGCGATTGCGGACCGGATCGGCCGCACGATGCTCACCAGTGGGGCGATGATTGTGAGCGGGGCGTGTGCGGCGCTGACCGCCTTGGCGTTTGGCGCAGCGCCGGAATGGGTGTTTCTGCTTTGTGTGGTGTGGGGATTTTCGATCGTCGCCGACAGCGCTCAATTCTCCGCCGCCGCCGCCGAGCTAGCCCCGCCGGACCGCGTCGGCACCATCCTCACCGCACAGACTTGCGGCGGGTTTTTGCTGACCATCCTGACCATTCACGCCGTGCCGATGTTCGCTGAGGCGGCGGGCTGGCGGTGGGCGTTTGTGCCGCTGGCGCTGGGACCGGTGTTTGGGGTGATTTCGATGTTGCGGTTAAGGGCGCGGCCGGAAGCCGTGCGCCTTGCGGGGGGATTGGGGTAAGGCCGTTGCTATGGCCGCTTCGCGACACAGTCGATTTCGACCAGCGCGCCAACCGCCAGGGCGGTCACACCGATGGTGGTGCGGGCGGGGAGGCGGTCGGCGGGGAAGAAGCTTTTGTAGGTCTCGTTGAAGCCCGCATAGTCACGCTCGAAATCGGTGAGATAGGCGCGGCATTGCAGCACGTGCGAGAGGTCGAGCCCGACGCCGTGCAGCACCACCTCCAGATTTTGCATCACCCGCTTGGTCTGCGCTTCGATCCCATGCGGCAACGGCGCGTCCGGCGCGGCGGGATCGGTGGGCATCTGGCCGGTGAGCAGCACCCAGCCGTCGGCCTCGACGGCGTGGGAGAACGGGGCGACTGGGCGGGGGCCGGTGGCGAGGAGGTGGAAGTTCATGGGGCGCGTCCGTTTACTGTGAGGAGGCGCTGAGGTTAGGGCGTCCACCCTTCCGGCGGAACAGCGTTCGGCGCTTTCAAACCGCTTAACATGCCTTCAATGCTGAGATCTTCGTCGAGTTCGGGCCAGTGAACGCCGAAGGCCGTCAGTTCAACCTTGCCGCGTTGCGCGTTGGTGGCGTCGCGGAGGCGCGGATACCACCAGGGCGGCGTCTTGACGATCTGGCCGCTGGCGAGCGTCACGGACAGATGCGTGGCGTCGCAGACGGCGGCCACTGGCTCCATGTCGTCGAGGTCAATCGCCACAATGGTCACGCGAACGTGGGTGTGTTTCGATCGCCCTCACAGCGGAATATTATCGTGCTTCTTATACGGCAGCTCCACCCGCTTGGTCCGTAGCGCTGCGAAGGCGCGGCAGACCCTGCGGCGGGTGCTCTGGGGTTTTATCACTTCATCTATAAAGCCGCGCTCCGCCGCCACAAACGGATTTGCGAAGCGGTCTTCATATTCCTGGGTGCGTGCGGCGATTTTTTCTGGGTCGTCCAGTTCTGAGCGGTACAGGATCTCGGTTGCGCCCTTGGCGCCCATGACAGCGATTTCGGCGGTGGGCCAGGCGTAATTGACGTCGGCGCCGATATGTTTTGAGGCCATGACGTCATAGGCGCCGCCATAGGCCTTACGGGTGATAACCGTCACCATCGGCACCGTCGCCTGAGAATAGGCGAATAGCAGCTTGGCGCCGTGTTTGATGACGCCGCCATATTCCTGGCCAGTGCCCGGCAGGAAGCCCGGCACGTCGACGAAGGTCAGGAGCGGGATGTTGAAGGCGTCGCAGAAGCGTACGAAGCGGGCGGCCTTGCGCGAGCTGTCGATGTCGAGGCAGCCGGCCAGCACCATCGGCTGATTGGCGATCACCCCGATCGGGCGGCCGTCGAGCCGGATAAAGCCGGTGAGGATGTTCTTGGCGTAGTCGGCCTGGATCTCGAAAAAATCGCCCTCATCGGCGATCTTATGGATCAGCTCCTTCATGTCGTAGGGCTTGTTGGGGTTGTCGGGGATCAGGCTGTCGAGGCTTGGCTCCAGCCGCTCCGGGTCGTCATAGGTGGGGAGTTCGGGGGCCTCGTCGCGGGCGGAGAGTGGCAGGAAATCCACCAAGCGGCGGGTCTCGATCAGGGCCTCGACATCGTTCTCATAGGCGCCGTCGGCGACGGAGGATTTCGAGGTGTGGGTCTTGGCCCCGCCCAGCTCCTCGGCAGTGACGACCTCGTTGGTGACGGTCTTCACCACATCGGGGCCGGTGACGAACATGTAGGAGCTGTCGCGGACCATGAAGATGAAGTCGGTCATCGCCGGAGAGTAGACCGCGCCGCCGGCGCAGGGGCCCATGATCACCGAGATCTGCGGCACCACGCCTGAGGCTTTTACATTGCGCAGGAACACGTCGGCGTAACCGGCGAGGGAGGCGACGCCTTCCTGAATGCGGGCGCCGCCGGAGTCATTCAAGCCGATGACGGGCGCGCCGTTCTGCACCGCCATATCCATGATTTTGCAGATCTTCTGCGCATGGGTCTCGGACAACGATCCGCCGAACACCGTGAAATCCTGGCTGAAGACATAGACGAGGCGGCCGTTGATCGCGCCCCAGCCGGTCACCACCCCGTCGCCGGGGACCTTGCTGTCCTCCATGCCGAAATCCTGGCAGCGATGGGCGACGAACATGTCGAACTCCTCGAAGGAGCCCTCGTCGAGCAACAGCTCGATCCGCTCGCGGGCGGTGAGCTTGCCCTTGGCGTGCTGCGCGTCGATCCGGCGCTGACCGCCGCCAAGCTGGGCCTCGGCGCGGCGCGCCTCCAATTTCTCCAGAATCCCCTTCATGGCGGCGCGGCTCCCTATGGCGTTGTCGTGTGGCCCCTAGCGGCCAGCCTCCGATGCTCGATAGGGCGCGATCGGGCGGGTGTAAAGGCGGGTGCTGTGCGTGGATTAGGGCGGGAGCGTTGACGTGGGCCGGTTCGGGGCGTTTGATCCGCCGCCGGTGATATTGGTGTTATGAGGCGTTCGTGAGCGAGAATGACGTCGTACGGATCGCGATGTGGTCCGGCCCCCGCAATCTGTCGACCGCGATGATGCGGAGTTTTGAGAACCGGGCGGATTGCGTGGTGTGGGATGAGCCGTTCTACGCCGCTTACCTCCAGCGCACTGGGGTTGCGCATCCGATGCAGGCGGAGGTGATCGCCGCCGGAGAGGTTGATCCTGCCAAGGTGATTGCGCGTTGCGTCGGCGAGGATGCCGACGAAGATCTCGGGGGCGCGCGGCTGCATTATCAGAAGCATATGACCCATCATATGTTGCCTGAGATCGACCGAGGCTGGATTGACCGCGTCGCCAATGTGTTCTTGGTCCGCGACCCGCTGCGGGTCGCCGCCAGCTACGCCGCCAAGCGGGAGATCGCTGATTTGCGCGATATTGGTTTTGTCGAGCAAAAGGAGCTGTTCGATCAGGTTTGCAATCGGCTGGGGGCGCCGCCGCCGGTGGTTGACGCGGGCGACATCCGCACCGCGCCGGAGGCGATGCTGACCAAGCTCTGCGCAGCGATTGGGGTGGCGTTCGAGCCTGTCATGCTGTCCTGGCCCGCCGGGCCGCGTGACAGCGATGGTGCTTGGGCGCCGCATTGGTACGATGCGGTTAATCGATCCACCGAGTTCGCGCCGCCGGAGACTGGGGCGCCGCCGCAGTTGCCGGACGCAGCAAGACGGTTGGCTGATTTGGCGCGGCCCTACTACGAGGCGATGCGGCGGCATGCGATCACGGTGACGGCGTGAGCGGGGCGGTGGAAATTGTGGTTCGCCCGACCCAAGACGAGGACGTCACAGGTCTATGTGCGCTGTTGAATGAAATCATCGCCATTGGCGGCACGACAGCGATTTTGGAGCCCTTGTCGGAGGAAATGTTCATGGCCTGGGCGCTCAACGGGTCGCGCAGCGTCAGTTGTGTCACGGCGGCGGATGAGGAGGGCACGCTGCTGGGGTTTCAGACGTTGAAGCGGGCGGCGGCGCCGAAGGATGATTGGGGGATTATCGCGACCTTCGCGCGTACTACGCCGAAAGTCCCCGGCGTTGGGACCAAGTTATTTCAAGCCACCAAGGAGCAGGCGTTGGCGGCGGGACTTCACGCTATCGACGCGACCATTCGCGCCGATAATGTCAGCGGGCTGTCCTTTTACACCAAGATGGGGTTCCAGGATCATAGCGTCGCCAAGGACGTTCCGTTGACGGAGGGCGTTAGCGTCGATCGGGTGACCAAGGTGTTTTGGCTGGGGGCGGGCAGCGGGGATCAGGGCTGAGCCGCCGGGAAAGTCAGCTTTGGCCGAAATCGAGCGACGTCCAAGCATACATCACGTCCGGCTCGTTTTCTTCGTTATGGGCGCCGTCGGTCTGTTCGAGTTCGACGAACCCGCGCTGTTCGTAGAACCGCCGCGCGCGGTGGTTGCGCTGAAAGGTCCATAGAGCGAGGTGGTCGAATTCGCCCTGCGCCACCTGCAGTAATGCCGTTCCAATCCCGCGCCCCTGATGCGATGGCAGGACGTAGAATTGATCGATCCAATCGCGTTGGAAGGCGATGATCCCCGCCAAAGCTTGGCCGTCAAAGCTGCCCCAGATCTGGCAGACCGGGAACAGGCGCTCCCGATAGAACCATCGGTCCTCCTCGACGGTGTGAAGGCCGATGAGCCTGGGCAGCATCACGTCGAACGCGGCGCGATGGACCGCCGCCGCCTGACCCATGTCGTCCAACTCCAACCGACGCAACATAGCGGCCTCCAGATGAATAAAGCGGCCCGGATCACACTGTCCCAAAGACTTACCCTTAAGGATGGCGCGTGTATCGCTCGGGGTTATTGGCGGCGAGGCTGCGCGCCATCTGAGCTGGCATTCTTAGCGAATTGGCGTATTGCGCCAGAACGGGATGTGGAAATTCTTACAGGAAGAACCTGCGTGTAGACTAGCGCGGCAAGCTGGCCGGGCCCTCCTCTGGGGCCTCAGGCTTCAGATCTAAGGGGAGCGGGATGGCGGACCACACCACGGCGGCGGATGCTGCGCCGCCTGCCGTCGCGCGGCCGATCTGGGCCTATGTTGCGTTAACCGCGACCGTGCTGTTTTGGTCGGGCAACTTCATCGCCGGGCGCTCTCTGCGCGGTGAGATCGATCCGGCGATGGTCAACTTTATCCGCTGGGGCGTGGCGCTGCTGCTGTTTCTGCCGCTGGCGGCGCCGCATCTGCGTCGAGGATGGCGAGTTGGGCTGCGCGAGTGGCGCTATCTGCTGGCTCTGGGGGCGCTTGGCGTCGCGATGTTTCAGACCTTTGTGTACACCGGTCTGACGGCGACGCCGGTGTTCAACGCGTTGCTGGTGATTGCGACGACCCCGGCAATACTGCTGATTTGGACCAGCGCTATCGACCGCGTGGCGCCCCGGCCGGTGCAGATGGTGGGCATCGGGCTATCGATGGCGGGGGCGGCGTTGATGATCGCCAAAGGCGACCTAGGGGCGTTGGCGCGGTTGGAGCTGTATTTGGGCGATCTCTGGATCGCCGCCGCTGCGCTGGCGTGGTCGGCCTACACCCTGATGCTGCGCCAGGCGCCGCCGGACCTGGAAACTTGGACCAGCTTGAGCCTCAGCATGGTCGCGGGGTGGGTGCTGATGATCCCGTTCGCGCTGTGGTCTTACGTCGAGGGGCCGCCGCCGTTGGGGGATTGGGCGGTGTGGGCGCGGATCCTGTATATCGCGGTGTTCGCTTCGATACTGGCCTTTGTGCTGTGGGGGTATGGGGTGCGCCGTGTCGGGCCGGTGCGGGCCGGGCAGTTTATCAACCTGATGCCGATCTTTGGCGGCGTGTTGGCGGTGGTTCTGTTGGGGGAGACGCTGCGGCCCTATCATCTGGCTGGGGCGGCGCTGGCGTTTGGCGGCGTGTGGTTGGTGAACCGCCGGGGGTAGGGGAGACGGGACCTTCCAATAGCTCCGCCCGGCGCGGTTGCCTGAGGTTGATGCCCCAGCTTGACTGGATTGCGCCTTAGCCCTGCTGCGTGATCGAAACGGCGGATGTTGCTGATTGCGTCATGGGGTGGTTGTTGGAAGAACACGGCGACAAGCGTCGCCGGGTTCTATGTTTTCTGCCCAGGGCGATTATTAGTTGTTACGCCGATGGCGGAGCTTGACCGCTTCTTTGTTGAGCTGATTGTGAAGATACAAACGCTCTTTGGTATTGAGGCCCCCGCCGCTGTTGCGCAGGCGTTGTTCCTGACGGCGCACGCGCGCCTGCCCTTTGATTTGCTTGCCAGCCTCCTGGAAATCCAAAGAACCGTCTTGAATTCCGTTGTAGATCCGTTGGGCTTGGCGTTTCTCTCGTTTATCAATGAAGTCGCCGGCTTGCGCCATTGTGCTGGTCCCGATCAAACCAGCGATCAGAGCTGCGGCGATTTTGGTTGCAGTATACATAATAGGTTTTCTCCTTGTCGCGAACGCCGCCGTTCAGACGCGAGCGTCGCTCCGGTCAGCGGTCTTGTTGGCTGTCAAGACACGATTGATGTTGGCGTTCAGGGCTGTGGCTCCATCCCCAAAATTGGGTACGCGGCGTCTCTTTCGAAGGAGTGCGGATGGCCGAGCTGATGTTGGGAATGTGCTGGACCGCAGTCTGACCGGAGTGAAAAGCGGACCGGTTCCATTGCTCGCCGTGCCGGAAGTTAGAGCCGTAACCTGACGCCGGGCTTCGGCGGCGTGTTGGTTGGGAGGGTGTTATGGGAGGCGTTGCTGCTGTCTCATCTGGCTTGGTCTGATTGACGAATCCAAAGGGTGAGAGGCGGTTTTCGTTTTGCAGGAACCAAAAATTTCACGGACACTTATGTTTAAACTTCACTCGGGTGAAATTGTATTCAGATGAAAACCGCCAGATGCCCTCAAATTAAGGAGCGGTTTTGATAACGGTTTCGACCGTGCAGATTTTACACCCTATTATAACCGCTTCTATTTAGCTCTCGTGTGAATTCAATTGTATTACGGATTAACGAAATATTTGTAGAATAAATTTTCTCAGCAATGTAATTGAAGTCATCGTAAATCTTACGGTGAATACATTCGAATTTTAGCTGCGTGAGGGTGAATGCGGATGAAAACGAGTCTTTTATTTGCTGTGGTCGCCACATTGTCAGGTGCAACAGTAGCGCTCGCCGACCCTGGTGTTGAGGCGGGTAAGGTGACCTTTGGGCAATCGGCGGCGCTGGACGGCCCGGCGGCGGCGCTTGGGCAAGGCATGAAACTTGGTATTGAGGCAGCTTTCGCCGAGGCCAATGCCGCCGGCGGCGTTGAGGGACGCCAGCTTGAGCTGGTCAGCGTCGACGACGGTTACGAGCCGGAGCGGGCGATTGAAAACACCAAGAGCCTGATCGAGATCGATCAAGTGTTCGCACTGATCGGCGCGGTGGGCACGCCGACCTCGAAGGCGGCGCAGCCGATCGCAACCGCGGCGATGGTCCCTTATATCGGCCCGTTCACCGGCGCCGGCTTCCTGCGCGACCCCTCGCACGGCAATGTCGTGAACTATCGGGCGAGCTATGGCCAAGAGACCGAGGCGTGGGTCAAGCATCTGACCGAAGATCTGCAATATGACAGGATCGCACTGTTGTATCAGGATGATTCCTTCGGGCGCGTCGGGCAGTCCGGGGTAACGGCGGCGCTTGAAAAGCGGGGCATGGAACTTGTCGCGGAGGGCTCCTACAAGCGCAACACCACGGCGGTGAAAAGCGCGCTGCTGACCATTAAGAAAGCCAAACCACAGGCGGTGGTGATGGTCGGCGCCTACAAGCCGGTGGCGGAGTTCATCAAGCTGGCCAAGAAGATCAAGATGGACGCGACCTTCGTGAACATCTCGTTCGTGGGGTCGAGCGCGCTGGCGCAGGAGCTGGGCGAGGATGGCGACGGCGTAGTGATCACCCAGGTGGTTCCGTTCCCTTGGGACGGCTCGAACCCGCTGATCTCACGCTATCAGGCGGCGATTCAGTCGGTGTCGGGGGATGCGGCGCCAGGGTATGTGTCATTGGAAGGCTATATCGTCGGCCGGATCGCGATCGAGGGCTTGAAGCGCGCCGGTGGTGATGTGACGCGCGACAGCTTCCTCAGCGCGTTTCATGACGGGGCGACGCTTGACCTCGACGGCTTGAAGCTGAGCTACGGCGCCGAGGACACCCAAGGCTCGGACGACGTCTATCTGACGATCATCAAATCCGACGGCTCTTTCGCCGCTGTGGACAAGCTCGCCTCGGCGAACTGAGCCGACGGCGCACAAAAAGGCCCAACGGCGCTCAACAACAATCAGCTGAGCGCCGTTGGCGAAAAATATTTAAAAATTTACGTGATTCTCATCGGTGCGCGCCACGATCGACGTGCCGGAAAACCGGCGAAAGCAATGTTGATGCGCCGCCGGAGGTCAAGACGTGTTAAAGTTCTTTGCTAAGCTTGGCATTCAATCGCAATTCTCGCTGGCGATGACGGTGATTGCGGCGATGATCGTGACATCGCTGATCAGCACAATCACGGTGTCGAGTGAAACCGAAGCGACTTTCACGGAACTCACTTCGCGAAACCTGCCTGCGATTTTCGAGGCCATCGACGCTGAGGAGCAGCTCAACAAAGTTGTCATCTCCCTGGGCCATGTGCGCGACTCCGCGACGCTGGGCGCGTATGAGACGGCCAGTCAAGACGCCGCCGCCGCCGTCGCCGCGGCCACAGAGTCCTTCAACGGGATCATGGCTTCGCCGCAGCTCGACGCTGAGAGCCGTGAGCTGCTCACGGAGGCTTTGCCAAGGCTTACAGAAACCAGCCAGCGCCTGTCACGTGCTGTGGACGCGCGTCTCACCAAACTCGCTGAGCTGGATCGCCTCTGGGATGAAGGGCAGTCGCTCTACTCCGGGTCGGCGGCGAGCGTGAATGCCATTGTGGACGATGCGGCCTTCGAACTGTCCATCTCGGCGGAAACCACTAAGGACACTTTGACGACGAGCCTCGACTCGCTGTTGGCGAACGACGTGGCCACCATGTTGGGGCTGTTGAATTTCAAGGCGGCCCTGGCTGAAGCCGCCGGTGATCTCGGCGCCATGGCTGTCGCGAATGACGCCGGAACCGTCGCCGCCGCCGCTGATCGGTTGGAGTCCTCGCTGGGCAAAGTCATCTCAAACTTCGATGAGTTGGCAGAAGAGGCGCGTGCGGATTTGGAGGCGGCGAAGAGCCGTTTTGTTGGTCAAACCAGTCGGGCCACCGAGATGCGGGCGGCAAGCCCATACAGTGATGTGAGTGATCCGACCACCGAGGCGCTCACCGCGAAGCGAGAGCTGCTGTCGGGCTTGGCGGAGATGATCGACGACGCCGCCTTTACCCTCACCATCGCCGGGGGCGATCTGAGTGAGACCGCCAGCGAGGAAATCACGGCCCTGGCGGAGGCCACGACAGGGCGCTTCCGGGCGATGCTCGGCGTCGAAGCGACGCTGAACAATGTGGTCGGCGAACTGGGACGCATGGTGACGGCCTCAGATGAAACCGCTCTCACCTTGCTGATCCAAGAGGCGGGCGCCGTTCGCGACAAGCTGGCGGAGTTGATCGGAAGCGGGTTGTTGACAGACGCCGCATTGATTGAACAGTTGGAGCGCCTGAGTGCGCTATTGAGCGAAGAGAACGGCATCGCCGCCGCCCGCGCCGCTGTTTTGGCCGCGAACGCTGAGGCCATGACGGCGAATGAGGAGGCGGATGGCCTGTTGATCTCCCTCACGGAGGTCGCCAAGGCCTATGTCGCCACTCAGCGCGACACCAGCGCCGGCAGCGTGGCCGCCGCCAACAGCGCGATCGCCGAGGGGCGTGTGACGCAGCTGATCGTCGCGGGCCTAAGCTTGTTTTCGGTGTTCGCCATAACAGTCTTCTTCGTGCGGCCTCGGATTGTGCGCCCGCTGCGGGAGTTCAAGGACGCTGTCGCCCGACTCGCCAAGGGCGAGCAGGTAGCCCTGCCGGGTGAGCAGCGCCATGACGAGATTGGCCAGCTCGCGCGGTCGATGACCGTGATCTATGAGCGCGGCGTTGAAGCGGCGCGAATCCGGCTCGCGCTCGACAGCTCCAGCGCGATGATGCTGATCACGGACGCCGATAACCGGATTATCTATCTGAATGAGAATCTGCGCCATTTCCTCTCGGAAGCCGAGAGCGATATCGCCCGAGATCTTCCTGGCTTCAGCACCGCTGCTCTGATCGGCGCGCCGCTCGACGCCGCGCATAAGGTGGATGGGATGTCCTTTGGTGATCATGTCGCCGGGCTGGAGCGGGTCGAGACCATGCGGATGAATGCCGGCGGGCGGCGCATCGCCCTGGCCGCTGGCCCGGTCCGTAACGCGGCGGGCAAGCGGCTCGGCTCGGTGGTGGAGTGGCGCGACTTGACTGTCGAGCTGGCGGTGCAGGGGCAAATCGGCGACGTCGTCGCCGCAGCCAACGCGGGCGACTTCTCCGAGCGCGTCGATGTCTCAAACGCTGAGGGCGCTCTGCGTCAGATGGGCGGCGACGTCAACAAGCTGGTGGAGACGGTGGAGAACGGCTTGTCTGAGACCAGCCGCGTGATTGCGTCGGTCGCTGAGGGCGACCTCTCCAAGGAGATGAACGGGTCGTTCCAGGGGGCGTTCAAGCGCCTGCAGGATGATGTGAACGCCACGGTGCGCCGCTTGCGTGAGCTGGTCGGCGAGATCCAAACCAGCGTCGATGAGATGCGGGGACGGGTGGCCGGGGTGCTGTCGGGCGCCGAAGATCTCTCGCAGCGCGCCGAGTCTCAGGCGGCGTCGCTGGAGGAGACGGCGGCGACGATGGAGGAGATGACCAGCACGATCCGCACCAACGCCGACAACGCTGAACATGCGACAGGGACCTCCAAGGAGGCGTCGACTCGCGTAGAGCGCGGCGGGGCTGTCGTTAGTGAGGCGGTGGGGGCCATGGACCGGATTGAGAAAAGCTCGGCCGAGATCAGCGACATCATCGGCGTGATTGACTCAATCGCCTTCCAGACCAACTTGCTGGCGCTCAACGCGGCGGTTGAGGCGGCGCGGGCTGGTGAGGCCGGTAAGGGCTTCGCAGTGGTGGCCTCGGAAGTCCGCACCTTGGCTCAACGCTCCTCCGACGCAGCCGGCGGAATTCGGGATTTGATTGCAGACAGCTCTGGCCACGTCGAGGCCGGGGTGAAGCTGGTGCGCGACACTGGCGAAGCGTTGTCCGCGATCAGCGAGTCGATTACGTCGGTCGAGTCAATGGTGAACGCGATCGCCGCCGCCAACCATGAGCAAAGCTCTGGCGCGCAGGAGATCTCCTCAACCGTCAGTCATCTCGACAGCATGACCCAGAGCAATGCGGCGCTTGCGGACACCAGCGCGTCCAATGCGAAGGCGCTCGCCGAGGAGGCGGCGCGCCTGGCTGAACTGGTGTCGTTCTTCCGCGCGGGCGCGGCGCAGCCTGGCCCAACAGGAGAAGCCGCCGCCGATGAAGCTTGGAAGGCCGCCGCGAACGGCTGAGCCCTATCTATTACGAAACTTTAATAAAGCGGCTGGATCTCTGGCCGCTTTATTTTTTGTTCAGGGAATCATTACACAAAAATAACCCTGTTTTAGCGCTATCTTATTTTATCTTGTTCATTCTCCGAGGGAAAGAATTTCGATCCATTTCGGAGATTGCGCCGTGAAAGTTAGACACTCCCGCCTGTTGCTCACCGCCAGCGCCGCCGTTCTGGCCTGCACTGCTGTCGCCGCCCACAATGTTTCCCTTGAGGATGACGTGTGGGGCGAAGCATGGGGCGAGCGGTTCGCCACTGCTCCCATTGCGCATGGGATTTGGCATGACCGGTTCTCCGCAGATGGCGCCATGACTGACGCGACGTCGGCGGCGTTGATCCCGGACGGGATCTGGCGTGACCGGTTTGCTGTTGATTTTGGTGCGACGGGCCCGATCTCGGCGGCGGCTCTGGATTATGATTTCGTTCCTGATCACGTGGCGGCGAACCAGTTGCTGGCGTCGTTGGGCCTCGACGAGTCTGGGGATGTTGAATTCGTTCCCGATCATGTCATCGCGAGCCAGATCTTGACGACGCTGCATTCCGATCAGGCATGGGGCGAGGTTTGGGGCGTTGAGTTCGCCGCCGATCGGATTGCGAATGGCGAGTTGTCGACCGCCTCGATTTCGGACCAAGCTTGGGGCGAAGTTTGGGGCGTGGAATTCGCTGCTGACCGTGTGGCCAATGGTG
>JAHQVS010000157.1 GCA_019634215.1 Paracoccaceae bacterium | reverse complement strand
GGGCTGTCGCCCTCGGCGAGCTTGCGCAGGGCTTCAGCGCTTGGTGAGGTCGTGTTCTCTTCGGTGAACGCCTCGGCGGCGGCGGCCAGGGTTTCGGCGCGCTCCTGAGCCGGAGGGATGGCGCCGACCACATGCAGGCCGTGCGGGATTAGGGCGTATTCCAGCTCCAACAGCTTATCCGACAGCGCGGCGATTTGTGCGTCGGGGGCGCCTTTGGGCATCGTGAGGTCGAGGGTTTCGGCCTGGGCGGCGATCATCTCGGCGAGGCGCGCCCGTTCATCCTCAGCTTCCGGCGGGGCGGCGCGGTAACGCTCCAACGAGGCCTTCAGCTCGGCGAGGCCCTTATAGAGACCGGCGGCGGCCACCGGCGGGGTGCGATAGCTGATCAGGGTGGCGGCGCTGCGGCGCTTAGCGATCGCGCCCTCGGAGGGGTTGTTGCCGGCGTAGAGGTAGAAATTCGGCAGATCGCCGATCAGCCGGTCCGGCCAGCATTCGTGGGAGAGGCCGGTTTGCTTGCCAGGCATAAACTCGAGTGCGCCGTGGGTGCCGAAATGCAGGGCGGCGTGGGCGTCGAAATCCTCGCGCAGCCAGCGGTAATAGGCTGAGAAGGCGTGGGTCGGGGCGAAGCCGCCTTCGAACAACAACCGCATCGGGTCGCCCTCATAGCCGAAGCCGGGCTGGAGGCCGATGAAGACGTTGCCGAGCCGGGCGCCGAGCACTTGGATGGACCGCCCGTCGCTCTGATGGCGGCCCGGGGCGGGGCCCCATTGTTTTTCGATTTCGGCGAGGTGGGGCTCGCGGCGGACATGATCGTCCGCCGGGATTAGCGCCGCCACCGCGCCCTCGGCGCCGTACCGGGCGGCTGAGGTCTTGCCCGCGCCCTCTAGGATTGCGCCGCGCAAGGTCTCGACACTTTCCGGAACCTCGACGTCATAGCCGGCCGCCGCCATCGCTTTGAGAGTGTTGTGCAGCGACTCGAACACCGACAGGAACGCCGCCGTTCCCGCCGCGCCGGCGTTGGGCGGGAAGTTGAACAGGGTGATCGCCACCCGGCGCTCCGAGATTGGGGTGCGCCGCAACTGGGTCAGCTTGGCGACTCGCGCCGCCAGCCGTTCGGCCCGCTCTAGGTCGGCGCGCATGTTCCGCGCCCCAGGGCCTGTCGCCCGGTCGGAGCGTCCGCCGAACACCATCGGGCCGGAGGCGCCGTCAATCTCCGGGATCGCCACCATCATCGTCGACTCGATCGGCGTGAGCCCGCGCGCGCCGTCGCGCCATGCCTCAAGGGATTGGAACTCCAGCGCATGGGCGGCGAGGTAGGGGACGTCGAGGTTGGCCAGCGTCGCTTCGGCGGCGGCGGCGTCGTTATAGGCGGGGCCGCCGACCAGGGAGAAGCCAGTGAGGGAGACGACCGCATCGACGGTGGTTTTAGTTTGGCCGTCCGCGCCGGTCTGTTTGAAGAAGCTGTCGATCGCCGGGCGTGCGTCAAGCCCCGCGGCGAAGGCGGGGACGACGCGCAGGCCCTTGGCCTCCAGCGCTGATATGACGCCATCATAATGCGCGGAGTCACCGGAGAGGACGTAGGAGCGCATCAGCAAGAGGCCGACGGTTCCCCCCGTGCCGGAGGCGGCGGGCGCAGGCAGGCGCGTGATGTCGTCGGTGACCCGCTCTGGCAGGCGTGGGTGGTACAGGCCGACATCCGGATGATCTAACGGCGCGTCGACCTGGAGCTTGCCGCGCAAGCTGCGGCGCGGGCCGTCGGCGTAGCGGTCGATCAGGAAGCGGATCAGGTTGGCGATGTTCTCGTCCGAGCCCGACAGCCAATATTGCATAGTCAGGAAATAGGCGCGCAGATCCTGGGCTTTGCCGGGGATGTATTTCAAGATCTTGGGCAGGCGGCGCAGCATCGCCATCTGGCCGGCGCCGGAGCTTGCGCCTGGCTTGGCGCCGCCGGGCTTGCCGCGCAGCCGCTTCAGCAACGCCATCGGTCCGCGTTGCGGCGCGGCCATCGACAGGCGGCCGATGCGGGTGAGCTTGACCGCCTCGGCGGCGGCGATGCAGCCGATCATGGCGTCACAGTGATCGCGGCGGGCCTGAAGCGCGGGCATGATCGCCTTCAGATGGTCGTCCATAAACAGCATGTTGGCGACGACAACATCCCCCGCCGCCACATCTTCTTTCGCCCGGGCCAGGGCCTGCGGATCGGCGGCCCATTCAGCAGCGGCGTGCAGGCTCAGCTCCAACCCCGGCAGTTCGGCTTTGAGGCGCGGGGCCACGCGTTCGATCGCGCCGGACAGGTGACTGTCGAGGGTGACGATCACAAACCGGATCGGGACGCGCGCCACGGGGGCCGAGGCCTCTTCCGCGTGCTCCAGCACGCTCTTTTCGAAGATGTTATCGAGCATAATGCGCCTTCGCGTCGTAGAGGGTCTCGACCGTGATCAGCGCCACGCCGCGCTCGGCGGCGAAGCTCTCGGTGTTGCGGCGTGCTTTGCTGCGCACGAAGAATGGGATTTTCTTCAATTCGCGCTCAGCGTCGGCGGCCCAGGCGGGGGCGCCGGGCTCCACCGCGACCGGCTTGGGGGCGGCGAGCGTCTCCACCACCGGCTGCGGGGCCAGTTTTGGCGCGGCGGCGTGGCCGAGATGTGAAGCGGGGGACTGGTCGTTAAATTCGAAATCTTCGCGGAACATCTCCAGCAGATGCTCCTCCAGCCCCATGGTCAGCGGATGCACCCAGGCGTCGAACAGGCTGTTGGCGCCCTCGAAGCCCATTTGCGGGGCGCGGCGGGCCGGGTGGTCCTGGACATGGAACGGGGCCGAGATCACTGCGCAGGGCACGCGCAGGCGCTTGGCGATATGGCGCTCCATCTGGGTGCCGAGCACCAGTTCCGGGTTGCTGGCGGCGATCGCCTCCTCGACGTCGAGATAGTCGTCAGTAATCAGCGCCTCCAGGCCGTACTGTTCGGCGGCGGCGCGGGTTTCACGGGCGAATTCGCGGTTGTAACAACCAAGTCCGACCAGTTCGAACCCCATCTCTTCGGTCGCGACGCGGGCGGCGGCGATGGCGTGGGTGGCGTCGCCGAACACGAATACGCGCTTGCCGGTGAGGTAGGTGCTGTCGATGGAGCGCGACCACCAGGGCAGGCGAGAGAGGCCGTCGGCGAGCAACGGCGCCGGGTTGAGCGTGACGCCCAGCGCGCCGGCGGTGTGAACCACCTCGTTGATGAAATCCCGGGTCGCGCCGACGCCGATTGGCGCAGTGCGGATTGTCGGGGTTTTAAAGGTCCGCTCCAGCCAACGGGCGGCGAGATCGCCGGTTTCGGGGTAGAGCACGACATTGAAATCGGCCTCACCTAGATGCGTCAGATCGCTGGGGCTGGCGTTGAGGGGCGCGGTGGTCAGAACATCGACGCCGAGACGGTTCAGCAGCAGTGAGATTTCATCTGTGTCGTCGCGGTTGCGGAAGCCAAGCGCAGTGGGGCCGAGCAGGTTGCAGCGCAGGCGGCGGCCTTCCAGCGGGGCCGGTCGGGCCTCGGGGTCGGCGAGGCTGCGGGTGAGGCGGTAAAACGTCTCCGCCGCCCCCCAAGCCTCCTTGCGCTGATAGGCTGGCAGCTCCAACGGGATCACCGGGATCGGCAGGTCGAGCGCTGTCGCCAAGCCGCCGGGGTCGTCCTGGATCAACTCCGCCGTGCAGGAGGCGCCGACGATCATCGCTTCGGGCTGGAATCTCTCATAGGCGCGGGCGCAGGCTGATTTGAACAGTTCGGCGGTGTCGGAGCCAAGGTCGCGCGCCTGGAAGGTGGTGTAAGTGATCGGTGGGCGGGCGCCGCGGCGTTCGATCATTGTGAATAGCAGGTCGGCGTAGGTGTCGCCCTGGGGGGCGTGCAGCACGTAATGCAGCCCGTTCATGGCGGTGGCCACGCGCAGCGCGCCGATATGGGGCGGGCCCTCATAGGTCCAGACCGTCAGCTTCATCGCCTAGACCCTCAACCGCGTGCGCCGGTCCAATGGGCGGGCGAACAGCTCGGCGAGGTCGCCAGCCTGTTCGTAGCCTTGGATCGGGGTGAACACCAATTCGATCGCCCATTTGGTCGACAGCCCCTCCGCCTCCAGCGGATTGGCGAGGCCGAGGCCGCAAACGGTGAGGTCGGGCTTTGCGGCGCGGCAGCGATCAAGCTGGGCGTCGACGTCGGGGCCTTCCAGGATCGGGAGATCCTCGCCTAGTGCTTCGCGCAGCATCGCCGTCTCCTCAGCGAGATGGCGGCGGTGGAGATAGGGCGCGCCGATCTCGATCGGCCGCATGCCAAGTTCGCGGGTGAGAAAGCGGGCGATCGGCAATTCCAATTGGCTGTCGGGGAAGAAGAACAGGCTCTTGTCCGCCAGCTTCTCCCGCCGCGCCGCCGTCGATTGAACCGCTCGGGCTCTCGGGGCGGCGGTTACCGCGTCGAAATGCGAGGGTGCGACGCCCCAGGCGTCCGCCGCCGCCTTTAGCCACGCGTCGGTCCCTTCGGCGCCGAGGGGGAACGGAGCCGCCAGCCGCTGGGCGCCGCGCGCCTCCAGCAGGCGGGCGGTCTCGTTCAGGAACGGCTGCGCCAGAAGGAATTTGGTCTCAGGGCCGACCGGGGGCAGCGCGTCGGCGCGGCGGGCGGGCAGGAAAGCGACTGGCCCAATGCCGAGTTGCTCGAATAGCCGGGTGAACTGATCCTCAACCACATCCGCCAACGCGCCGACCACCATCAGATTGGCGGCCTCTGTCTCCGGCAGTTCCGGGACCAAGGCGCTCAGGCAGGCGTCTTCACCCTCAGTGAAGGTGGTCTCGATGCCGCTGCCGGAATAGTTCAGCACCCGCACGTCGGGCGAGAACTGCTCTGACAACCGTTGCGCCGCGCGGGAGAGGTCGAGCTTGATCACCTCAGACGGACAGGAGCCGACCAGAAACAACAGCTTGATGTCAGGGCGCCGCGCCAACAGCCGATCGACGACCCGGTCCAATTCCTCATTGGCGTCGGCGAGGCCGGCGAGGTCGCGCTCCTCGATGATGGCGGTGGCGAAGCGCGGCTCGGCGAAGATCATCACGCCCGCCGCCGACTGGATCAGATGGGCGCAGGTGCGCGAGCCGACCACCAGAAAGAAAGCGTCCTGGATCTTCCGGTGAAGCCAGACGATGCCGGTCAACCCGCAAAACACCGCGCGCTGGCCGCGCTCGACTGCTGGGGGCGGTGCGGCGCAGCCGGTGTCGGGCGGGGTGGCGGTGAAGGGCAGGCCGTCGGGGCTCATATCGCCGCCTCCGTCATCGGGGGCGTTGGGGCTTCCAGCCGTGCTTGGCGCAGCTTCCAGAGGAACTGCCCGGCGTTGACAACATAGGCGGCGTAAGCGGCGAGGGCGAGCAACATCTGGCCCTCTGCGCCGCCCCAGCCCCAAAACACGGCGGCGAGGTAGGCGGTGTGCAGCGCCAGCACCAGGAAACTGATCATGTCTTCCCAGAAAAAGGCGGGCGCCAGCAGCCACTGGTCAAACACCACCTTCTCCCAAATCGAGCCGGTGATCATGATCGTGTAGAGCACCATCGTCTTAATCACGATGGAGACGGTGGCCGCCCAAAGCCCCTCTCCTGTGACCAAAAAGCGCAGCACCAGACCAAGGCTGATCAGGAACACCAGGAACTGCAGCGGCGCTAGAATCCCCTGCACCAGGGTCCAGACCGTCGCATCCCGGCGACGGCGTTGTTCCGGGGTGTACAATCCCTGAGGCGTTTCCCCTGAGGCGAAGTTAACCTTACGCCTCATGGGGTTACCCCTTGATCTGGCTGGTCCCCCGGTCATCCGCCCCGTCTCGCTTTTGTTGCTGTTTCTGAAGCCTAGGAGATACTCAGCAGGAGTGTCAATTAAGTCTTACATAAACAAAATCTGACATATCGGCGCAGGTGTGGCGGGCATTGCTCCAGGTCGTCAGTTTGTCACTGCGACGTTTTTGTACTTAGTGTCATGATGATTTCATGGTTGCCTCTTCAATAGAGTCTGTTTCGAGTCTCATCGAAGGGATGAAGAGTCGCCTACACACCTTGTGAGTTCGTGATGTCAATCTGCGCTGACGCCTGCAAAAACCATATCTGGCGAGCGCTCTGAGTTGAGGTCATGACTTCGGCCGACGATCAATTGGCCGATTGCCAAGCTCTATCGGATTGTGGGCCGCTCCAGGGAGGTTGTCGTGGACGACGCACAGGAGCGAGACTGGGCCGAACGCCGTGAGAACGGCTGGTCCAGCGAAGATGTATTCACAAACGTACGCGCTAGGGCCGAGACTTGGCTGAGCGCTTTGGGGCGAATCCGTCCCTCTCCATCGCCTGCTCGGTCGAAAACTTCCGGGCGAAGCAAGCCGAAGCCGCCGCAGAGCGTCGTTGACGCCGAGGAGGAGGCTCGGGCGCAGCTCGCACGCATGATTGAAGCGGAAGTGGTGCCGCGCCTGATGTTGGCGCATCGCAACGCGCCGGACGGCGTCGAGGCCGGAGAGGTTGCCGCCACCGCTTGGCGCGCGCCTGGGGCCTCAGAGACCGGTTCAGAGGCGCCGGTTGAGGGGGTGGAAGAGCTTGCCGGGGCCGTGGAGGCATTAGCGCAGGAGTCTTTTCGTTCCGATGCGCCGGCCTTGGCGGCGATCGTGAACAAGCGCCGCGCCGCCGGCCTCTCTCCAGAGCGGTCGTTGTTGGAGTTGATCGCTCCGGCCGCGCGGCGGGTCGGCGAGTTCTGGGAGAGCGACGAGCGCGATTTTCTCGATGTGACCATCGCGCTGACGCGGTTGCACGCTGTCGCCCGCGAGGTGGCGCGCGACGGGCTGGAAGCGGGCGTGTTGGAGCAGGAGCGCGTCGACAGGCCAGCGATGGCGGTGGTCGCCTCTGCGCCCGGAGAGCAGCATGTGCTCGGGACGTTGATGGTCTCTGAGCTGTTGCGACGGCGGGGCGCCTCGGTGATTGAGGCTTACCCGACAACGGTGGAGGATCTGCGGTATGCGATCCGAGGGCGCGGCGTCGATATGGTCTGTCTGTCCATCACCCGAACGCCGCGAAACGCCGAGGCGGTCGCCGCCTTGCGCCGGACGGTCGATGTGGCTCGGGCGGCCTCGTCAGAGAACGCTGTGATTGTGGTGGGCGGCCGGGCGATCGAGGAGTGTCCCGATCTCGCCGCGCAAATCGGCGCCGTGGCCTGCGACGCCCAGAGTTTGGGCGGCTTTGTCGAACAATGCCTTGGCGGGACGGTTGGTCGTTGTTAGAGCAAAAGCTCAGCGCTATGAGCGGATATCACCCATCGCGCTAAGTTTTCTTCGCCGCCGGAGTTGCGGCGGTATGTTCGAATGGCTTGTCGACGCCGTGTCGGCCGCCGCGTCCCTGATAGCTCTGAAGGAGCCCGGATCGGAATGTCGACGCCGATCTCGCAATCGATCACGCCGTTTCAGGCGCCGGACGTTTCCTTAGAGGGGATCGGTCCTACGATCGCGGCGCGCGCCATCGCCGCCGCCGCTGATGTCGCCCTGGTGCTAGACGGCGCCGGCGTGGTGCGGGATGTCGCTTTCGGCGGCGAAGCGATCGCCAGGGAAGGGTTCAGCGCTTGGGTGGGGCGAGCCTGGGGCGACGCCGTCACCCCGGAGAGCCGCCCGAAGATCGACGCGTTGCTGAGCGATGCTCTGGCCCAGGCCGCGCCGCGCTGGCGTCAGGTCAACCATCCCTCGACACGCGGCGAAGACGTGCCGGTGGTGTACGCCGCTCTGCCATTGACGCCAGAGGCCGACGCCCCGCCGGAGGAGGCGCGCATTCTCGCCGTGGGCCGCGACATGCGCGCGATCGCCTCGTTGCAGCAGCGCCTGGTCGAGGCGCAGCGGGCGATGGAGAAGGATTATTCTCGCTTTCGGCAGGCTGAAACCCGTTACCGTTTGTTGTTCCAGCTCGCCTCAGAGGCTGTCTTGATTGTCGACGAGTCCGGCGGGCGGGTGCTGGAGGCCAACCCGGCGGCGATTGAGGCGTTAGGAGAGACGGTAAAGAAGCCAGTGGGCCGGGCGCTGGCCGATTTGTTCGAGCCCGGCGACCGCGAAGCGGTGCGGCAAGCGTTGGCCGCGGCTAAATCGGCGGGCCGCTCGACGCCGGTGATGGCTAGGCTGCGTGAGCCGGCCAAGAGCGCCCGAGGCGAGAAGAGCGGCGACCGGGCGGGCGAGGCAAGCCGCCGCGCCTCGATCTCAGCGTCGTTGTTTCGCAGCGACGAGGGCGTGCTGTATTTGGTGCGGTTGGAGGTCGAGAGCGCCGAAGGCCGCTCCCGCGCCTCACAGCGCGCGTCGCTGTTCGCCGAGGTGGTGGAGAGTGCGCCTGAGGCGTTGGTGGTCGCTGACCTTGAGGGGCGGGTGCTCACCTGCAACGCCGCTTTTCTGGAGCTGGCGGAGTTGGCGTCGGAGGAGCAGGCGCGGGGACAATCGCTTGATCGATGGTTGGGGCGGCCAGGGGTTGACGTTTCCGTCATCCTCAGCGCTTTGCGTGAGCATGGGTCGCTGCGGCTGTTCGCCAGCATGATGCGCGGGGATCTGGGCGGCGTCGCGGAAGTGGAGCTGTCGGCGGTGTCGGTGCCCCATGGCGAGCCGCCTTGTCTCGGCTTTATGATCCGCAACGTCGAATCGCGGTTGTCGGCGCCGGAGAGCGAGACGCCCGCCTTGCCGAAATCGGTTGAGCAGCTGACGGAATTGGTCGGCCGGGTGCCGCTGAAGGATATTGTCCGCGAAACCACTGATGTGATTGAGCGGCTGTGCATCGAGGCGGCGTTGGAGCTGACCGATGACAATCGCGCCTCCGCCGCTGAGGTGCTCGGCCTCAGCCGGCAAAGCCTCTATGTGAAGCTAAGACGGTATGGTCTCGGCGATCTCGATGTTGACGGTGAGGCCTAGCCGTTTCTCTCCACGGGGCGCGACGATGTGCGCGCTTTGAGATTGTCCGCTTTTGTTGACGGTTTTAAGTGTCAACTTTAGCGTCAATGTATGACGCAAAGCACCCTCCACCCTGTGCAGTCCTCAAAAGCCCCAGTCGCATGGCCGGCGCCCTCGGCGCTGCTGGAACTGCTGAAGCCGATCACTTGGTTTGCGCCGATGTGGGCGTTTCTGTGTGGGGCGATCTCCTCGGGCGTTAGCTTTGCGGATCATTGGGGCGTGGTGCTCCTCGGCGTGGCGCTGGCCGGGCCGCTGGTCTGCGGCATGAGCCAAGCGGCGAATGATTGGTGCGACCGCCATGTCGACGCCATTAACGAACCCCATCGCCCAATCCCCTCGGGCCGCATGCCCGGCCGATGGGGGCTCTATGTCGCCTGGGCCTGGACTGTTCCGGCGCTATTGGCGGCGGCTTGGTTGGGGCCGGTGGTGTTTGTGGCGGCGGTAGTCGGGGTGGCGCTGGCTTGGGCCTATAGCGCGCCGCCGTTACGGTTAAAGGCGGATGGCTGGCTGGGTCCGGCTGTGGTGGCGGCCTGCTATGAAGGCCTGCCCTGGGTCACCGGCGCGGCGGCGATGCTCGGGGCCGGGAGCGGGGAGTGGGGCGCCGGATGGCCGGACGGGCGGATTCTGGCTTTGGCCGCGCTCTATAGCATTGGCGCTCACGGCATTATGACTCTCAATGATTTAAAAGCGAGAGAGGGAGACGCGGCCACCGGCGTGCGCTCCTTGCCGGTGGTTTTGG
>JAHQVS010000156.1 GCA_019634215.1 Paracoccaceae bacterium | reverse complement strand
CCATCCTTCAGCAACTGCCCACTTCAACTTGAACACCAGCCCATCAAATTAATAAATCACATATCAGTCAAGTATTTGAGCAAACGCACATACTTTAATCACATAAGTATCTCATAAAAGACACGAAATAATCTCCCTTAATTCTCTGCTTTACTTCCTAAAATATCCCACACGCAGAGATAGCAATCCCTGGCAGGATCGCTTTATTTGGATTTTCAAATTTTTCCTTTAAGATGTGGTATATTATTCGTTTGAGCTACTCCTCTGTTCGGAAATCAATGTACGCCAACAGGTCTTCGATATCGCTCATCGACAAACCTAAGTTAGGCATGCGGGCGTTCGGGAAACGGGCGTCTAGTTGCTTCGCGATTGGATCGCCGGTTGCGAGAACAACCTCCGGCTGCAATAGAAACTCCTGCAACCAAGCACGGTCGCGGCGTTCGGAGAGCCCGACCAGATCCGGACCGACCTTGTCGCCATCGCCGATGTTGTGGCAGGCGGCGCAAGCCTTAGCGAACAGCGATTCCCCAGGGTGATTGATCTTCAGCAATTGATTTGAGGGGAGCGAAGCCGAGATCGTATCCCGCTCAATCGCGCGCCATGCCGGGTCCATCGCCAGAATGCGGTCAACAAGAATGTCGACATCCGAAAACATCGACGTCCGCTCCCATTCACCCGTCCGGTCATTGCCCAGCAGCAAATCGTGACGATGCGCTTCCTTGATGCGGGCGCGCTCACCGAGCTTGAAGCGTAAAGGGTGGATGATCGCAGGATCGCCAGTCACGAAGCGCCAGCCCTCCGGCGCGTCGAAAGCGTCGGCGAAAGAGGCCAAAACCTCAGGGGTGTCATATTCCGGCTCTAACGTGATCGAATAGACGTGAATGTCTTTGCCAACGCGGTCGCCAAGCTTCTCAACGATTTCGGCCATACGCCCCGTTGTCAGCGGACAGATGTCGACGCAGCGCGTGTAGATGAAGTTGATAACGACGATTCTATCTTCAACCAGATCGTCATAGAATCGTGCAGGCGCGCCATCATGCGGAACAACCTCCACGTTGGTGAAGTAGTCCCGCCCCCAAGGAGAGTCCTCGGGCGCTGCGCTGGCAACGCCCGCTGCCAGTGAAAACACAGCAGACGCCAAAATGGACACTATGTGCGAGCTCAGTCGCATACCCCACCCTTTACAATCTCTAACCGTTCACCGAGCGGCGCAACCACCCAGGCCGCGCCGCGTGCGTCTTTGCTGGTCAGCCCTGCCGGGTCTTCTGAGCCAAAGGATCAAGCGTGGCTTGATCAAAGTCTGGATCCGCCTCAGGCAGTATTTCCGGCTGAATGTATGTGCAGCCATCCTCGGACGGGTATGGCGTCGGCACAATCGCGTCATGCAAAGAGCCGTTCTCCGCCAACAGATCCCAGCGAATCAACATCGCGAAATCTTCGTGGATCGTGTTATGGCAATGGCTGACATAAGCGCCCCCGAAGTCTCCAAAGGTCACCTGGATGGTCACCGAGGCTTCTCTGCCAAGACGCCAGACATCCTTTCGCTGCAAGTGCTCCGTCTCTCCAGCCGCGTCGCTGGCGCCAATGCCGGAGCGACCGATGGTGACACCCTCCTCGAAATGGAGATGGATCGGATGGTCCCAGCCCCCGCTGCTGTTTTCGAACGTCCAGTGCTCGGTCTCGCCCGGACGCGGGATCAATGCCGCAATGCGGTTGGCGTTCAGATTGTGCGTGTCTTCGCCATTCACACGCGTCGCCCAAGGGAAGGATTCCTTGAAGTGATCCGCGCTGTCGCAATCCGGGAAGCACATGCCAGTAACCGGGTCGCGCGCATCTTGATCGGAGATCGGCTCAAGGCGCTTCCACTCCATATGACGCGTTCGGACTGGCTCGATAATCGGGATCTGCTGGGTCTGGCGCCGACGGGTGCCGTTGCGGGAGCGGTCCGGAGCGCTGGCGTAATGGGTGACGCCGGGCACATCGACACTTTCGACTTGGTTCACGACGCGGAACTGCATAACGCCACCAACCGCCGGATCTTCAGAGCCGCCGTTCAGAGCATTGCTCAGCGATACGGTGCCCTCTGGTCCGCGACCGTCCTTGTGCTCCATGCGGTTGATCATCTGCACCGTCTGACCAGGCTGGAACTGGGAGAAGTCAACAATGATGTCGAAGCGCTCGGCGGTGCCCATCGGGTCAAGGAACCTGCTTTGCAAAGCGCGGACCATCAGGTTGCCGTCATTCGCGATATACCGGAACGGCACAGAATCGCCGCCCTCATCAACCAACTGCAGCCGCAGGAAGCGGGACATACAGGCGTTGAGGAGACGGAGCCGGTACTTCCTGGGGAGAACCTCAAAATACGGCTTATAGGCGAAGTTGACGTGCAGCTGGTCACCGACGAAGCCGTCGGTGTCGAAGATATCGAAGAAGTACTGGCCGTCAGGATCGGTGGCGAAATCGGCGATCAACATATTAATGTCGAAGTCAATGTTGCCCCAGTCGAGCAGCTTGCCACTCGGGAAGCGGAGATTGACTCCGTCCCGGATCTGCTCGTTGCCACGGTCCGGGCCAGAGTAATAGTTCAGCATCCCGGCCATGCCTTTGTAGACGTTTTCGGCCGTGAAGAAGAACCGGTGATCATGGAACCACAAGGAGCTCTGGATCTCACGGAAGTCGCCCGGGACGTTGATCAAACCGCCATTGCCGTCCGGCCCAGAGGCGCGGCGATCGCTCGCCTGAGTGTTGATCATGTCCGTACGGGCCAGCGTGGTGGTCCAGTGATAATCGTAGAAGGTGCCCGGGAAGTGATGGGTGTTCGCCGCGCCATCGCTGCCAGAAGCATTGTGAGCGTTGTGGTTATGGATTTGCGGCTCGTTGCGGCCAAAACCGCCATTGTTGGCCCGGTCTGTCGGCAGGCTGTTATAGATCCGCGCCACCGCCGGCTCGCCATACCGCATCTTAATCAGCGGCGGCGGCAGCAGGCCGTTGGCGCCGAGACCACCCGCAGCAAAGGCCCAGATTTTATTCTGATCCTGGAAAGCCATTTGCGGATGAAAGGCGGTGTTTGGAGCGATTTCACCAATCGACATCAAAAAGCCGACCTGCGGAAAAAACTCTTCCCAACGCTGGTGTGCGAACCAATCCCCCGGCGGACGCCCTTCAAGCGGGCCGCGATTGGTGACTGGATTGCGGAAGTTCGCGCCGCCTGAGGCGGTGAATTCGGTGTGATAAGAGAGGCGCTTCGCCGTGCGCTCGCCAAGGCCAGCAGGCCAGACTGCGTGCATTTCGCTGTCTATGATGGTTGGCGCCAGCGGTAGCGGCTCTTGCGTTGTTAGGCGCGGCATAGGCTGGGTGAAAGGCAACGCGCCGAACAGGGGTGTGCGCGGCGTACCCGTTGGGATGTCTTGCGCGAAGGCGCTCGAGGCGAAGGGGCTCAGACCGTTCTTGAGCGCCAAGGCGCCCGTCGCCGTGAAGATTCCCCAACGCATCAAATCTCGGCGCGTAACTTCTCCGGTCGAGAATGCCTTAATGACTTCCGCTCTGTTGTTGCGCGCGTTTTGTGCTTCGCGCTGTCTCGCGCCAGAGGCCCCCTTCGGCAGATACATTCCCAGCTCCCATATGTCTTATTTTGGCACACCACATTCTCGCGACGACCAAAGACAGACCGAGCCCCCCGACAGAGCTCGCCAACAACAAACGTCAGACACAGAATAAACACTCACGTCCCCAAGATCAGACTTAGGTCCGACATCAGACCAAGGTCTGAATACTGCAGACTATGGTCTGAATCGTATCCGACTACTATGTGAATAACTCAAATTTCTGAGTAATAAGAGACGAATGCCTCAAAATGAGATTTGCGAATTCTTAATGTGACGGAACGGCAGCACTTTGTGCTTTGGGCACACAGCACTTAAAACGCAAAAAATCACAATTTCGTGATTATTAAATTGATTTCCCCACTAAATACGGCGCTTTGGAATTCCAAAATTCAATATATTGAGACTTTTGAAAACGCATCAGCATATACAGTATGAATCAATCTTCCCTTTGTTTCAGCGTAGCTACAGCGTAGCGCGCGAGATTGTCGCAATCTGGCGAGAGCGCATCAGCCAGCATCAAAATGGGAAAGTTTGCGTGTGGGGATGACCTCACTGAAGTAGTGAAGCGACACAGCACCAATGATGAAAAATGGCAACAATGCGGTCACCACAAATCTGCCAGCACTCACTCTTGAGCGCGAATCAAAAACTCTAAAATGATATGTCCCGCTTAATCTCGAAGCTTAAACTTAACCTGGTCATCATCCGAACGAAGCACCAGCCCATCGGCATTGATGACGATCACCTCGTAGCCCCGAAGGCGGTCGCCAAGGCGAAGGATATGCAACTTTCCGGTCGAGGGTTCGCGTAGAAACGCGGCCTGCTCATCTTCGGTCAGAATCGCGCCAACCAGTGTGAAGCCAGCTAAGCGTCTCTTCGGGACAGACTCAGGCTCGGCCCCCGGCTCAGCAACCGGCGGCGCTGGCCGCCGGCCAGGGCGAAACAGCGGCCGCGTAACCATGTCCTCAAACTGTTGCTCTTGCTGCCCATCTCCAGCCTCAAGAGAAGTATCCAGCTCTATGGGCCGCTGCAGCAGGATGTCAGGTCTGTCTTGAGCGCGGTTCACCGCCAACACACCGTCAGTGTCCTCGAACCCTGGTGACGTCGTCAGCAAAGACCCTTGCGTCAGCTCATCATAGAGAAGCACGGACAGAGCAATGATAGCGACGATCAGAAGATATGGCGCGAACCGGTTCACTGGGGCTCCTCCCCATCCTGAAGAGGCCGGTAGCCAATCAGCTCAAACTGCACCGTCAACAAGTCCAGCGCGATGTTTGTCGCCCGGCGCGCGGCCCCTCTCAACGCCTTGATCCTCAAATCGTCAATTCGATAGAGCGACCGTTCAATCTCAAGCTCTGTCAACAACTCCCTCAAACCGGCAGAGTCGACCACGCACAGCACGCTGAGGCCGACCCGCTCAAAGCCCAATTCCTCTTTCACTGGCAACACGCGGATTTGGCGAACCACACCGCCGACTCGCACCACGATTTCCTCCACATCGGCGTGCATCGACGCCGCCGCTTCGGCTGAGCCAGGCTCCGTTAATAGGCGATCGAGGAGAGTGGAGTCCTGCTGCGCCAGCCCCAAACGCTCCGCTGCGGCGTCCCGTCGAGCAGCGATGGCGGCGTAGCGCTCCTTCAATCCGATCAGCCGAGCCGCTTCGCCCTCCAACTGCTGCCGCTCCGCCAACAGCGGCGCTCCCGAAACGCTCCATACGGCGGCGAGAACCGCGACAAGCAAACCGTAAGCCATGAGCTTGCTGAACAGGGCTTTCACTCGCTGAACGGAGGAGGAATTCCGCTCTAAGGCGCTCATTCGGCGGCCTCTTGATCTATGCGCGCGATGATCTCAAAGCGCTCCACTCCACCAGCGACGTCTCGCACTACCGGCGCCGCGAACTCAGGATCAACGAAACTGGGTGAAGCGCTGAGCAACCCAATCAAAGGCGGCGCCGACTCCGCTTCGCCGGAGAACCGCACCTTATCACCCTCAATCGCGAGGCTGGTGAGCCAAGAGCTGTCGGGCAATGCCCGGGCCGCATCGTTAATCAGGACCACCCGTAGGGGTGAGGCATCCAGCGCTGTCCTAAGACCAACAGCGCGCTGTGTGGCGGCCTCTGCGGCGTCCGTGAGTGCGCGAGTCTCCTCCGCACGGGTGCGAGCAGCCTCAACCTCTAACGAGAGCGCCGCCACAACGGCGCGCTGACGCTCCAGAGGCATCCATAACAAAGCGGCGGCAAGGCCAACCACGATTAACGCCATTACGCCCGTCGCAACCGCAGCCAATAGAGATCGGCCTTGACCGCCATAGGCTGAGCGCAGCAGATCTACCCCTGTATCGCCTACAGTCACCGACCCCGGCTCCAACCCCACGCCAGCCAATCGCCAGCGCAACGCGTCAACGCGATCGCGCTCAACGCAGATCAAATCGACGGTTAACCCCTGCGGCCCACGCTCCAGGATGTGATAGTCGTAGTAGACATCCTCCAGCTCAAACGGCATACGCGCGGCAAATTCATATCTCAGAACCGCATCCAGCTTAGGCTCGACCGCGCGTGGGAAAGACAGGCGGCGCGACAAGGCCGCGCCCTCCGCGAGCCGAAGGACCGGTCCCCGCTTCGGCGGCGCCCCTAAATCGCCAGAACTATCGCCGACAGGTTGAAGTGGGACCAGACGGCCAGCCCGATCCGCCCGCCCGCGCCCCACACGCACCGTATCAGCCCCATCCTCGATCGACACAAAGACTCGGGAAGACAACACTTGGCGGCGCGAGAGGGGCGGACCCCAAAGCTCCCGGCCCCACCATTCAAAAAATTGATCTACCAGGGAACGCCTCGCGGCGGCGCTTGACGATTGACCCGACATCCCGTCCTGTTTCGCTTAACGCCGCGCCCCTGCGGCTCTTCAGCCCATACTAGGCTGAAAAGGATTTTATTGCGGTTTGAAACGACGCCCAAACACCTCTGAAAATTTCTTAGAATGTGGGCGGCGTCGCCAGCGGCGCGATGGTCATCCCCAAAATTTCGCCGCCCCTGCGTCTAACCTCGACCCGCACCAGCGCCGGCGGACCATCCGCCAACCGCCAATGATTGCGCCAACTTAGCTCTTGCCCCGCTTCACGCGCACCAAAATATTGCAACGTGAACGCCTCAACCTCCCGCAACAAAACACGGAATCGATCATTGCTCGCCTCAGCGATCGAGGGGGGCGTCGATTTGAGGTTAATGAACGGAGCCAAACCAAAAATCAGCGCCTTCTGCTCCGCATCCCAGGCCGCTTCCATCCAGACCAACCCCACGCCGTCAATGGCGATTGAGGGTGCGGCGTGGGCGATCACCCGACTGTCGACCACAAAGCGAAGCCGACGCGGAGCCCCCTCGAACAGCGACTGCACGCCGCCATCGTCGCGTTGGCGCACTGCCGGATGGGCAAAACGCAAGCTGTCGCGCAGCAGGGCGACTGCCGAGGCGGATTCGATGGCGTCATCGTCTCGTGCGACATGGCTGCTGTAGGTCAGCCCGACAATCCGCACCGACTCAAGCAACATCAGCGACAACACCCCGACGATGGCGACGACCACCAGTGTTTCCATCAGCGTCATGCCCAGTGATACGGGCACTCTCCCGGCCTTCATTCCGCGCCCTCCGCAGCGGAAATAGCTAATGTGCGCAATGAAACCGGTGCGCCTCCGTCCAGGTGTTGGGCCTCGATCAGCGCATCGAACAACAGCGCATCACCATCAAGGGCGCGGCGCTGATCAGAGGGGGTTAAGGTCACCTGCAACTCAATCCGCCCCTCTCGCCATCGGCGCGCGCCTGATTGGACAGGAATGTCGACGCCTAATCGATCAACGGCGGATTGTGCAGCCACTATGGCGGAGGCAATCCGTTTGGTACGCTCTTGGACACCGGAAGCGGCCTGGAAACCCTCAAACACCGCCAACAAGGCCGCCGTAGCGATTATAAACGCAGCGAGCGCCTCAATTAGGGTCATGCCAGAAGCGCCATCGCGCCTGTTGGGCTGCGATATACGCTTTGAGGCACGGTGAAAGACACGCGAGAGCAGCCCTGGACCCGTCATTGCGATAAATCAGCGGCCAACCCGTCGCCGCCTTTGCGCTGATCAGCTCCGAAGCTGGTCACAACCGGTAGAACCGCACCCTGCGGATACTCGTATAGATATGGCGCGCCCCAAGGATCACTCAAAGCGTCAGAGGCGGTCAGATAAGGGCCAAACCACGCCTCTACGCTCCTGGGACGCTCGATGAGAGCCTTCAGCCCTTCCTCCTCGGAAGGAAAACCACCAGTGTCTAGACGGTAAACATCCAGCGCCGCCTGGAAGTTTCGTAATTGTGCCGCCGCCGCCTCGGCCTTGGCGCGATCATTGTAACCCATCACACGTGGGACGGCGAGAAACGCCACCAATGCGATGATGGCCACCACCACCATCACCTCCATCAGGCTCATTCCAGCTGCTCGGCCTCGCCGCCAATCGCGCCTCACGTCAGCCATCGCCGCTCCGATCATGCCAACTCGTTAATGCTCAACAATGCGCTCATCACCGACACCACAATCGCCGCCACCAATAGCCCTATGAACAATGTCGTCACCGGAACGATGATGTCGACGGCCTGCTTCGCAGTTCGCCGGGCCTTGCTCTCCAACAGATCAGCCGCATGCGTCAGCATCGACTCCAGCGCTCCACTCTCCTCGCCCACCCGCGCCAGATTTAACGCTAACCGCGAGAAAGCAGCGGAACGGCCCATCGCCTCCGACAAGCTTGCGCCGGAGCCCAAACGCTCCACCACTCCACCTGCACGTGCGCGCATCGCTAGGCTCGACATCGCCGCCACACTGGAGCCAGCAGCCTGCAGTGTCGGCGCTCCACCGTGGCGCAACATGGCGAAGGTCCGGCAAAATCGTGCGGTGTCGAGCGACTGGGTCAACAACCCAATGAGCGGCGTCGCCAATCGCGCCCGGCTCAACGCCAACGCTCCAGAGGGCGTGCGACGCCATAGCAGCGCCGCTAGCAACGCCGCCACCATGAACAGCAGAACGCTTGGACCCCAGGCTCTGAGCCCATCGCTCACCGCCATCACCACGGCGGCTTGCGGCGGCAACGCCTTGCCAGCGCCCGCGAAAATCGCTTGAAAACGCGGCAGCACCACAACGCACATAAACACCACCGCGCCAATCGCCACGCTGGTTACGAGCGCCGGGTAAATCAACGCGCCGCGTATCGCCTCGCGGGTCTCTGCGGCGCGCTCTAATGTCTCTGCGAGTTGCAGCAAGGCCCTCGGCAAAGCGCCGCTGGACTCTCCGGCGCGCAACAGGCCGATATGACCAGTCGGCAAGCTTGGATCGACAGCCTCGAACGCGTCCGCCAAGGCCATCCCGCCGCGCACCCGGCGCTCAACATCAGCCAGCCGCTTCCGCAGCACCGAGGTTTCCGCGATATCAGCCACGGTCGACAACGCCCGATCTAGCGGCGCGCCGGAACGCATCAAAGTAGCCAATTCACGTGCGATCAGGGCGAAAGCGCGCTCCGAGGTCGGCTTGACCGTCAATGAGGCCAGAGCGGTGGCCGCGCTGGAGCGATCTTCGGCGATTTCGGTCGCCCACTGCCCACGCGCACGCAGTGCTGCCGCGACCGCTGAAACGTCGCCCGCCTCCATCCGGCCCGACAGGGTGGCGCCTTGTTTGTCGATGGCGACAAAGCGGAATGTGGGCATGAGCCGCCTCCTTCTCAGGCCTCATCCGCCGCTCGGGCGACCTCGTCAACAGTGGTCTCTCCAGCCAACGCCATCGCCAACCCTGCGCGCCACAGCGTGCGCATGCCGTCCTGAATGGCGAGCCCCTCAATCTCTTGCGCTGTCGCCCGGTGGTTAATGGCCTCGCGAATAGTATCGCTAACCGGCATGGCCTCGATCAACGCCCGTCGGCCACGAAACCCGCGCCCGCCGCATGCGCCGCATCCCTCGGAGCGCCAGAGGCGCACCGGACCACCGT
>JAHQVS010000155.1 GCA_019634215.1 Paracoccaceae bacterium | reverse complement strand
GTTCTCACCATAGATCAACCGGTCCGCCGCCCCCAATATCGCGACCGGATCATGATAGGCCGCCCGCCCGATCATAACCCCATCCAGAGGCGGCCCCTCCCCGGCGGTCCGCTCGGCTTCGGCCTGCGCCAGATCACTCAACCCGCCGTTCAGCGACAGGTCCAACGCCGGGCTCAGCTGCTTCATCGCGCGCACCAGCGCGTAATCCAATGGCGGCACGCTGCGGTTTTCCTTCGGGCTCAGCCCCTTCAGCCATGCTTTGCGCGCATGAACAGCGAAGCGGGACACGCCAGCGCTTGACACTATGTCCAGAAATTGCGGCAGACGCACCGCCGGGTCGTCGTCGTCGACCCCGATCCGGCATTTCACCGTGATCTCCGGCCCCTCAGCCGCTTCGCTCGCCGCGATCATCGCCGCGCAGCAGCGCGCCACCACCTCCGGATCGCGCATCAAACAGGCCCCGAACGCCCCGTTCTGCACCCGGTCCGACGGGCAGCCGACATTGAGGTTAATCTCGTCATAGCCCCAATCCGCCGCGATCCGCACCGCCTCGGCCAACTCAGCCGGGTCCGACCCGCCGAGCTGCAACGCCACCGGGTGCTCCTCCGGCGAGAACGCCAACAACCGCTCCCTCGGCCCCCGCACCACCGCCGCCGCCGCCACCATCTCCGTGTAAAGCAGCGCCCGGCGCGACAACAGCCGGTGCATGAACCGGCAGTGCCGATCAGTCCATTCCATCATGGGCGCAATACTTAGAGGCGCACTTCTACCGGTATGCGAATTCTGAATCATGCCGCGTATTACTTCAGACGCCGGGCGAAGTCACCCACACAAGGATGCTAACTCAGAAGGGTTTGCTCAAAAGGAAAATGGGCGACCAATTCACAACCACTTTCCGTGATCCGCACCATTTCCTCAAGCTTCACACCTTCCTTGGCCCCACGCTCGCCGATATAGCTTTCTACGGAAACGGTCATGCCGGGTTGAAACTCACCATCATAACCGGTCTGCTCGAACCATTTCAGAGGCGCCACTTGCGGGTACTCGTTGCACATCCCGATACCGTGCACGATGACGCCGACCTCGAACTCTTCGTACCGGTCGGGGATCCGCCAGGACTTCTCGGCGAGTTCGCGAAAACCGAGACCAGGCTTGAGAAGCGCCATATTGTGGTGAACCTGTTCGTGGGACAGCTTGTAGACGGTCTTTTGCTCTTCGGTCGGGGCGACGTCGTTGCAGAGCCAGGTCCGGGAGATATCGGTGCTGTACCCGTAGGGACCGATCATATCCGTATCAAACGCCACGAGTTCGCCGACCTGGACTGGTTTTTCGCTGGCTTCACTGTACCAGGGGTTGGTGCGCTCTCCGGAAACCAGCAAGCGTGTCTCGACATAATCGCCCCCCAGGGACGCATTGATCGCGCCGAAGGTCGCCCATAGTTCATTCTCGGTGATCCCGGGACGCGTAATCTCCTTCAACCGTGCAAGCCCGGTTTCACATACGAAGGCTGAGCGCGCCTGCGCCTTTTGCTCTTCGCCGGTTTTGATGCAGCGGGCATGCTCGATCACGTCCTGCCCGAACGAGACCGACACCTGCCGCCGTTCCAGCGCGTCGCGGGCGTCGCCATCCAGCCGATCTATCGCGATCCGGCGATTTGGAAACCGTTCGCTAATGACCTCGGCAACTTCGTCAGCCCATTTTTCGAGAAGCTGCTGACGATTGCTTCCAGCACTATGGTAAAACCAGAGGACAGCCGGTCGGGTCTCTCCAATGGTTTCAATGCCCTCTGAGAGGTGCTCGCAATTCACGTAATCGAAGATGGTCGCCTTGCCTTCGCTGGGCACAAGGCAATACCGCGCAGAATTGTGCATCGTCCAAATCTGCATGTTCCGGCAATCGGTCGCATAGCGCACATTTACCGGATCATAGAGCAGCATCCCGCCCAGATCCCGTTTTTGAAGTTCGGTTTGAAGTCGGTCCAACCGCTGTTGCCGCATCAACGCCTGGTCCACCTTTGGCATGGTGGCCAAAGTCAGTTTTGCTGCTTCGATCTGCAACAAATCCATACTAGCTGCATCACCGCTGGTCATCGTCTTCGACCTTTTCAACAGCACAGCCTGTGGTTGACGTGTAGGTGTCTAGACACCCCGCATCGTCCTTCAACCTAGAATTTAGATGGTCATATGCACGGAGCTTTTGCGACTCCGAGAAACGCGGATGCGACCCCGCCGGCTTCTCAAATTTGGAGAACAGGGAAATCTCCGCCACGGAAGTTCTCAAGTCGCTGACACCCATATTTTAAGGCGTCCTCAATGAACATTACCTGACCTGCAGCGTATGACGCTCGTACAAATCTCGAACGCTAGAATCAGTAAAATATTGATAATTTTAATATAATCATTCTGCCCATCCACTCCATCATCGGGGCGACGGAGGCTTTATGGGCGGGGCCGGTCGCATCACCTTCACATCGTCAATTCGGCGGCGCCGAACGGCGCTGTTTACGGTCATTTCATGGGGTCCACGAGCGCGTCACACATCGCAAACCGGCCGTGAGCGCAAGCCTGCTTCCCCCGTTTTTCAGGCCACTATCGCGAAAACTTGCCTTATATGAGCTAAAAAAAATCACACATGTATCGATGTGACTCCGCTAAAGGGTTATAGACTCGGTGGCTGTGGAGCCCGAAGCGACCAAATATGGATGATCGGTGTGATATGAAACGGTATTTTCCCACCAAACGCGCCCTGCCTCGATTGACGCGAGTCGCAGTGCTCGCAGGGCTGGGGCTTCTGGGCGCCTCTATCGGTGTGAACAGCATCGCCGAGACCCCGCCGACGGCCGCGCCGCCGCTTTCCGGCGAACTGTTTCTGGTGCGCATGGTCTCTGGTGAGCGGCTGGCTTTCTACATGATGCAGGGCGGCGCCTCAGCGGCGCATACAGGCGTGGTGCGGGTGAGCTGCTGGGTCAACGGCGTCGCCGAGCCGGTGCTGCTGCCGGAGGTGAAGCTCGGCCGCGAGATCGAAGGCGGCGCGGATCTGGTCGGCTTCTGGGTCGTCGCCCCGGACGAGCCGCCGACGCGGGCGGACTGCGAAGTGGTTTGAGGGGGGGTTCTGTGGCCCCATGCTCTCAACGGAGACAGGAACTCTCCAGCGCATGCTCATGACGCAGCCTGTCCACATATGATGTTGAGACCGTAACGGCGAACGCCTCAATCACTCGCTTAATGTTCTTACAACCCGGAATCCGAGAGCATTGCCGCCTTTGTCCCGAGGATAAGAATCTCGGATCGCAGACCGCTGGATGTAATTTCCATTGAACGCCGCGCCGCCCCGGATAACCGCCCTGGAACAGTCTCCATTTGCAGCGGCCATCCAAGCCGACCCATCCAATGGCGCGCGATTATAGTCACCATGCCAGCAATCCTGAGCCCATTCCCAAACATTGCCGTGCATGTCGTATAGACGCCAGGGGTTCCCAGCTTTGCCGCCAGTAGGATGAGTCTTTCTATTCGAATTTCCAGCGTACCAAGCATGGTCATCGAGATTGCTGTACTCGTCTCCAAATGAAAACCGCGTGCTCGTCCCCGCCCGCGCCGCATATTCCCACTCCGCCTCCTTCGGCAACCGGTAACTCTGCCGGGTCCGGCCTGAGAGCCAACGCACATATTCCTGCGCATCCTCCAAAGAGATATGGATAACTGGGCGCGTCCCACGTCCCCAGCCGCCATCATCCGGACTGTTGGAGCAACCGCCTGCGGAGACGCATGCATCCCACTGCCCAAATGTCACTTCATACTTGCCGATTGCGAAAGCTGACACCTTAACCGAGCGCTGGGGGCCTTCATTGTTCTGCCGCCCCTCTTCACTCTCTGGTGACCCCATGGTGAAGACGCCGCCGCGTAAGGCGACCATCTCAGGGCATTGACCGCAGTCCTGAAATGTTTGCCCATGCTTGAGATCCTCTGCTCGATCGGGAAAGAATTTGCGCCATGGGTGGCCTGTATCAGCGCTGACCGGTTGCCGCGCAGATTCCGCCGGCAGCCGACAGTAACACCGCCGCGATGATAAATGAGATCCCCCGCATGTCCCGCCCCTATTGCACACCCTTAGATTGGGTGATCTTAGCAAAGAAGCGCGCGAATGACAGTCAAACGGTTTACCCAGCAGCGGCAGGCCACACCAAGGTCCCTCGCGAGGTTCGAAGGGACAGGAGCCGGAGGTAGCTACGTCGGTCAGCCGCGGTCGCAGCAACTGGCCCCATCCCTGCTCACATCGTTGCGGCGAAAACGGGCCCCCTCCCGTTCCGCCAATGGCGGCAATTGGCGCTCATTATTGCGGCTTACCCAGCCATTTTCCAACTGCTCTCAGCACTCCCCACGTCCACCTTGAACAATTGAACTTGCTGCGACAGGTCGTCAGAGGAGCTGATAAGCGTCTTAGACGCCGAAGCGCTTTGATCCGCCATCGCCGCGTTGCTCTGCGTGATTTCGTCGAGATGGCGGATGGCGTTGGTGATTTCACGCACGCTGGATGTCTGCTGCCTCTGGTTCGCCGACATTTCAACAATCTTGTCGCCGACGTTTCGCGCGGCGGAGACCAGTGACTTCAGCGCGTCGCCGGTTTGATGCACCAAGCGGGCGCCGTCGCCGACATGGCCTGAACTGACAGCGATCAGATCTCTGATGTCGCGCGCCGCATCGGAGGAGCTTTGCGCCAAACTCCTCACTTCCGAGGCGACCACGGCGAAGCCCTTGCCAGATTCACCGGCGCGGGCCGCCTCCACGGCGGCGTTCAGCGCCAGCAAGTTGGTTTGGAACGCCAAACCATCAATCACACCCACGATATCGGAGATGCGATGGGCGCTCTCCTCGATCCGGTTCATGGCGTCGATAGTGTCCTCGACCACGCGCCCGCCCGCCTCAGCCAATTGTGTGGTTTCAGTACTCAACGACGCGACCTGCTCGGCCGTATCCGCATCCCGGCGAATGGAAGATTCGATTTCATCCATGGTCGCCGAGGTCTCTTCCAAGGTGGCGGCCTGAGACTCGGCGCGTGAAGCGAGATCCTGGGAGGCTGACGCGAGGGGGGCCGCCTGCGCGCGCACATCATCCGTAGCGCCGGTGACCTGCTGTAAGATATTTCGGATATTGCCCAAACTCTCGTTAAACCCATCGCGGGCCAGCTTAAACTCCCCAACGAACTCGCCGTTCATGCCTTTGGTCAAATCGCCGCTTTCCATGGCTTTCAAAGCGACGGCCAGTTCTTCCATAAACACCGCGATGGTGTCCATCTGGCGGTTCAGGCCTTTCGCCACAAAGGAAGTAAAGCCAAGATCGTCAATCGAGGACACCCGCGAGTCAAACTGGCCAGCCTCCAAGCTCTCGATCACTTTGATCACGTCCTGCTCAAGCTTGCGGATCGATGTCACATCCGCAATCTCCAGAGCAATCCCCTCCAAGCCCTCATTGTTCTCGCCGAACTCCACCAGCTTCACTTCCAGAATACTGTCGCCGACGTCGGTCTCCGCCGCCAGCGTGCCGTCGTGCTTTTTGTTCAAACGCCCTGCCGCCTTCGCCTCTTCCAACAGGCGAATGAACGGCGCAAAACACCAGCCACCTCGCTCAGAAGCTATCGCGGGGATGTCGATGGATCTCGACAAGTTATCGAAGGCTGGGTTCCGAGCGATCTCACAACCATCGCCGTCCACCACCAGCAAGGGGGAAGTCGAGGCGTTGATCGCCGCCTTGACGGCGATTTGCTGGCACGCCGCTTGGCGGAACAAGTCCAGTGCCTGCGCCATGTCTCCAATCTCATCCTTGCGGCCTAAACCGGAGATCACGACGTCCAAGTTCCCATCGGCGATCGACTTCATTGAGCTTGAGAATGATCGGATCGACACACTGATATTTAGAGACAACCACCACCAAGCAGAGACGCCGAGGATAACCGACAGCACGGCGATCGCCAGCACCTCGACTTCAGTTATCATCACAACTGACAGGGCCAGCTCCCGCTCTTCACGGGCGAAATCCGTCTCTAGCTCCAGTAGCAGCGCGATGTCCTTAAGGATCTGCTTTGAACGACCGTTCAGCGGGTTCAAGGCGTCGCCCGTTTCCTCCGCCTCGCCAGAAACAACGCGCAGGGCGTCAGCGGACCAGGGCTCCAGAAGATCGCTGATTTCGCGGATCAGCGCGCCGGAACCGTCGGCGCGCGAGGCCTCTGAGAGCACGCCAAGATCCTCATGGATGGCGGCGAGCTGCTTATCAAACGCCGCAGGAGCGATGGAGCCAGGCTCAACTGTCGAGCGAAAGACAAGTTGTTTGGCCAGAAGATAATTGATCTTGGCTGATTGAGCGCTGTTGGTCGCCCGCATAGGGCCTTCGAAAATGTCCGAGGCGAGCGAGCCAAGCTTTTCGACCGCGTAGATCGCAACCCCGCCCGCCAAGGCGCACATCACCACCAAAGCACCAACAACACTGAAAAGTTTTTTCGAGATCGACATGCACGCCCCCCATGAAGCCTGCGACAATTTGGCCCAACAACCATTAACAGGCCATTAGCCTCCCAAATAAAACAAAGTGCCCAATATTTAAGCTCTTGAGCATTAATCTAGACATTAAAGGAGTTGAAAAGAAATTCTCAAATTAATCGACGCTGAGCCGCGATATTGAATAGCGCTCGAAGCTCTAAACAAAGTTTGGCTGATCTAAATCTGAAACCAGACCGCACATCACTGCAGCCAGAGGAGCGAAGAAGGCCAGCGACGGCTTCAAAACCGCGCTGACCAAATTGCTTGCGTGGAGCTGGAAGCGGGCCTTCCTTGAGGCGTTCGTGGAGGGCGCCAATCAGTTGCAGCGCCCGGGCTTACTGCCCAGTCTTCTGACGCCACGTCTCATATTGCGCCCGGATCTCCTCATTGGTGCAAGGGTAGAGACCCCGAATGCTTTCACCCGCCATCACCCGCTCCAACGCAAACGCTTCGTAGCTCTCCATCCCTAAGCATTCCTGGGAGATTTCATCAGCGAGATGCGCCGGGATCACCATCACCCCATCGCCGTCGCCAACCATCACATCCCCCGGAAACACCGGCGCGTCGCCGCAACCGATTGGGCCGCCGATCTCGATCGCCTCATGGTGGGTCAGATTGGTCGGGGCCGAGGGGTTGGCGCAGTAAGAGGGCATATCGAGCGAGCCGATGCCCGCAACATCCCGCAGCCCGCCGTCGGTCACCAGACCCGCCCCGCCGCGCACCGCCAATCGGGCGGCGAGGATCGAACCGGCGGTGGCGGCGCGGGCGTCGCGGCGGGCGTCCATCACCAGCACCCACCCAGGCGGGCAAGTCTCAATCGCCTTCCGCTGAGGATGCTCCGGGTTCTGAAACACCTCCATAGCGTTACGGTCTTCACGGGCGGGCATGTACCGCAGGGTGAAGGCTTGGCCGACCATATTGCGGCCCTTGTGCGAGACAGGGGCGACGCCTTGAATGAACTGACGCCGCAAACCCCGCTTGTACAAGGCGGAGGCGATCGACGCGGTTGAAATGTCGCTCAGCCGCGCACGGGTTTCGTCAGACAACAGATACTCGGTCATAGGGCGTTACCTCAGAAAATATCCGGCTCACCGGGGGAGCGGCCATGATCGGATTGCAGGAAGTCGAAATCGCATCCCTGATCCGCTTGAGTGACATGTTTTGCGAACATGACGCCATAGCCGCGTTCAAAGCGGGGCGGCGGCGGCGCCCAGGCGGCGCGGCGGCGGGTGAGTTCATCCTCTGAAACCAGCATGTCCAGGCGGCGATTGGGCAGATCCAACCGCACCCGGTCGCCGGTCCTGAGCACAGCCAGCGGGCCGCCGACATAGGCCTCTGGGGCCGCGTGGAGAACGCAAGCCCCATAGGAGGTGCCGGACATCCGCGCGTCGGAAATCCGCAGCATATCGCGAACGCCCTGCTTTATCAGCGCCTTGGGGATCGGGAGCATCCCCCATTCCGGAAACCCCGGCCCGCCCTGTGGCCCGGCGTTGCGCAGCACCAGCACGGTGTCAGCGGTTACATCCAGCGCCTCGTCATCGATAGCGGCCTTCATCTCCGGGTAGCTGTCAAACACCAGCGCTGGGCCTTCATGATTGAGGAAGCGCGCCTCACAAGCGGCGGGTTTGATCACAGCGCCGTCGGGGCAGAGATTGCCGCGCAGAACCGCCAAGGAGCCCTCCGCGTAGACGGGATTGTCCAGAGAGCGGATCACATCGGAATTATAAACCACCGCGCCCTCCAGCGTCTCGGTCAGGGGCCGCCCGCTGACAGTGAGGACCGTGCCGTCGAGCTTGCTTTCAAGCTGCGCCATCAGCGCCCGCAACCCTCCGGCGTAGTAGAAATCCTCCATCAAATACTCTTTCCCAGCCGGGCGCACATTGGCGATCAGCGGGGTGACGCGGCCGAGTGCGTCCAAATCATCCAAAACGAGGTTGACGCCCGCCCGCCGCGCCATCGCGATCAGGTGCACCACAGCGTTGGTGGAGCAACCCAGCGCCATGGCCACGACAGCAGCGTTTTTCACCGCCGCATCGGTGACGATCAGATCCGGCCCCAGATCCTCCCACACCATCTCGACGATGCGCCGCCCACAGGCGGAGGCCATGCGTTGATGACTGGAATCCACCGCCGGAATTGAGGAGGCGCCGGGCAAGGTCAAGCCCAGGGCCTCGGCGATTGCAGTCATGGTGGCGGCGGTGCCCATGGTCATGCAGGTCCCCGCCGAGCGGGCGATGCCAGCTTGGACGCCGCGCCACTGATCGTCAGTGATCTTCCCTGCGCGCCGTTCGTCCCAATATTTCCAGGCGTCTGAGCCCGACCCGAGGACATGCCCGGCGTAATTTCCGCGCAGCATCGGCCCCGCCGGTAGAAAGATCATCGGTACGCCAGCCGAGATCGCCCCCATCACCAACCCTGGCGTGGTCTTGTCGCACCCCCCCATCAGCACTGCCCCGTCGATCGGATGAGCGCGGATCATCTCCTCGGTCTCCATCGCCAGCATATTGCGATAGAGCATCGAGGTCGGCTTCAGAAAACTCTCGTCAAGCGACAAGGCCGGCAGCTCTACCGCAAAGCCGCCCGCCTGCGACACCCCGCGCTTCACCTCTTTGACTCGGTCAGGGAAATGCGCGTGGCAGGTATTAAGTTCCGACCAGGTGCTGAGGACGCCGATAATCGGCTTGCCGGCAAACTCCTCCTCCGCATAGCCGAGCTGCATCATCCGTGAGCGATGGCCGAAGCTGCGCAGATCATCGGGCGCGAACCAGCGGGCGGAGCGGAGGTCGGCGGGGGTCTTTTTCCCAGTCATTGCATGCTGCTCCCCGGCGTCAGAGCCCATATCGCCAACCGGTCGCCGTTGTCCTCAGCTTTGCGGGAGGTCAGGGTTATTCGGCCGCGCGCCAGTCCGCCCAAAGCAAGTTTAGCAGGCGCCTGAAAGGGGGCGGAGGAGAGCGCCCTCACAGACCACTCGAGGCCGACAATCAGCACACCACCGGCGACGAGTTGGACAAATCCAGCCAGTTCCGGTGTGTCCCACATCCCGGTCTTGCCCTCTAGCGTGGTCGCCAACAGCTTGCGGCCTTCGGTATCGGCCCACCACAGGTGCTGATCTTGGTTCGGCCAGACCGGGCTATCCCCTAACTCCGCTTGGGGAATAAACAGCGGCGTGGCGGGTTCCGTCACGGCTGGAAGCAAGTTTTCATATTGTTTTTCCAAGCTTTTCCTCTCCTCCAGGTTCCACTCTGCCGCCGCAGAAAAAGCATATTGACAGCAGCGAATTGCCACAACTAACATCCCAAAACAACTAATATATTAGAACTGCAAAAGCAGTACCCTGGGAGGATTTAATGACCCGTTTGACCCCCCGCCAAACCCTGGCGGCAATTCTACTCGCAAGCTTGGCGCTCGCCGTTCCCGCTGGCGCGGAGACGACTTTGCGCGTCGGGACGGTGCTCGCGCCGGCCGATCCGATGGGACAGGGGCTGGACAAATTCGCAAAGGAGGTCGCTGAGGCGACAGGCGGCGAGGTCCAAGTCGAGGTGTTCCATAACAGCCAATTGGGCGACACCACCGAGATGCTCGACCAAGCCCGCGCCGGGGCCAATGTCGGCACCGTCACCGATGTGGCGCGGCTGTCCTCCTTCGTGCCGTCGCTGGCGATCATGTCCGCGCCATTCTTGTTCGACACCTACGAGCAAGCCGACAAATTCGCGCTGTCGGACGCCTATCTCGGCTGGGGCGACGAGTTGAAGGAGAAGGCCGGACTGATGATGCTGGCCTCGAACTGGTATCAAGGCGCCCGCCATGCGCTGACCCAGAAACCAGTATCGAGCCCAGCCGACCTTTCCGGCGTGCGCATGCGCACCATCGGCGCCCCAGTCTGGATCGAGACCATTCGCGCCATGGGCGCGGAGCCGACCCCGATCGCTTGGGGCGAAGTCTACTCCGCGCTGCAGCTCGGCACCATCGACGCCGCCGAGGCTCAACCCACCGCGATCTGGGGCGCGAAACTATACGAGGTGGTGAAACATGTCACCAAGACCGGCCATATCCAGCTTGTCACCGCGCTGGTGGTGTCGGCGGAAAGCTGGGACCAGATCTCGCCAGAGCATCAGAAAATCGTGCGTGATCTGGCGGTGGAGAACGGCCGCTACGCCTCCGGCCTGACCATCGAGCTGGGGGAGAAGGCGCTGGAGGATGTGGCCGCGACGGGAGTGACGATCAGCGACGTCGACTTAGCGCCGTTCAAGGAGGCGGTCGCCGGGGTCTATCCGCTGCTGGAGCTTGAGAAAGAAGCCGAGATCGTCCGGTCAGTTCTGGCGGATTAAATCAGCGGGTGATGCGGTAGGGCGTTTGATCCGCTCAAACGTGATCACCCATCTTGTTTCCCTCCTTGGCGTTCAGCGAATCCAAGCTGAACGCCGCTTTTCTCTTAATCACATGAGAGGCTTGGCGGCTGATGATGCTTCGATCAGACAAGTTTTTTCGCTGGATCGAAGGCCTCGCCGCTGTCGCCCTGCTGATCGCGATCGTGATCCTGGTGGCTATCGCCTCCGTGGCGCGGGCGTGGGGATCGCCAATCATTTGGTCGGTGGAGATCGCACAACTGTTGTTCGTATGGCTTTGCGTGATCTCCGCGGATCTGGCCCTGCAAAACAGCCGCCATTTCGGGCTGTCCGTGCTGCATGAATTGCTCAACGCCCGAGGCCGCTACTGGCTGGACTTCTTCAATTTCGCTGTGCTGGCGGCGTTGCTGGGCTTTCTGCTGATCTATGCATGGCGCAACACTGAATTGATGCATCCCCGCCTGTTTGGGGCGACGCAAATGCACGGGTCGTGGACACATGGGGCCATGCTTGTTGGCTTCACCCTGATGCTGCGCACCATTCTATTCAATCTGCATCAACTGCTGACGGGCGCGCCCATTGGCGCCGCCCAGCAGCCTGCGGCGGCCAAAGAGAAAGAGGCGGCCTCCTGATGTTGCTCCTGATCGCCGCCCTGTTTGCGTTCTTTCTGTTCGTCGGCCAGCCCGTCGCCTTCGCCCTGGCGCTGTCCGCGATCCCAGTGTTCATCCTGTCCGGGACGATGCCGCCCACTGTCGCGGTGCAAAAAATGGTGGCTGCGACCCAGAGCTTTCCGCTGCTGGCGGTGCCGTTCTTTATCCTCGCTGGCAATTTGATGAACGCGACTGGAATCACCAACCGTCTGGTCGGTTTCTCGCGGCTGCTGACGGGGTGGATCGCAGGCGGCTTAGCGCAGGTCTCGATCGTGTTAAGCTTTATGATGGGGGGCATCTCCGGCTCAGCCGTCGCCGACGCGGCGATGGAGAGCCGCTTGCTCGGGCCGTCGATGATCGCCCAGAATTATCCCAAAGCGGTCGCCGCCGCGATCCTGGCCGTCGGCTCGATCATCACAGCCACCATCCCGCCCTCAATCGGGCTGATCCTGTTCGGCTACATCAACGAGGTGTCGATTGGCCGGCTGTTCCTGGCCGGCATCCTCCCCGGCGCCTTGCTGACCTTCATCCTGATGCTCACCACCTGGACGCTCGCCATCCGCCACGGCTACGCCGCCGACCTTGCGGCCCCGCCAAAAGCGCGGGAGCTGTGGAAGAGCTTTATCGAGAGCATCTGGGCGCTGATGTTTCCGATCATTCTGATCGTCGGTTTCCGCTTCGGGATTTTCACCGCCACCGAGGCCGGCGCTTTTCTGGTGTTTTACGCGCTGATCGTCGGGGTTTTCGTCTATCGCGAACTCACGCTTCAGAAGATGCGGGAGGCGCTGAACGCCTCTGTGAGCGATCTCGGTATGATTATGCTGTTGATCATGATGGCGGGGGTGCTGGGCTACGCCATGACCATTGAACGCGCGCCGCAGCAGATCACCCAATATGCCACCGGCTTGTCTGAAAATCCGATCGCGATTTTGTTGATGGTGACAATGGTCATGGTGGTGTCGGGTATGTTTCTGGAGGGCGCCGCCAATATCCTGCTGATCACGCCAATCGTTATGCCGGTGTTGACCGCCGCTGGCTTTGATCCGATCCATATGGGCGTTTTGATGGTGTTTCTGATCAACATCGGCGGCCTGACGCCGCCTGTCGGCGTGATCATGTTTACGGTTTGTGGAGTGCTTAATGTGAAAACGGGGGCCTATACGCGCGCCGCCTTGCCGTTTTTCCTCGCCCTCCTTGTGTTTTATGTGCTTCTGGCGTCGTTTCCCGCCATTTCCACGGCTCTGCCAAGCCTGTTGATGTAGATGACCTGACGAGCCGTTGATGAGCAAAAAGATCCAGTTGAAGGAGGCTGACGGCGCGATCCCGCCGGACGCGACGTTCCCGCCCGGCCAGATGCTCGCCTCCACCCGCGTGTATGAACAATTGCGGGCGCGGATCGTGGCGCTGGAGCTGCCGCCGGGCGCGCGTCTCTCACGCACGGAGCTGGCGGAGGCGTTCGGCGTAAGCCAATCACCGGTGCGCGAGGCGCTGCAACGGCTTGAGCAAGCGGGATTGGTGGCGACCTTCCGGCAATCACGGACCGAAGTGACGCATCTCGATCAGGCGCGATTGCGGCTTGAGCAATTTTTCCGCGTGGGCATCGAATGCGAGGTGGTGAACCGTCTCGCGGTGATGCAGCAACCCGCCCTGCTGAAGAAAGCGCGCGGCGTCCTCAAGATGCAGCAGGCGCTGGTCGACGACCCTGAGCAAATTGAGCTTTTTCGGGAGCTTGACGAAGATTTCCATCGGCATTTGTTTGTCGCAACCGGCCAAGAGGCGCTGCGGGATTTGGTCGCCGAACGGTCGAGCCAGATGGCCCGGTTGCGCACGCTTGATTTGCCGAGCAGCGGCAAAATGCAATCCATCCTCGCTGGCCATGCGGCGGTGTTGGCCGCAATCGACGACGGCGACCGCCACGCCGCAACCGACGCGATGCGCGACCATCTCTCCGGCACCATTGAGCGGCTGCCCGCGATTGTGGCGCAATATCCAGAATATTTTAGCGGCGCAAAAGAGTAGGCCCGATCGGAGCCTGCTTGGGCGCCGTACACCAAGGCTGGCGTCCACGCGCATGGCGTCGTATCAGCTCAGAATGTTTGCGAACACCACTGACGCCAACGACATGACCAACACCCTGATCGCCGCCTTTTACCATTTCGCCGATGTCGCCGACCCGACCGCGCTGATTGAAACGCTGCGGCGCGCGGGCGAGGCGGCGGATGTGGCCGGTTCGCTACTGGTGGCGCCGGAGGGGATTAACGGCACCCTGGCCGGGGCGCCCACGTCGCTACGGGGCTTTTTGGAGGGTGTGCGCGCTGATCCGCGCTTCGCAGCACTCCGCTGGAAAGAATCTTGGTCGGAAGACCCGCCCTTTCTGCGACTGAAGGTGCGGCTGAAGCGGGAGATCGTCAGCATGGGCGCGCCTGGGGTGGTCTCACCGGAGACGGTCGGAGAGTATGTGCCCCCGGAAGAATGGAACGCGCTCATCGCCGACCCTGACGTTGCGGTCATTGACGTGCGCAACGGTTATGAGACCGCTCTCGGCCAATTTGACGGTGCGCTCGACCCGGAGACGGGGTCGTTTCGAGATTTCCCGGCCTGGGTCGCCGCCAATGCGCCGATGCTGCGGGAGAAACGCGCCATCGCCGCCTATTGCACCGGCGGCATCCGCTGCGAGAAGGCGACCGTGCTGCTGCGGGAGCTGGGGTTGCCTGAGGTCAAGCACCTTGAGGGCGGCATTCTCGGCTATCTGGAGCATGTGCCGGTTGAGCGCAGCAAGTGGCGCGGAGAGTGTTTCGTGTTCGATGACCGGGTGTCGGTCGACCATAATCTGCGCCCGGGCGCGCATGAGCTGTGCCACGGTTGCCGCCGGGCGATCTCAGCCGCAGATAAGCAAGACCCGCGCTATATCCCCAGTGTGAGCTGCCCGCACTGCGCGGCGGAGATGACCCCTCAGCAAGAAGCGCGGCGGGCGGAGCGGGCGCGGCAGTCCCGGTTGGCGGCGGAACGCGGGGAGCGGCATCTGGGCGCGCGCCAGGGCAAACCGGCGCGCTCGGATTAAGCCGTTGGTTGCTAAATCTACTTGTCGGCGTAGCCCTTAAACCCCGACACTCGCGCCAAAGTGTAGCTCACGCTGCGGTCGGCGTGGGTGACCAGAGCGGCGCTCTCCAACACCTCCACCTGCTCGAAACGAGACAGCCGGGCCGCCGCCTGATCGGCGCCGCGCAGCACAACCAGCAGGAAGCTCTGATCAGCGTCGTTCAGGGTGAGGCTGGAGGTCATCTCATAATGGTTTCCGGGGACGCCGTCGGCGTTCCAGATCCTGATCTGAGTCAGCCCCAGCCCGCCAACGAACATACAGTCGGCCAACAGACGGCGGTCATTCGAAAGCAGCGGCGCGCCTTCGCTGAGCGCCAGGGCGCGGGCGCAAATCGGCGGATTCGGGCGCATTTTCTTATAGGGGTCATAGGTGCGCGGCAGCTCGGCGGCGGCCTCGCGATAGGCCACAGCCGCTCCGGTCAAAGCGACCTGCGCCGCCAGCCCAATGGCGACGCTCACCCGTAGCCACGCCGCCCGCTCCCGGTCCAAGAGCCATGCGACGATCGCCAGGGTGCCGGCGACATAGGCCGGCGCCGCCCAATTCGGGTGTGCACGCGAGAGGAAGGCCTGCACCGTCATGATCACCGGCAGCGGCAATGTCAGCCAAAGCAACAAACGATAAGACCATTCCTGCCGCCACCGCCCTTTGGCGACCAACAGAAGCAGCCCGATAAACAGCACCGGGCCCAAAATCGCCGCCTGAGCGCCGATAAACTCCAACGCCTTATCAACCTGCCAACGCGGTCCGCCGCCCAGCTTGGCGTTGTCGCCGACATGGGCGATGGCGGCGAAATCATTGGCGGCGTTCCAGAGCAGGTTGGGTGAGAAAGCCAGTACAGCGCACAACGCCGCCAACAGCGGGCCATAGAGCCGCGTCGGGCGCCAACCGAACCTGCCCTGGCGTGAGAACAACGCATAGCCGAGACAGCCGCCAACAAACGCGACCATGGTGTATTTCGACAGCAGCCCAACGCCGATCGCCGCACCGCACAGCGCCCACCAACCCAGACCAACGCCAACCGAACTCTCGCCGCCGAAGCTCGGATGCGGCGGTTCCGACGCCAGAGCACGGGCCAGCGCGTAGAGCGCCAACGCCCAAGCAACCATCATCGGCGGGTCAGTGGTCATCAAACCCGAGGAGGCCGCCACCGCCGGCAGCGTCAGGTAGCAGATCGCCGCCCAGAAGCCGGTGCGGGCGTCGAACAGCAGGCGGCCGGTGGCGAACAGCAGCCAAGCGATAACGCCGTGAACCACCGGCGCGAGCAACCGCACCCCGAAAATCGTGTCGCCGGCAAGCTCGGTCGACAGGCGGATCAGCCAGGCGGCCATCGGCGGTTTGGAGTAATAGCCCCAATCCAACGCCTCGCCGTAAGTCCAATACTGCGCCTCGTCGAAATGCAGCGGAGCCAGCTCCAACGCATTGATCCCCAGCCGCACCGCCACGGCGGCGGCGATGGCGGCCAAGGCCCACCAAGCCCACCGCTCAGCGTCCGCCGAAAGCGGGCGGGGCGCCCCGGCGCCAAGGGACGAGGACGGGGCGGCGGAAGACGCGGGTGTCAGCATTGAGGCGACGCTCCAGGGCTGAAGTCGACGACGAGGAAGGCCGCCGGTTTCTCTCGCATGCGCGCCCCCTTGGCAAGCGCCGCCGCGTCGCCACATGGAGAGGGTTCCAAAATCACGTGCGCAGCGGCGAAAACCGTCGTATGCGCGCGACAAAACCGCTAAACCCCTATGGGATTTGCACGGTCTCGACCTGTTATTCAGGCCGATGGCCTCTGTCCCATTGTGCAACGAGGGATCGCCATGCCGTCTTTCCGCCGCTGGTTCGACCACCTCCGCAAAACGCCGCCGGGCAAACGCTCGCGTTCGGTGTTCGACCATCAGATCTTCTGGGCCGAAAGCCTGGGCGGGTTGCGCCTGCGCAGCGACATCTCAGAGCGCGCCAACATGAAGAACGAGGCCGCCCAGAAGCGGTGGGACTTCTTCCACCGGCCCGACCCACATGAGATCGACCGCGTCGACGCCGCCGAATTGCGGGAGATCCGACGCAAGAAAAGCGCCCGCAACCGGCTGTTGAAGCGTGCGGGCGGCCTGTTGGGCCTGTCAGTGCTGATTTGCGGCGGCTTGGCGTTGTTCACCAACATCGCGACGGTGGCGGGCGTGTTCGCAGTGCTCGCGGCGGCGGTCGGGCTGTATTTCCTCACCGGCTTCACCCGCGACGCAGAGATCGACGATAAGCTGGACGCGGTGCAAGAGTTCCGCCAGGCGATTGACGGCGAAATCGAAGACCTGACCAAGACCCGTCTCACCGTCTCCGAAATGCGCTTGAAACGCGACGCCGCGATCGCGCGGGAATGCGCCGCCGCCGCCAAGGCCGCCGGAATCGCCCCGGAGGAGGCCCAAATGGTCACGATGACCGGTTGGGCGGGCCTTAACGATGCGGCTGACGTGTTCGGCCCCGCCCGCCGCCGCCGCGCCTTCGTACGCGCCGGAGGGCTATTCGCTGTTTACGATCTGCTGATCGCAGCGCCCATCGGCGACCGCCTACATGTGCGCCGCGCGGTGTATGACGCCATTACCGACAGCTCCGACATGCTGGAAGAGTGGGAGCTGCGGCTGGAGGCGGCGCAGATTGGCCAAGCCATTCGCCGCGACATCTCACCGACGCCGCCGCCGACCGACCCTAATGAGGAAAGCAGCGGAGTGGCGAAGGCGTCTCAAGCCGCTAGCGGCGGCAAGCGCCCGGCCTCCCCGCCGCCAATGTGCCTGCGCGAGTTGGTTGTCGCGACCCCCGCGCGGTCCCTGCCGCTGCGCGCCGCCGACAGCGCCTTGTTCAACGACCTGATCGCCCGCCAAAACGCCGCGTTGAAGGCGCTTGAGAAGCAGGAGCGCAAAGCGGCCGTCAACGCCACGCGCTGGATGACGCTGCCGACGACGGACCATGATCCCGAAGCGCCGCCTCCACCGCCGGAGGTGAAAGACCCCGCGCTTGAATCCAGCCGCCGCGAGGCCGAACGCACCCGGCTGCAGCTCGATCTGGCCGAATTGCGCGAAGCGGTCGCCGCCGAGACCGGCAAGGACGTGTTTAACGAGCTGCGCGAGGCGCTCTATGGCTCTCCCATGACGATGCCCTCATCGCTTCGTCCGGCGTTGACCATCGACTCCCATGGTGAAGCGCGCTTTGAGAAAACCGCTGCGCCTCGATTCGACGACCCGTCGGCGCCGATCGAGCTGGAGGCGACCGACACAACGCCGCCGGCGCCATTGGCGGCCCCTTCTCCCGGCTTGACGCCAACATCGCCGCCTGCTGAAAGCGCGGCATCCACGCCGAGCACGGGCGGGGAGGCGAGCGCATCCAATTCGCTCGCCACCAGCGCCGCCGCCTCCGAACCGGCCGATAAGACGAAAACACCCCCGGACGGCGCCTGAGGCGCCGTCTCCCCCAAGACAAAGCGACGGTTTCCGGCGGCCCCTCTCGCCGGTCGTCCCGCCGAAACGCCGACCTCCGGCCACTTATCCCCATTGACAATGGCGGCGTCCGCCAGATGTTGCGGCCCATGCCTACTGGGTTGGTTATTCGTTGAAAGGATGTCTCCATGCTCTCACTCCGACCGGACGCCGCGCCACAGCTCGATCCCATCCGTCTGGCGGACTATCAGCCGCCGCTGTGGTTGGTCGACGGCGTGAGGTTGGAGTTTTCTCTGCATGAAACCGCCACCCGTGTCCGCGCCCGCCTGTCGCTGCGCCGCAACCCCGACAGCGTCCCCGGCCCTGCCGAGTTGCACCTGGATGGGCGCAAGTTAGAGCTGATCTCCGCCAGCATCGACGGCAAAGCGCTGACGGCGGATGAGTACATCCTTGGTGAAGAGGGGATCACCATCCCCGCCACGCTGCTGCCGAACGACCAAATCGTTTGGGAGTGCGAAACCGAGATCTCACCGGAAACCAACACCGCCCTGGAGGGGCTGTACATGTCCCGAGACATGTATTGCACCCAATGCGAGGCTCAGGGCTTCCGCAAAATCACCTACTATCCCGACCGTCCTGATGTGATGGCGACCTTTTATGTCCGGATCGAAGCCGACAAGGCGCGGTTTCCGGTGCTGCTCTCCAATGGCAACCGGGTCGAGACCGGCGACCTCGCCGACGGCAAGCACTTCGCCGAATGGACCGACCCGTTCCCGAAGCCAGCCTATCTATTCGCCCTGGTGGCCGGCGATCTCGCCGTCACCCGCGACAGCTTCGCCACCGTATCCGGGCGCGATGTGGCGCTGGAGATCTACACCCGCGCTGGCGATGAGCCACGCACCCTCTACGCCCTCGACGCCCTGAAGCGCTCCATGGCGTGGGACGAGCGCCGATATGGCCGCGAATACGACCTCGACCTATTTATGATCGTCGCCGTCGACGACTTTAATATGGGGGCGATGGAGAATAAGGGCCTGAATATCTTCAACTCAAAGTATATTCTCGCCAGTCCTGAAACCGCCACTGACCGCGATTATGAGCTGATCGAAAGCGTCGTCGCCCACGAATACTTTCACAACTGGACCGGCAACAGGATCACTTGCCGCGATTGGTTCCAGCTCTGCTTAAAGGAAGGGCTGACGGTGTTCCGGGATCAGCAATTCAGCGAGGATGAGCGCTCCGCCTCGGTGATGCGGATCGATGGGGTTAAAACCCTGCGCGCCCGCCAATTCCGCGAGGACGCCGGGCCGTTGGCGCCTCCGGTGCGCCCAAACGAATATGTCGAGATCAACAATTTCTACACCGCCACCGTCTACGAGAAGGGCGCGGAACTGGTTCGAATGCTCCAGACCATTGTCGGTGAAGACGGCTACCGCGCCTCGCTCGATCTCTATTTCGACCGGCACGATGGCCAAGCCTGCACCATCGAGCAGTTTGTGAAATGTTTTGAGGACGCCACCGGCGAAAACCTGCAACATTTCTCACTGTGGTGGAGCCAAGCCGGCACGCCGCGCGTCTCGATCAAGGAGCATTACGACCCGGCGGCGCAACGCTACACTCTGACGCTGACACAGGAGACGCCGACCACTCCCGGCCAACCGGTCAAAGCGCCGCTCGACATCCCCATTAAGATCGGACTGCTAACGCCTGAGGGCGCTGAGCTGACCAGCGAGGATCGCCTGGTTCGTCTCAACGCCGCCGATCGAGAAGTCGCCTTCGAGGGCGTACATGTGCGCCCAATTCCGTCGATTAACCGTGGGTTTTCGGCCCCGATCATCGTCAACCACAGCTACTCCGACGCTGATCGCGCGGTGCTGATGTCCCATGATTCCGACCTGTTCAATCGGTGGGACGTCGGTCATGGGCTCGCGGTGGACTCGCTTTTGGGCGCCGCCATAGAGATCGGCGCCGGTCGCCCCGCCCCAGCGGTTTCCGATTTAACGGCGGCGATCGGCGGCATCCTGTCCGACGATCGCTTTGACCCAGCCTATCGCGCGCTGGCTGCGACCCTGCCCAGCGAGGATGAGCTGGCGGGCGAAATGGCCTCACGGCAAGGGGCCGCCGATCCGGATGCGATCCACGCCGCCCGCGACCATGTCCGCCGCGTTGTCGCCGAGAGCAACCGCCGCCGCCTGCTGGAGCTGTACGCCGACATGACCACCCCCGGCGCCTACCGCCCCAGCGCCGAGGACGCCGGCAAGCGCGCGCTGAAAAACGTCGCCTTGTCCTTCCTCGCTCATCTGCGCCAGCCCGAGACTCTGGGTCTCGCGGAGCGCCAATTCGCCGGCGCCGACAATATGACCGACCAGCTTCCAGCGTTAACTGCGCTGGTTCACTCGGAGGCGCCGAACGCCGGTGAAGCATTGGGCAGCTTCTACCATCGCTGGAAAACCGACCCGCTGGTGCTTGGCAAATGGTTCGGGGTGCAAGCGTCTTCCCCTGCCGCCACCACGTTGGAGCGGGTGACCGCCCTGACGGAGCACCCGGCGTTTGAGTGGAAAAATCCGAATAAGTTCCGCGCTTTGATCGGAGCCTTCGCGATGGCGAACCCATCCGGCTTCCATCGCAAGGATGGCGCAGGATATCGGTTCTACGCTGATTGGTTGATCCGCCTCGATCCGGTAAATCCACAAACCACCGCCCGTCTGATCGGCGCGTTCGAGACTTGGAAACGCTATGACGCTGGCCGCCAGGCGCTGATGCGCGCCGAGTTGGAGCGGATCGGGGCCGCTCCGGGGTTGTCGAAGGATTCAAGCGAGATCGTGGCGCGGCTGTTGGCCGCCTGAGTTATAGCTCAGCCTCCCGTCGCCGCGCGCTCAGCATCTCCAGCCGGGCGGCGGCGGCGAGCATACGCTCCACCGGCGCCTCCAAGCGCTGCATCGGAGCGGACGGCGGCGGCGGCGGCGCTTTCAACGGAGCGGGCCGCGCCTGCTCCCCCGCGCGCATCTCGGCATACAGCTCAGTCGGCGACGGCGCTTGCGGCGCAGCAGGGGCGCGGCGGGGCCAGAAAAGCGACTCCAGCATCCACCGGACGCCTTGCAGCAGCGCGCGCCCGTCCAAAAGCTGACCATAATAACCATCTCGCGCCGCCACATCAGCAAAGCGCCAAGGCCCAGCAAGCCTAAGCTCCCGAGAAAAACATCCCGCAAAGCCAGGAGCCGCACGCTGATCCAACGGCTCATCGCCAGACGCCAGCCTTTGCGCCAAACACAGCCATCTCGGCGCGTCCGGATGCGATGGCGTAGCCTCTCCCAACCGTAGGGAGTGCGCGGCCATGGCGTCCCAACGCTCCGCCATCACCGCCGCCTCGATCGCCGCGACCCGCAATCCCGGCGCATCCGGGACGATCGCCGCCGCCTTGGCGAAATGGGCGAGCGCCTCCGCCGGGCGGCCCTCAGCCATCGCCAACGATCCCATACGCGCGTGGTGATGCGGCAGATGACGGTCCAGCGCCGAGGCAGGTAGCCCTCGCTGCGCCAAGGCCGCCCGCGCCGCCGTCCGCGCCGCTTTTGAGGACGACAACAGCGCCGACAGCGCCTCGACATCATCCTGCTCGCCATACCCGACGGAGAGGGTCAGATCATCGACTTGCAACTCGTCACCGCCAAACCGTGCGGCGACCGATGGGCCCAACTGCCGCCCAACAGCGATTAACCGATCCAAAGACGCCCCAGAGAGTGTCCCCGCCGCCAACGCCCCCGCATTCTCAAGCACCACAGCGCCGCGCCCGCCCGGCATTGCGCCAATCGCGTCGATCAAAGCGAGGTCATAGCCACTCTCTGAAACCTCGCCGCCCGCCCGCAATGCGAACACCGCCCCTGGCGGCAGATCAGGCGCCAGATCCGGCAGAACATCCAACGGCGCTCCAATCTCAAGCCACAACCACCCCTTTGCCGCGACCCGCCCAGCCGCCCGCCGCATCTGACGCGCCGCCCGCCGCGCCGCCGTCCAATCCGGCACAAAAAACAGCCCGCGCCCATAGCCCGCGTCCCAGGCCGCCAGAGCGCGCTCGATCTCAAACGGCGCCAGATCCACATAAATCGCGCCGACATAGCGATTGATCGCCGTTCCCATCTCCCGCCGCGCCGTCATCGCCCGCTCCCGTGGTGTTGTTGGTTGCGGGGGTGGGAAGCAAGGGGCGGGCCATTTGGGGGAAGGAGGGGGCGAACACAGGCAGAATTTTGGGCGAAGGCGCATATTATCGCCCTCCCACCCCCCTATCACCACAAGTGCTATAATTCAGTCAAAGCGGGACAAAGCCCAGAATCATCCTAAACTCATCTCGTGCGATCGGCCCATCACAGCGTCGACAGGAAACTGGCGAAATGGCTGGGAACAGGATCATCTAAGCCAGTTCGAAATGCAGCGGTCAGTGCGCCCCCAGAGTTGATTGACCCTACAAATGGCTTAACCAACGCGCCGCACCGAAGCTCTGCTTTTATCAATGGCTGGTTCCCCATCAGCACGCCCGCGCCCTGTTTGGCTTCCTCCACGGCAAGGCTGTAAAGCGAGAAGACCGGCCCCATCGCCGCATCGTTTCCACTGGCTGAGGCAAAGTTCAGCCACTTTGCCCAATCCCCGCGCCAAGTCGCGTCGTGTAAAAGAGTCCACCCTTT
>JAHQVS010000154.1 GCA_019634215.1 Paracoccaceae bacterium | reverse complement strand
CCGCGCCGCCCTCGATCTCGTCATCGCCGCCACGCCCGTTCAGGCTGTCGTCGCCGTCATGGCCGATCAGGATGTTGTTGACGGCGTTGCCGAACAGCCCGTCATCCGAGTTGGTGCCGATCAGGTTCTCGATATTGTCGAGATCGTCCTGCCCGCCCAGGCTATCCAGGGCGAAATCTTGGATCAGATTGACGCTCACGCCCTGATCGCCGCCTTCCATCCCATAATCGACGGTGTCGACGCCGTCGCCGCCATCGATGATGTCGTTGCCGCCGCCCCCGACCAACAGATCATCGCCGCCAAAACTTTCCAACACGTCGTCGAAAACACCACCAGAGAAGAAATCATCTGCGGCGGCGCCTCTATACGCCCAGGATTCATCTGTGTAGGTCGACCCTAAATTGACAAAATCGGCAATCGTCATCTCGCTGAAGTTGATCACCAACTTGATGTCTTCATCCTCAATCACACGGAACGACGTGATGATGCTGCTGGAGTCGACGCTTCCATTCGTAAAGGTGAATACCCCGGTGGCCTCATACCCCAAGCCGCTGGGCGTCACCCCGGCGATGCGGGTGGGGGTGGCGAGAATGCTGACGTCCCCGTTCGTCAGCACATCATCCATATACGCGGTCCAGGTGGTGTCATCCAAAGTTCCGGCGACAACGATGCCCATAATCCATGCCCTCAAAATCACGCCATACACATAAGCAAAACTTGTACCGTTTCCGTGATCTCTATCGTAGGTAGACATTGACCTCACTGCCCAAGGCGGCGGAAAATGTGGCGCTGCGGAGACTGCTGGGGCCTACGGGCGCCACAAATCCATCTCGACATCGCCGCCTTGATGGCTTCAGCAGACCGCACCGCCGCGCCCGTAACCAAATCCGCTGGTGGTCACTCCGGCGATGCGCGTGGGAGTCGCCAAATTGGTGAGCTCACCATTCACCAGCACGTCAGTGATGGAGGTGGCCCAAGTGGTTACATCCGCAGAGGACGCGGTGATAATACCCACACTCAAGCCCTCAACTGTTTACGCCTTACTCATGGGATGGGATACATCTTCCATCCGCCTGATCTAGGTCAAACCACTACGGTCGCCGCCGCCGCCTCCGGCGGAGATTGCGGCGTACATACGGTCTCCATGCGGCCTCTGGTCATGCTTGCGCATGCCGCTGTGGATCGTTTCGGGGACAGCGGTCGAGATCCTGTGCATGCTTGAAAATTATCCGTCGCGCCGCCGCGCCGGTTCCGCCAACTAGAATGCTCGATAAGAATCACAGGCGGAGATCTGGACAATGGCGGACGGGGGTCGAGGCGAGTTGCCGCTGAGGGCGGCGTCGGCCAATGCGGTGATGAGCCTCAAGCCGGAGGAGGCGGGCCTATCGCTGCCCAACAACGTTGAAGCGGAACAAGCGCTGCTCGGCGCCATTCTGGTCAATAACGAGGTTGTCGACCGGATCGCATTTCTGCTGCCTGAGCATTTCCACGATCCCGTCCACGGCCGCATCTTCGATATCGCCAAGACCCGCATTCAAAAGGGCCAGCTCGCCACTCCGGTGACGTTGAAGACCCTGATGGAGAACGACGAAGGCCTGAAAGAGCTGGGCGGGGCCAAGTATCTGGCGAGTCTGGCGAAATCCACCGTCTCGATCTTCCACGCCGGCGATTACGCCCAGGAGATTTACGATCACGCCCTGCGCCGCCGTTTGGCGGAGCTCGGCGAGAAGATCAACCTGGAGGCGCTCAACGCCGCCAATGAGAACGAGCCGCTGGAGCAGATCGCCAGCGCCGAGGAGCAGCTCTACAGCCTGGCCGAGACCGGGCGGGCTGAAGGCGGGTTCCAATCATTCCGCTCGGCGCTGGTGGACGCGGTCGAGGTCGCCAACGCCGCCTATCAGCGCGACGGCGGGCTGGCTGGTCTGTCCTCTGGCATGCGCGACATGGACAAAAAGCTCGGCGGCTTCCACCCCTCGGATCTGGTCATCCTCGCCGGCCGCCCCTCGATGGGTAAGACCGCGCTGGTCACCAACATCGCCTTCAACATCGCCGGAATCTATGAGCGCGGCGAGCGTCATGACGGCAGCATCGGCGCGATCAATGGCGGGGTGGTCGGGTTCTTCTCGCTGGAGATGTCCGCCGAACAGCTCGCCACCCGGATTCTGGCCGAGCAAGCCGAGGTCGCCTCGGAAAAAATCCGGCGCGGCGACATGGACGAGGAGGAGTTCCGCCGCTTCGCCCTGACCGCCCAGCGGCTGGAGGCGTCGCCGCTGTTTATCGACGACACCCCCGCCTTGCCGATCTCGACGCTGGCGGCGCGGGCCCGGCGGCTGAAGCGCCAGCATGGGCTCGACCTGCTGATCGTCGACTATCTCCAGCTCTGCAAAGGCTCGGCCAAGAGCAGCGACAACCGGGTGCAGGAGGTGTCGGAGATCACCCAGGGCCTGAAGGCGATCGCCAAGGAGCTGAACGTGCCGGTGATCGCCCTCAGCCAGCTCTCACGGCAAGTCGAGAACCGCGACGACAAACGCCCCCAGCTCTCGGACCTGCGTGAATCCGGATCGATCGAGCAGGACGCCGACGTGGTGATGTTCGTGTTCCGCGAGGAATATTACGTCGGCCGCACCGAACCCCGCGAAGGCACCCCCGAACACGCCGATTGGCAGGTCAAGATGAATGATGTCTACGGCCAGGCCGAAGTCGTCATCGGCAAACAACGCCACGGCCCGATCGGCACCGTCAAACTGGCCTTCGACAGCCGCTTCACCCGGTTTGGCGATTTGGCCTATGACCGGGATGATCGGGACGATTGAGGCCATCTCAGATGGATAGCCAACCCTCAAAGCCTTAGTCGCCTGCACCGCTTGGAGCCCAGCTCTTGTGTGTGCGTTTCCGGCTCTTGTCTAAGATCTATCCATTGCGTTCTATCGCCGATAGCGCGCGGATTTTACAGTTGAACAACGCCTTCTCTGTCAAAATCAGCTCAATATTGGCCGTCACTTCAACGTCACCCCCATCCCGCATTTGCATGCCGCATTTGCATGCCGCCGCCTTGCGCCTTAAGCAGACGGCCCAAATCGAGACGCCCGCTGGCGTCCCGCGTTTGGCCAGAAAGCGCCGCCCTGTTTCCGGGACAACAACAACACCAAGGAACCCCCTGTATGTTCGACCTCACCGGCAAGACCGCCCTCGTCACTGGCGCCACCGGCGGCATCGGCGGCGAGATCGCCAAGACCCTGCACGCCGCCGGGGCGGCCGTCGCCCTCTCCGGCACCCGCGCCGAGAAGCTGGAGGCGTTGAAGGACGAGCTTGGCGACCGCGCCCATGTCCTGCCCTGCAACCTCTCGGACAAAGTCTCGGTCGAGGCGCTGCCGGGCCAGGCCGTCGAGGCGATGGGCGGGGTCAACATTCTGGTCAACAACGCCGGTCTCACCCGCGACAACCTGTTTATGCGGATGTCCGACGAGGAGTGGGAGACGGTGCTGAACGTCAACCTCACCGCCAGCTTCCGGCTCTCGCGCGGGGTGCTGCGCGGTATGATGAAGGCGCGTTGGGGCCGGATCATTGGCGTCACCTCGATTGTCGGCGTCACCGGCAACCCCGGCCAGGGCAATTACGCCGCCTCCAAGGCCGGCATGATCGGCATGTCGAAATCCCTGGCCGCCGAGGTCGCCTCCCGCAATATCACGGTGAATTGTGTTGCGCCGGGCTTTATCGCCACCGACATGACCGCCGCGTTGCCCGATGCGCAGAAGGACAAGGTCAACGCCTCGATCCCCGCCGGCCGGATGGGAACCGCCGCCGATATCGCCGCAGCGGCGCTGTATTTGGCCTCGGAACAGGCGGGCTACGTCACCGGTCAGACCTTGCACGTCAATGGCGGCCTGACGATGATCTAACGCCCGCAGGAATGCACACTGGGGTAAGCCGGAATGCGCTGCGCCGCAGCAGGATCATGTTGCGGCGCATGTCTAGTGGCGATCTTATGAGCAACGTTCAAAATTGATAAATCAATGGCCTTTTCGGCTTTCTTCGGCGGCGACGCTTGTGATAAGGCCAGCTCCAACACGGTTTCGGCCCCCCGCATGCGCATCCGCGCCAGGCCTGGCCGCGCCGTCATCAGTGCCAATAGAATTTAGCAAGTCGCGCCCAGGCGCGCACAACAAGGGACAGACTGAAATGAGCGATATCGCCGAGCGCGTGAAGAAGATTGTGGCCGAGCATCTCGGCGTCGACGAGGCGAAGGTCGTCCCCACCGCCAGCTTCATCGACGATCTTGGCGCCGATTCGCTCGACACCGTTGAGCTGACCATGTCGTTCGAAGAGGAGTTTGGCGTCGAAATCCCGGACGACGCCGCTGAAACGATTCAAACCGTTGGCGACGCGGTCAAATTCATCACCGAGAAATCGGCTTAAGCTGACGCGCTGGCGGTGCTCAATCAGCGCCGCCACAGCAGCGTACAGCGCCGTCCGACCCCGAGAGGGAAACACGGGGCGGCGCCAACGCCATAAGGACGCGGCGATGAGATGGGCGACTTTTCGCCTCGCGATTCTCGCGGCGGCGTCAGCTCTCCCCGCCGCCGCCCAGAGCAACGCCTGCGCCGCCTTGAGCGAGCGCGGCGCTGAGCTTCTCCAGCCCGGATGTCAAGACCGAGTAGGGGAGAACGCGTCTGATACGGCGCCCCAAGCCAAAAAGCCGCCCATTGGAAACGCCGCGCCCGCTTCGTTGGCGAAGCCGCCATTTTTCCAAGGCGCATGGCGCGGGGCCGTGAGCGAGCCGCCGGAGAGCCCGGCCGATTATGAAATCGTCCTTCAAGCCTTCCCCTCCGGCGCGGCGGTGCGCTACCCCCAGCTCTCCTGCGGCGGCGTCTGGACGCTGCTGCGTCATAATGAGCATGAAGCGCTCTTCGCCGAGCAGATTCAGCGCAATCCAACCCGCATTTGCGTTGTGAAGGGCTACGCCCGGCTGATTTCGATCGGCCCAGACCAAATAAAATTCGAGTGGGACGTAAGTAAAAGCTGGCGTCAGCCCCGCGCTGAAGCAATTCTATGGCGGCAATAGCTGAGCAATTGCGGGCTGTTTCAACCTGGCGTGGCGATCGCCCTAATGCTCGTCATGTGACAGTTTCGGTCAGCTTGCGCTTGCCAGCGGGACGGCGCACCGGTATCGGGACGCCCAGCAAGGCGGCGATCCCCCGATCGCCCGCCTATTAAATTGCTTTGATAAAGGAGCGGGTGATGCGGCGCGTCGTTGTGACCGGCCTTGGATTGGTGACGCCTTTGGCGAGCGGCGTGGAGGCCACATGGTCGCGGCTGTTGAACGGCGAGTCGGGCGCGGGCGCCATTCGCAGTTTCGAGACAGCCGACCTGCCGGTCCGCATCGCCTGTGAAGTGCCCCATGTCGCCCATGAGAGCGACCATCCCCACGCCTTCAACCCCAGCGACTGCATCGACGCCCGTGAACAGCGCCGCAACGACGACTTCATCCTGTTCGCCCTCGCCGCCGCCGATCAGGCGCTGGAGGACGCGAATTGGAAGCCGGGCGAGGATCAGGAGCAGGCGCGGCTGCGCACCGGCGTGTTGGTCGGCTCCGGCATCGGCGGCCTCAAAAGCATCGCCTCAAGCAGCCTCTTGCTGGAGGAAAAAGGGCCGCGAAAAATCTCGCCGTTCTTTATTCCCGGCAGCCTGATTAACCTCTGCTCCGGGCAGATCTCGATCAAGCACGGCTTCAAAGGTCCGAACCACGCCGTCGTGACCGCTTGCTCCACCGGCGCCCACGCTATCGGCGACGCCACCCGCCTGATCAAGTACGGCGATGCGGACGTCATGGTCGCCGGCGGGGCCGAGGCCGCGATCTGCCGCATCGGCATCGCCGGTTTCGCCGCCTGCAAAGCGCTCTCGACCAAATACAACGACACGCCGGAGAAAGCCTCGCGCCCCTATGACGCCGACCGTGATGGATTCGTCATGGGCGAGGGCGCCGGGGTGGTGGTGTTGGCGGAGCTGGAGCACGCCCGCGCGCGCGGCGCCAAGATCTACGCCGAGGTCCTCGGCTACGGCCGCTCGGGCGACGCCTATCACATCACCTCGCCCGCGCCCGATGGCGACGGCGGCTTCCGCAGCATGTCCGCCGCCTTGGCTGACGCCGGGGTGTCGCCGGAGCAGCTTGACTATATCAACGCCCATGGCACCTCGACCCCCATGGGCGACGAAATCGAGCTTCAGGCGGTCTCACGTCTGCTTGGAACGGCGGCGGCGGGGGTCACCATGTCCTCGACCAAATCTTCGATCGGACATCTGCTCGGCGCCGCCGGGGCGGTGGAGGCGGCGTTCTGCGTGTTAGCTCTGCGCGACCAGATCGCCCCGCCGACGATCAACCTCGACACCCCCTCGGTTGAGACCGAACTTGATCTCGCCCCACATAAGCCGAAAAAACGCGAAATTTCGATCGCATTGTCGAACTCCTTCGGATTCGGCGGCACAAATGCGTCTTTGGTGCTTGGGTTACCTTCGTAATAAGATTTCGGCGTCGACGCGGGGCGGCGTCCACGCCATCTTCACCATAAAGATGGACTCGCAGCCGAACAATTAGCGCGCCGCAGCCCTTGGGATGTTGCTCAAGGCGAGCGGGGAGAGACGAGGCATTTCATGTACAACACTTGGTCAAACGTCTTTACGCTAGCCATCGCCTTAGGGCTGGCGCTGATGTTCGTGTTGAACGGTCTCCAACGCCAATATGAAAAGCCCGGCCCGTTGCTTGAGCAAGCCTATATCGAGGTGCCGCAGGGCGCCTCCCTGGGCCGGATCGCCTCTGATTTGGAATCGCAGGGCGTCATCTCCAACGCCTGGCTGTTCAGCGCCGCCGCCCGCAAGGAAGGCGTGGCCAGCTCGCTGAAGGCCGGCGAATACGCCATCGAGCCTGGCGCCTCGATCCGCGAGGTGCTGGAGCGCATCTCCGACGGGGCCGCCATTCAGCACCGGGTCACCGTCGCCGAAGGGCTCAGCTCTTGGGAAATCGTCCAGATCATCAACGACCCGAAATATGACGAGGTGCTGGAGGGCAAGGTCGAGGAGATCCCGGCGGAAGGCAGTCTCGCGCCGGACACCTATTTCGTCCAACGCGGCGAGACGCGCACCGCCATCATCGACCGCATGAAGCAAGCCCAAACCGACCTGCTGGAAGCGCTCTGGGCCGCCCGCGCCCCGGATCTGCCGGTCAAAACCAAGGAGGAGGCGCTGATCCTGGCCTCCATCGTTGAAAAGGAGACCGGCGTCGCCAGCGAACGACCCGAGGTCGCCTCGGTGTTCGTCAACCGCCTGAACGACGGCATGAAACTGCAATCGGACCCAACGATCATCTACGGCATCACCCAGGGCAAAGGCCCGCTGGGCCGGGGCCTGCGCCGCAGCGAGATCAAGAACCCGGAAAACCTCTACGACACCTACGCTCATAACGGCCTGACCCCGACCCCGATCGCGAACCCCGGCAGAGCCTCGATCGCGGCGGTGCTTAATCCGGCCAGTACGAACTATTACTACTTCGTCGCCGACGGCAGCGGCGGCCACGCCTTCGCCACCACGCTGTCGGAGCACAACAATAACGTCGCTCAATGGCGCAAAATCGAACGCCAGCGTCAGCAGAACAATAATAATTAGAAAGCCGCCTGATCCTGGCGATGCAAAGTCAGAGGTCTTTCTCACAAAAGCCCTGCAGACCAAACTGCCGCCGAGACTAAAAACGCCGCGCCAAGGCCGGAAACCGCGACTCTATCGATCCAGAAAATTCAGGGTGACTGGGTTGGATATTTCGAGGGACACCACGATTTCGGGACGCTTAGCGGTTCCAAGGTCGTGTTCACCGTTGACGGCAAGGATTTCATTGCTCGGGTGACAGGCGCCAACTTGCGCGGAACACCGATCACCGATCAAAGCTAGATCACCAACGACCTCGAGATCAAAACCAGCAGCGTCTTTGGCAAAACCTGGAAATCCAGCCGGATCTACGGCGCGGTCCCAATTCTTATCTTCACGCCATGGAAATACACGGTCGTGCTGACCCGCGAGGAATAGATCAAACGCCAGTCACCAGAACTTCCACCAGGGCTGAGGTTTAAGCCGCGCGTCGTCCATCGCGCCGGTGTCAATCTCACCGTCGGCCCCGTACTGTTCACCATCGTCGCCGACAAGCCGGGCGCCGAAATCCTGCGCGATCCGCCACATCTTGCGCCGAATGTCGATATCGGGGTGTTTCGCGCAGATTGCGCCATCGCCGCTCAACCACATCCAGGCCAAGCCGTCCATGCCGCCGTCCCCGCCGCCGTCCCTGCCGCCGTCTCCCGGCCAAGCGGTCCAGACGGCCAAGCTCTGATCTTCCGCCCGCAACACGCCGCCGCCGGGTAGGGGCGCTTCGGCGAAACCATCTAGGCGCATCTCTGGATCGGCCGACACATAACCAAGCCATTCGTCGAGGCTGATTTCCGGGCCGTTCTCGTCGGCCCAATGCGCCTTGCGGGTGATATGCAGCTCGTATCCCAAAGCCCTGCGCTCAGCCCGCCGTTTACTGCGGCGCGATCTCGAACTCGATCCGCCGATTCAACGCGTAAGCCTCCCGCGTGCGCGCCTCATCCAGCGGCTCAAACTCCGCGCGGCCGACGGCGACAATCCGGTCTTGCGGCACCCCGCGTTCGCCCAAATACCGCGCGACAGCCGCCGCCCGCGCCGCCGACAGCTCCCAATTCGAGGGGAACTCCCGGGTTTTGATCGGCACCCGGTCGGTGTGGCCTTCAACCAGCAGGCGCCAGCGGTCGGACGGGCGAGAGCGCAGCTCGGCGACAATCTCATCCGCGACCTTGTCCAACGCCTGACGTCCGGCCCGGTTCAGGGTGGCGGCGCCAGAGTCAAACGCGACATTGGCCGACAGCCGCAGCGCTTGCGGCCGTTCGGTTTGCGACCGGGCCGGGGCCGTCTCGGCGCCGTCGCCCTCCGCATCCTCCGCATCCGCGCCGCCCTGCTCCAAAACCCCGCGCAGCCTCTCGCTGAGCCCGGCCCGAGCGGTTTCAACTTCGCTGGCCTGGGCTTTCGCCGCCGCCAGCTCAGCGCGCATATCCTCGGCTTCCGACCGTAACAGCGCCAGGGCTGAGCGAGCGGCGTCCCGTTCCTGCGCCACCCGCTCCATTTCGCTGCTCGCCCCCGGAAACGCCGCCGGCGCCTCTGGAATCGGGGCCGCGACCGGGGCGGGGGCAGGCGTCGCCGCCTCAGACCGCAACCGCCGCAACTCGGCCCGCAGCTTGGCGCTCTCCGCCAAGGCCTTGGCCGTCCCGGCTTGGAGTTGATCAGCGACCTCCTCGCCGCGCGCTTCAGCGACCCGCTTGCCCGCCTCGGCCTGACGCTGCGCCCGCTCGGCGTCCTGCGCCTGCTTACGCGCCGCCGCCAGCTCCGCCCGCAGCTTGGCCAGATCCGCCCCGGCCTCGTCCGAGCCGCCGGCGCCCTGTAACCGGGCCTCAAGCTGGCTTTTCTCCTCCCGGATTCGCGTCAGCGAGGCGTCCATCATCCGCAGTCGGCGCGCCACCCCGTCGCCGTCAAATTCGCCATATCCCGGCGCCGTCACCGTCCGCCGCGCCGCCTCTTCCGGAGAGGTCAGCCGCAGCGACCCCGGCAGGCTGGCGACCCAGGCCCGCTGCTGCTCGCCCTCGATCCCGCCATACCAATCCCGGAATCCCTTCACCGCCGGCAGCGAGGCCCAGATCTCGGCCTGCTCCTCCCGGCTCAGCGCCGCCAGCCGCTCGCGCAGATCATTGAGGTTAAACCCCTGCTCCTCGACGCCCAGCCGCCGCAGCAGCCGCTTGCGCTCCTCTTGCGGCAGCGCCAGGGCCCGATCGAGCAGATCCTGGAACGTCCATTGATCCGCCGTGCGCGCCAGCGAGCGCGCATCCTCTAAGTCCCGCTCCGCACGCGCTAAATCGGCCTGAAGATCCGCATTCTGCTCCTCCAGATCCGCCACCGCCTCGATCATCGACTCAGTCTCATTCGTCTCGGCCGTGCGGTTGATCTGATATTGCGACGTCGCCCACCATCCGAGCCCCAACAGCAGCAACAGCGGCACCAGCGCGAGAAACAGGCAGTGCCAGCAAAAGCGGTTCTCAGCTTCGGCCATGTCTCAATCCCTCCATCGACTCCCCAACGCCGGCCCGCCGCCGTCCGGCGCCTCTCGAACGCCGTTGTAGGCGGGCGCCAGGGGCCGCACAAGACGCCGCCCGCCGCCGCTGTTCCGCATCCCAGGGAGTGCGCCCGAAAAAACTACTTGACCCACCGCGCGCTCCATGATAGGAATATATTCATGATGCGATAGATGGCCCGACGAAGCCCCTGGGCAAAAGCGCCCGAGGCTCCCCCAATAGAATTCCCTTTATCCCGTAAGATTGGCGCAAAATCACGGCCTCTTTGGTTCTTGCTAACCTTCAAGTTTCTTTCGGGAACTTGTGAAGTCTATTCCAGGCTGGGACCGTCGCTTGCCAGATAGCCTGGATCTCAGAACAGGGGACATTCGATCGAGCATGGGCTTGGGTCCCCGCGCCAGCACACACTCCAACGGCGATGACAGCGCCAACAGTTGCATTTAGGAATTTAATCGGGACAAATCCCAAGAGATTTGTCATTCCAAATTCCTCAGGCCGTTGGACCATGTAGGAGAGGGCATGCGTGGCGCAGGTCGTCTTTCCGACACCGCCTTTTTCGTTGGCGACTGCGATCAATCGTTTTTGCATGTATGGCCTATGGAGTGATGGGAAAATGACTTTAAAACCCTAGCGCTAAGCTACTGATCTCTATGACGTTCGAAATCAGGTACTTTACGGGATTTCTCAATGGTAAAATACCCAAAGAGTGTTTTTATAATGGGATGCGTTTAAAAACGGAGGTGATATCTATGTCAGAAGAATTGATGGAGAAAGTAGCTTACCGATATATAAATTCTTGGGCAGTATTCCCTGCTCAAACACTAATTTTTGCAGGCATTATACGCTAAACTATAATCACAAAACAAAAAAACACCCAACTACAAAATACAATTCAAAAAATACTCACAACATTTTACATTCAAAAAAATCAAACCACCCCCTCAAACCTCAAAAATTCCATGTTCTCATCCTCACTATAACCAGCCAGTGTTCCCTCAATATATAGCATTTCACTACTCCACACCCCATTAAAAAGTATATTTTTCAGGATTTCAAGTGTTTTAACTCTCCAAGCCTCGCCACTTTTGTAGAAAACATCATAGACAAGGTTTCCTTTCTCCATCGCAATAGTGAAAGTGTCATAGTGAATTTTTTGCGCACTCACATATTCAAAAAAAGGCTGCTGGCAAAATTGAGAAAAATCCTCAGATTCATGTCGCGAAAAGTATGCCATAGGTTTTTCACCTTCAATCATTAGCCATAGCTCTCTCCCAGTATGAACTTTGTAGCTAAGTCGATCATGCTCACATAGCGGCCGTATGTAGGCGATAGAACTCTCATCCATTTCCGTGATATTAAATTCTTTCTTTAAGATATTAACCTCTGATTTACTAATCTCATACTCATCTATCAGTTTTCCATTCTCGATGCACTCCTGAAGGGAGGGTATTATTTTTACGATTGAGGCAAGCGCAATATAGAACTCAAAGATCTCACACTTGTATTTTTGATCCAGCTGATTAACAGCAACAGTATAGTCATCCATATATTTAGATTCCCAAAAGTACGATGGCGTTGAGAGTTCAAGCCCAACACCAGAAGGTTGGCGATTAGAAGATCGAATATATCTATAAGTTTTCTCTACAATATTCTGATCTTCATTAATCCATGGCGGACATTGCCCTTCATCAGCTTGAGAAGCCGAGGCTAAAAAAAGTGAGGTACATATAATGAAGCAGGATGTAATTAGATAGTGTGATTTGCACCAACGCACGGTAAGCCCGGCGACACAAAAGAAAGCTAAAAAACTATGCCGTTGAAAACGCAATATCCAGTATGCTTCTGTACAACGCCACTCCTATAATAAAGCCCACAAAATCCAACAAGAGGTATTCTTGGTAGAACTTTCTCAGGCATAAGTATAAAAAGAAGGGCGCTGGG
>JAHQVS010000153.1 GCA_019634215.1 Paracoccaceae bacterium | reverse complement strand
GGATTGCAAATCCGTGTACGCCGGTTCGATTCCGGCCGTCGCCTCAATGACTTAGCTTCCACAGAACTCATATTTAACCCTCTGTTTACAGGTCGGTTTACAAAGCAACGGATGCGATGGCGAGGCTTAGTAGACCAGTTTTAAGTTTCACGACTCACTCCATGTTCATATCGAAGCTTACCAAGTCTAAGCGGGGCTCTCATCCCGCCAGTAATCCCCAAGAACTGCACTATACTGTTCGATGTCAGAAATTCGCCGCTGGGTCTCGATACCTTTGCGGCGGATTACCAAGCCGATTAACGTCTCTAACAACACAAGCATCGAGACATGCGAGGGGAAAAATTGCGGGCCTTCCGATGAGACGAATAAGCTCGCGTCCGCAATCTCCACCAGCGGCGAAGCCGCTCCGTCGGTGACCGCAAGAGAATAAGCACCTTGTTGCTTCGCCAATCGCGCGGCGCGCACTGTGCGGCGGGCGTATGGAGCAATGGCGACAGAGATGGCGGCGTCTTCAGGGCCGAGATCCATAATTTGTGATGAAAGTGACGATCCGTTCCGACCCAAGACGCTCCAGTTCGGCAGCGCGATCCCACTGACATATCCGGCGTATTCGACAAACGCTGCTGCGCTGAGCGCGCCGATCAAGGCCACTCGGCGCGCGTCCGCAAGCCGTGCCGCTGTAGCGTCAAGCCGGTCTAAGTCAGTCCGTTCGAGCAGTTGCTGGACCGCCGAGAAGCTAGCGTTTGCGTGTTCGAATAGAAGGTGCTCAGACCCTTCTCTTTCGGCTTTCCGGCCTTGCAGCAAAGCCAAAGCCCGATCAGAAAACCGAGACGATCGCATCCGATATTCTTCGCGAAACATATCCCGCAAGTCGTTATAGGAGCCGCATCCGACTGCACGCGCAAGGCGTGAAAATGTGGGCGGTGGCAGATCGGCGTTTTGCGCGATATGGCGCAAAGACTGCGTTGCAACCTCGTCGGGGTGGTCGAGCAGATAGCGCGCCGCTCGCTTCAGCTGGGGGCTGAGGCCGCCGAGTTTACTCGATATTTGATCCCTTATCAGGCCCCGCGCGGCCATCGCTGCCTTGTCTCCGCACGCTGAATCGGAATATTCGTTTCATTTCTCGGTTTGAGCGAAACACATGTAACAACTCTTTGCAACAGGTAGGATATGGACGATGGGTGATCTGCCAAGCCATGCCTCTGTGGTCGTCATCGGCGGCGGCGTTATGGGATGCTCAACGCTCTATCATTTGGCGAAAAACGGCGTGTCGGATGCTGTTTTGCTTGAACGAAATAAGTTGACCTCAGGAACGACTTGGCATTCGGCAGCGCAGGTGCGCGCTTTGAGATCCACCAAAAACCTGACCGACCTTGTTCGATATTCAATCTCGCTATACTCCCAGCTCGAAGCCGAGACAGGGCAGCAGGTCGGTTGGATTAATAAGGGTTCCCTGTCGATCGCCACCACAGCTGACCGCCTGACTCATATTGGACGTCAAGAAGCGCTCGCGGCGCTGTTTGGTGTTCAAACGGAGGCGATTTCGGCAGGGGAGGCGAAGGAACGCTGGCCACTGATGAATGCGCAGGACGTTGTCGGCGCTGTATGGTCGCCGGATGATGGTCGGGTTAGCCCATCGGATCTCTGCTCCGCTTTAGTCCAAGGCGCGAGATCGCACGGCGCGCGCGTTTTCGAGGATTCGCCGGTCACTGGAATACGCACCCGTGACAGCCGAGTGATCGCTGTGGAAACTACGACGGGTGAAATCCGCTGCGACGCGGTTGCGATTTGTGCTGGCCTATGGAGCCGCCAAGCGGCGGGGATGGCGGGTGTGCAAGCACCGGTTTGGCCATGCGAGCATTTCTATCTTTTGACAAAGCCGATCGAGGGAGTTTTGGGCAATCTACCAACGCTCTCCGATCATGACAGCCATCTCTATATCCGTGATGATTCAGGCGGGTTGCTGGTCGGTTGCTTCGAGCCGATGGGAAAACCAATCGACCCGGAGAGGCTGGGCGATAATTTCGCATTTCAGCTTTTGCCTGAAGACTGGGATCATTTCGAGCCGATGATGTTGAATGCCTTGCATCGGTTGCCAGCGCTAGAGTCCGCTCAAGTGAAGATGCTGCTGAACGGGCCAGAGAGCTTCACGCCAGATGGGGCTTTTCTCCTGGGGGAGACTGCCGAAACCCGCGGCGTATTTCTTGGCTGTGGTATGAATTCCGTCGGTATTGCGACTGGCGGTGGCGCTGGTATGGCGCTTGCTCACTGTATTCAGTACGGCAGGGCGCCGGCGGATTTGCATGAGGCGGACCCGAAACGCTTTGCCGGCTGCTTCAACTCGGTTGAAGCGTTGACGGCGCGGGCGCCCGAGGTGCTTGGGAAGCACTATGAGGTTTCCTACCCCGGCCGGAACTGGTTGAGCGCGCGTAATCTTCGCCGAACGCCTCTCCACGACCGTTGGGTCGCCGCAAATGCGCATTTTACGCAGGTGTTCGGCTGGGAGCGTCCAGTGTACTTTGGCAAGGAGCGCGAGCCCTCACTGACCTTTGGGAAGCCGGATTGGTTCGAAAATGTACGTCGAGAAGCGCGTCAAGCGCATGAGAGGGCGGCAATCTTTGATCAATCGACATTTGGGAAGATCGAAGTCGAAGGCCCCGACGCCGAGATATTCCTCAATCGTGTTTGCTCCAATGACATGGCGCGGGCGCCTGGCCGGGCCATCTACACCACAATGCTCAATGAGCGGGGTGGAATTGAGGGCGATCTGACCTCTCAACGTATCACCCATGAGCACTACCGCCTCAACGTTGGCAGTGGCGCAATTCGCCGAGATCTCGCTTGGCTCCGCAATCACCTCGATAGCGAGCGCGTCAGGTTTCGGGACTCGACACAAGAATTCGCGATTCTCGGTTTGATGGGCCCCGAAGCCAACGCTATCGCCGAGAAGGTTGGCGCTCCGGAGTTGAACGAGCTTCGCTACTTCCATGCTGGCGAAGCGGAGATCGCCGGAGCGCATATTCGCGCCGTGCGGCTGTCCTATGTGGGGGAGCCGGGGTGGGAGATCACATGCCGCGCAAAGCACGCGGCGCGGATCTACGACGCACTTCACGCCGAAGGCGCCAGACCAGCCGGCGCATATGCGCAGACTTCGATGCGGGTCGAAAAGCGTTTTCTCGCCTATGGTCACGACATCGATACCGATATTTCCCCAATAGAGGCTGGTATTGAATTTTCGATCGGCTGGGACACGGATTTCATTGGGCGCGAAGCACTGGTGAAACAACGTGATGTTGGCTGCTTGAATCGAATTGTCAGCCTCTTGTTCGAAGAAAGTTCGGCCAATCCGCTCGGTAACGAGATCGTTCGACTCGATGGCGAGATTGCTGGAAAAACGACGTCCGCTGCATTCGGTCACCGTCTTGGCCGGCCCGTGGCGCTTGCCCATCTTTTTAATGCCGGTGCGCGTGCCAAAGGCGCGCTCATGAATATTGATATAGGCGGCGTAAATTGGTCGGCGAAAATGGTTGAAGACGCTGCGTACGATCCCACGGGTTCTCGTATGCGCAGAGGTTTGAGCTGATAGGGATACCCTCAATTTGTCTCAGGAGAATGCCTGTGCCAGCACGTGGATTATGTACATTTAACCGAGTGCAGGTTGGCGACACCTTCTTCTGACCAAAAGGGCTATTAAGCTTCCACATATATTGTCCGAAGCGTCCTGATTTTCTGCAAACTAAAACCAGGATTTCTAGCCTTTGAGGGTGAGTGCGAGTTCCGTAACTTTTATTCGCTTGAGGGCTGTACAACATGACTGACCTCAGGAAGTCGCTAAAACTCGCGCCTTCCTAGGAGCCAAGCGCCAATTTGGATCAAATTGAAGCGCCGAAGGTGAATTTTAGCCGTCTGCTAGGCGGCTTCGCCGAGTGTTGCAGCTGTGTCGCTTGCTTGCTTTTTGAGCGCAGCCATTCACTTTCCCAATCATCGGAATTGCAGCGTTGAAATTTTTATGGGAAAATTTCCCCCGCTATGTGCTCCGTGTTGTTAGGTTCTAAGGGCGACGCCTGCTGTTTCTGGGGAGAGGGAATGGATTTCGCACTGTCGCTGGAGCAACAGCAGTTGCAGAAAGATACACGCTCATTCGCCGAACGAGAGTTGGGATGCAATCTCGTTCAGCGTGACGCCAATGGAGCGGTGTCGGAGCGGTATTGGCGTGAGGATTGGCGAAAGTGCGCCGAAATAGGCATTCTGGCCCTCTGCGTTCCGAAACAATATGGCGGTCAGGGGCTGGACCCTGTCACGACGATCATCGCCCTGGAGGCGCTCGGATACGGGTGTCCTGATAATGGGCTCACCTTGGCGTTGAACGGGCAAATCTGGGCCGTCCAAGCCCCGATACTCGAATTTGGCTCCGATGCTCAAAAGGAGCGCTATCTGCCCGGCCTTTGCGACGGCTCTCTCCTTGGCGCGCATGGCGCAACCGAGCGTGAGTCCGGCTCCAATATTGCGGGGCTCAAATCCACAGCCGAGCGAAAGGGCGACGGTTTCGTCCTGAACGGCGTCAAAACCTATGTGGGTCTCGCTCCAGCCTGCGACATGGCGATCATCTTCGCTTCAACTGATCCGTCCAAGGGCCCTTGGGGCGTCTCCGCGTTCTTAGTTGACGCACAGACTCCGGGCTTTGAGAGGCCGCCACCGCAGCAAAAAATGGGGCTGCGCACGGTTCCGATGGGCGAAATCGTGTTGAACGATTGTTGGGTTCCTGCTTCAGCGCAGCTCGGGCGCGCCGGCGCTGGCTCAGCAATATTTCAGCACGCGATGGAATGGGAGCGCAGCTTTATCTTCGCCAGCCATGTCGGGTCAATGAATCGCCAACTGGACGAATGCGTTAACTACGCCAATGAGCGTATGGTATTTGGGCAACCGATCGACAATTTTCAATCCGTCTCAAACCGGCTTGCGGATATGCGGCTGCGCCTCGATTCAGCGCAACTCCTGCTCTACAGGGCTGCTTGGCTCAAGGCGCAAGGCAAGCCCAGCGCTCTAGAGGCTGCCCTGGCGAAGCTTCACCTGTCAGAAGCTTTCGTCGCTTCAAGCCTTGATGCGATACGCATTCACGGGGGTCGCGGCTATTTGAGCGAAACAGGGGTCGAACGTGATCTGCGGGATGCGGTTGGAGGGGTTATCTACTCAGGGACTTCGGATATTCAACGGCAGGTGATCGCCAAGTTGCTGAAGTCTTGAGGCGGGAATGTGCAGGGGGCCTTGCTGACGCCGGGCCGACAAATTGCGTTTGGGGGCTGATATGCGTGTGCTGTTGCTGCTTGTGGCTGTGATCGTCGTGTCTGTGGCTACGCCGCCTGCGCAAGCTCATCGGATGGGTGAGAGCTATGTTTACCTTAACGTTAGCGAGACCGCGCTCTCCGGACGCTTTGAAATCACCTTGGACCATCTCAACCAAGCTGTGCCTCTGGACGAGAACGGCGATCAATCGATCACGGCTGAGGAGTTCGAAGCTCAGGTGGATCGAGTGTACAGCTATATCGAGCCACGTTTACGGTTCTACTCAAGCGGCGCTGAGCATGGGATCACCATCTCCGGGCATGACTTCCTGGAACTGGACACCGCCACATATGCGCAAATTCGCTTCGATGTACCTACGCTTGGCGCGCCGCCGGAAACCATGGAGGCGGAATATGCATTTCTCTTTGACGGCGCCGACCCGAGCCATCGAGGGTTGTTGCTTATCGAAAGCAATCCGCGCGCCGGGATCGAAGCGAACGAGGCGCAGCATTCCTTGATTTTCGGTCCCGGTGAAGAACGCCAGAGTTTTAGTATGGCAGGTCCGCCCTGGGGGGAGGTGTTTATTCGCTTTATTGGCCAGGGCGTCTACCACATCGTCCCGATTGGATACGATCATATCCTGTTTCTGGTGTCGCTGCTTTTACCGTCCGTCTTGATCCAACAATCCAGCAACTCTGCTGCGACTGGAAAATGGGAGGCCGCGCCGGGCTTTCGTGAGCCGTTTGTGTACGTGCTGAAAGTTGTGACGTTTTTCACGATCGCGCACACAATTACTCTGAGCCTAGCTGCGCTGGGGGTGGTTCGGTTTCCCGTCATGTTGGTCGAAGCGGTGATTGCCGCCTCAATCATCATCGTCGCGCTCAATAACATCTTCCCAGTGTTTCGGGGTAATATCTGGGTGATCGTATTCTTACTTGGCCTTTTCCATGGCTTCGGTTTCGCCAATGTGCTCGATCCCCTTGGAGCGCAAGGTCCTTCCTTGGTTCCCGCTCTTGCTGGTTTCAACATCGGGGTGGAACTAGGGCAACTGATCGTCGTCGTCGCCGCATTTCCGATACTCTTTCTCATCCGCCGTGCGACGCTCTATCAGCCGATCGTTCTTCGAACTGGCTCTGCTGCGCTGATCGCGGTCGCGGCTTTCTGGTTCTTTGAAAGGACTTTCGACGTCTTCGGCCCGCTGGGCGGCAACGTGATCTCTGCAATCGTAGGGGCCTGAGATGACTGCCTCGGCAAGGTTGCTGCATCGCTTGGTGGACGAGGCGGCTGACCGATGGCCCGACGCGCCGTCGTTTCGATTCGGGCAAGCCGCGCTCAGTTATGCTGAGCTGGCGCGCCGGACTGACCAACTTGCGGGGGCGCTGGCAGAACACGGCGTGCGCCGCGGGGATCGTGTGGCGCTATATCTGAATAAATCGCTCGAAAGCGCTGTATCCATTTTTGGAGTGATGAAGGCCGGAGCGGCCTATGTGCCGATCGACCCAGGTGCGCCCATTGATCGCGCCCTCGACGTGATGCGTCAATGTCGCGTCGCCGCTATTGTGACACATGCACCTAAGCAAGCTGATCTTACCGCAATCCTCGCTGATGAGGAGCTCCAGGCCGGCGTGCGTATCGTTATCGGCGCACAAAAAGATGCAGTAGCGCCGATCGCCGCGCTTGACTGGCCTGAACTGGAGGTTGCGGAGGGCTCTCGCCGAGTAAAGACTCTCGAACAAGATCTGGCTTATATCATATTCACGTCAGGCAGCACGGGCGCGCCTAAGGGCATCATGCACACCCATCAAAGCGGGCTAGCCTATGCCGAAGCTGCAGCGGCGTTGTACGATGTGAAGCCGCGCGACTGTCTGAGCAATCACTCCCCGTTGCATTTTGACATGTCGACCTTCGACTATTTTTGCGCGCCTCTCACCGGCGCCTGCACCACAATTATCCCAGAGGCTTATGCGAAGCTGCCGGCGAGCCTTGCCCAACTTATTGAGCGTGACCGGCTGACCCATTGGTATTCGGTCCCCTACGCCTTGATCCAATTGTTGGAGCGTGGAGGGCTCGATAAGCGAGATTTCAGTGCGCTGCGTTGGGTGATGTTCGGTGGTGAACCGTTTCCCGCAAAGCATTTACGTGGGCTGATGGAATTGTTGCCTCAAGCAAAATTCGCCAACGTTTATGGACCGGCCGAGGTGAATCAGTGCGCGCATCACGAAGTGACCTTGAGCGACCTCACCGATGGCGTCTCTCCGCCAGTCGGTCATGTTTGGGATGAAGCCGAGCATCTGATCGTCGACGAAACTGATCGCCCGGTCTCCAGCCGCGAAACTGGTGAATTGCTGATACGAAGCGCAACAATGATGCGAGGCTATTGGGAGCGGCCCGACCTTAACGCTCATGCATTCTATGAGCGTGACGTCACCTGCGACGTGAAGGATCGCTTCTATAGAACCGGTGATATCGTTGAGGTCGACGCCGTTGGCTCCATGCGTTTTGCCGGGCGGAAAGACCGGCAAATTAAAATCAGAGGGTTTCGGGTCGAGTTGGACGAAATAGAGGCGGCTTTGGCGGCGAATGTCGCGGTCGCCGAGGCGGCCGCTCTGGTCGTGCAGGCTAAGGGAGCAGACCATACGCCGGTTATCCTGGCGGCGGTCACCTTGCGCGAAGATGAACCGGCAGTCAGCGATTCAGAAACTCTCCGTATCGCGGCAGCCCAATGCCTGCCAAGCTATGCCACTCCGCAAGCCATTGTAATTTTGGACAGTTTCCCGCGGACGGCGACGGGAAAGATCGACCGCCGCGCTATCTGTGAAATGCTGGAGCCTGCTGGCGAGCCGCAGGAACGCAAGGATCATCAGTGATGAAAGACGACATCCGCAGCTTTATTATCGGCTCACTCTTGAACGGGAAATCCGTTGGCGATGCTGAAGATCTGCTGTTGAGCGGCATGGTCGATTCGCTAGGGGTGATGCGATTGGTGCGTCACCTGGAGCAGACGCATGACATCAGCATTCCTGCGGAGGACGTCGTGATCGAAAATTTTGTTTCGATCGACGCGGTTGCTACATATCTTGATACACGGCGTGCGGCATGACTACAGTTTGGAGCGATGCGCCTCTTACGCGTAGCCAGGAGCTGATATGGGCTGGGCAGTCCTTAGCTGGCGATGCGCCGGTCTATAATCAGGCTTGGCGGTTTGACATTGAGGAACCGCTCGTGGTCGGCGACTTTACCGCGGCCCTTAATCAGATTGTTAGCAGCTTTGAACCTCTTCGAACGGCGATCGTAGAGACTCCAACTGGGCCGCGCCGCCGCATCTTTGCGCCAGGCCCAGCCGCCAATGAGCTCGTGGACCTGACATTTGCCTCCGAGGTGGATGTGGATTCGTGGATCGACCAACGCACGCGACGATCTTTTGATTTATCGCGCGGGGCTTACGACTCGGCGCTCATTCAACGTGGGCCACGTCGGTGGATCTGGTTCTTTAACCAACATCATATCGTCACTGACGCAGCCGCCGCTATTCTTATCTTTGAAGCAATGAGCGAGATGCTGTCTGCTTCGAAGGCAGGCGCTCCACCGCCTGGGTTTTCACCCCCCAGTTTTGAGGCGCATGCTCGACTGGAAGTGTCGCAACGCCAAAGCACCGCTGGACTGGCGGCTGCGACCTATTGGGAGAAGAGAGCGAGTGCTGCTCCAATGCGCGCGCCAATCTATGGCCGCGCACCAAAAAACCGCGCCGCTGACGCCAAACGCGAAATCATAACGCTCGGTGCTGAGCGCATGCAAAAGCTGAATGCACTGGCGAGCACTGATGGTTTTCGGAGCCTTTCTCGTGATGCTACCCGCTTCAATATCATCGCGACCACGCTCTTCGCATTCTTGACACGCGTTTCCGACCAGCGCTCTCACGCAATTGGCGTACCAGCGCATAATCGCGTTTCGCTATTAGATCGTCAGACCCCCGGGCTGTTCATCGAACTGTTCCCCATGATGATGGCGCTCGAAGAGAATGAAACATTTCGATCTCTACATCAAAAAGTGCGCCATGAGGCATTCGACCTTCTGCGCAATGCGCGGCAGGGCGCTAGTTCTGTAGTGACCGCTCGAGCGTTTAGCGTTGTGTTGAACTATATTGCAGCACGTTTTAATCCGAGCGAAGGCGCTGCGCATCGCCTGGGTTGGGCTGCATCACACGCCATTGATTCGAACCATGACCTGCGTCTTCACGTTTGGGATTTCAATGGCGATGATGCGCTGACGTTGGCATTTGACTTAAACACCTCAGCATTACCAGATTTTGCCCAACATAATGTTGGTGCGCATTTCATGGCGCTGTTTGACGCCATGCTGGACAACCCTGATAAGCCGGTAGACACGGTGAGGATCGCGACAAGCGATGAGCAACAATGGATGTTAACCGATTATAATCTCCCGGCGGCTAGCGAGGAAAGCCGCGGAACCATTCTATCGATGTTCGCAGAATGCGTCGCCTCATATCCTCAAAAAGCCGCCCTGCGTGAGGGGGAAAGCACTATAAGTTTCCAGGCGCTTGATGACTGGTCCAACACGATCGCGTCTAAACTTACTCAGATGGGGATGGAGCCAGGAGCAATTATCGGCATCCATATGCGGCGATCAAGCGGGTACGTCGCCGCAGTATTAGGGGTGTTGAAGGCTGGCTGCGCGTTTGCTCCACTGGAAGCCGATATGCCGGCGCAGCGGATGACGGCTCTGCTAAAAGCCGCCACACCGGCTCTTGTGATCGCCGATGAGGATCTCGCGCGTGGGATGCCTATCGCTCCAACGCCAATCGTCATGGCTAAGGACCTTGCTTGTGTGGACCACGCTTTCGACCCCGGGCGGCGTGGCCCGATCTCTGCTTCAGATGTGGCTTATGTGATCCACACTTCGGGCTCGACTGGCGTTCCCAAAGGCGTTTTGGTCGATCATTCTGGATTGGTGCAATACATAACCTGGGCGGCGAATTCCTTTGGGGGGGAGGGGGCGATCTCCATGCCGCTATTCTCGGCGCTGGGTTTCGACCTGACGATGACTTCCCTCTTCGTACCGCTTACAACTGGCGGAACCGTCGTTATCTACCCGGAAGAGTTGTCACTTGGCCCGGACCTGTCCGTGCTTAATGTTTTTTCTGATGACGCCGTCGATGTGGTCAAATTGACACCTGCGCATCTGTCTCTCGTCACGGAGAGCTGCGCGCCGACTCAACGCATTCGGTCTATAATCCTCGGAGGGGAAGACCTTAAGACCAGTCTGGCTGCACGAGCGCGCCAGAAGCTTGGGGACCATGTTGCTATTTATAATGAGTATGGGCCGACGGAAGCCGTGGTCGGCTGTATGATTCATCAATACGATCCGTCGCAAGATCTCGGAAGCTCTGTTCCCATTGGCGCGCCAGCAGAGGGCAGCCGGATCTATCTTCTCGATGCTGGTTTTAATCCGTGTCCGATTGGAGCACCAGGCGAGATCTTTATTGGCGGCGATCGCCTCGCTGCTGGATATCTGAACAATCCTGAGGCCACAACAGAACGTTTCATTCGCGACCCTTTCGCGTCGGATCCCGGCGCGAAAATGTATCGCACCGGCGATCTCGCCTGCTTCGACACACAAGGTCGGCTGGTCTATCTTGGGCGCGCCGATCGTCAGGTGAAGATCAGAGGCGTCCGCATTGAGCTTGGTGAGATCGAGCAGGCGATTGCCGCCGCTGCGCCGGTTAAAGACGTTGTGGTTGCCGCAATCTCGGCAACGGCGCAAGGGGCAGGGGAGGAACGCTACTGCACTGGCTGCGGTCTGCCGGCGTCACACCCAGAAGCCTCAATGGGCGTAGATGGAGTCTGTTCAATCTGTCTTGGCTTCGAACGTTACAAAAACCGAGCCAAGACCTATTTCCGCGATATCCCGGATCTGCAACGTTTACTTTCCCGCGCGCGCGCTCAAGCAAGCGGCGACTATGACTGCCTGATGCTGACCTCTGGAGGCAAGGACAGTGTGTACGCCCTCTACCAACTCGCCGCGTTGGGGCCCCGCATCTTAGCAGTCACACTCGACAATGGCTATCTTTCGGAGGGAGCCAAGGCGAACATCTCCCGGTGTTGCGCCCAACTTGGCGTTGATCATCGATATGTCTCGACCGCCGCAATGAACGCCATATTCGTCGATAGTTTGAGGCGCCATGCAAATGTTTGTCAGGGCTGTTTCAAGACCATCTACACTTTGGCGTTGCGCATCGCGAACGAGGTTGGGGCGCCGGCGATCGTGACCGGCCTTTCTCGTGGCCAGTTCTTTGAGACCAGACTCACGTCAGAGTTGTTCAATGGCGAGTCAGAGCCTGATATCGATACGATGACGTTAGCGGCGCGCCGGGCTTACCATATGGTAGATGATGCGGTCTCACGCCACCTTGATACACGCTTTATTACCGAAGGCGGCGCGCTCGATCAAGTAGAGTTCATTGATTTCTATCGATACAGCGACGTGCCTGTGGAGGAAATTTATCGCTTCTTAACAGAGGAGACGCCTTGGTCTCGGCCAGATGATACTGGCCGCTCGTCAAACTGCCTGATCAACGACGTTGGGATCTACATCCACAAACGCGTCAAAGGCTATCATAACTACGCCTTGCCCTATTCCTGGGACGTGAGGATGGGGCACAAGAAGCGCGATGCGGCGCTGGATGAGCTGAACGACGATATCGATGAAACTCGCGTACTGAGGATTCTCGACGAAATTGGCTATGATACTCTCGAGCAGTTCCCTGAAGGCGATCAAGTGCTGACTGCTTATTATGTAGCGGATACGCCAGTCTCTCCCGCCGCGTTGCGCGATACGCTTCGCCGTCGATTACCGCAGTCAATGACGCCCGCGCGTTTCATTCAGGTTGATAGAATCCCGCTAACCCCCAATGGTAAGACAGATTTTGGCGTGCTCGCTGGTCTTAAAGGCGACATGTTGAAAGATACTGCTCGCAACATTTCTCCGTATCGCGCTCCGCAGACAGAAATGGAGAACCTGCTTACCGAGATCTGGGAAGATATGTTGGATGTTGAACGCGTCGGCGTCGATGATAATTTTTATGATCTCGGCGGCGACTCAATCGCCGCGATCCGGATCGCCTCGCTGGCGGCGTCAAAGAACATCGTCTTTTCTGCCACGGCAATCTTTGAGCATCAGACCATAACAGAGTTGGCTGCTTGCTTGGAGCAAAATATCGGCATGACGGTTGAAGGCATTGAGGAGGAGGGTGTTGATGCTTTCGGCATGGTGGACCTTGACCCGGACACTTTGCAGGCTATCGCCGCCGCCATGACGGCAGATTCAAACCCTCGCCAATGAGGCCTATAGGACAAGAGCCCGATGTCGGTGGTTGAATCGCAGGCTGGAGCTCAGGGCGTCCAGCAACTCACCCAAGCCTCAGAGGCTTCTCAATCGACGTCTCTTAACAATGTGGCCGACATCTACCCGCTGTCGCCTTTGCAAGAGGGCATGTTGTTCCATGCACTGGAAGCACCGGAGCAACCGACACATGTGGGACAGGCCATAGGTACGATAGAGGGGCCTTTAAACCCAGAGGCTTTTCGCGAGGCTTGGACGCATGTGAGTGCTCGGCATCAAGCCTTACGTACAGCCTTTGTGTGGGAAGGCCTTGCCGCCCCAGTGCAAGTCGTGCGGCGGGTGGCTCCGCCGCCTTGGACCTTTGTCGACCTCTCGAACAAGTCGTCTTTAGATCGTGAACGTGAGTTCGAAACATGGTGCGCTGATGATGCGAAGCGCAGCTTCGATCTTACCGCCGCCCCTCTGATGCGCCTCGCCCTATTCAGTTTTACTGAGAGCGATCATCGTTTTGTTTGGACCATCCATCACGCTATTGCGGACGGGTGGTCAGTTTCTATTGCCGTTGACGAGGCAATTACGCTTGCGCGGGACCTAATGCGTGGCGCGGCCCCCAAAGAAGTCGACTCTTCGCAGCAAGCGCAGTTCCGGTCATACATTTCCTGGTTATCTCGGCGAGACCGCGAGAAGGATGAGAGTTACTGGCGTGAGCGCCTCAAAGGGGCTTCGGGTTTAACGACAATCGGATCTCCGCTACTGACCTCCGCTGCCTTAGACCGGGTCCCGATAAGTCAAGATCTTCGTGAGCATACAACGATCGAGATCGACCCAGCCACCGTCGACCGTATCGCGCAGTCGGCCCGTTTGGCCCGTGTCACGCCTAACATTCTGTATCAGGCTGCCTGGGCTCTGATATTGAGTCGGCATGCATCGAGCGATGACGTCATTTATGGCGTTACTTCTTCAGGCCGCTCTGCACCGATCAAGGGTATTGAAAATATACTGGGGCTGTTCATTACAACGACGCCTACCCGTGTGACATTCAGAGACCAAGAAACAGTTCGGGAATTGCTGGCTCGTCTGCAAGCAGAAAGTGTTGCATCTTCTACGCATGAGCATGCCTCCCTTGTGGACATACAATCCTGGAGCGATATGCCGCCTGGGGAACCATTGTTTGACGCTCTGTTTGTGTTCGGCAACTACAAGCCTCCCTCGCGGCTCTCCGTAGGCGGCACCCGCCTTGCTTCGTTGCGTTTCAAGACGCCGAGCAGCTTTCCCCTGGCTTTGCTTTTAGATCCATTGCCTTCTGGCGCTCTTGCTTTAACGGCAGTGACCGATCCCAGACGGTTCGATCGCAAAACATCGCTAGGGCTAATTGAAGGCTTGCATGCCGCCGCGATTGCCGTGGCCAACAACATGGATGCTCAGGCCATTGCGCTTGATGTGCTCGCTACCGACGTATCTGCTGAGTTAGACGCATTGGGGCGTGGCATAACTCTTCCGGCCGATCCGATAGACGTCCTGAGCGCTATTGTCGCAAGAGCGAAGGAGCGCCCGCAGGCGACTGCGGTGATCGATGCAGAACACGCCATTACTTATGATGACCTCATCGTGCACGCTGGGCGACTCGCTGCACGATTGCTTGAACTCGGGCTGAACCCGGGCGAACCCGTGCTTGTCAACATGGCTCGTGGCGTCGAAGCGATTGCGGCGATAGTGGGGATTCTCTACGCAGGCGGCGCTTACGCTCCACTGGATCCAAGCTATCCCCTGGCGCGCCGCCGCTGGGCGGCGGTGGCCTCCGGCGCACGCTTCGCCGTCAGTGATACATCATCGCGCAAAGATTTTACTGGACTTGTTGAGATTTCATTCAGTGAGTTGGGCGCGCTGGAGCCACTATCTGTGCCGGTTCCAGCAACGCCTGATACGGCTGCCTATGTCATCTTCACGTCCGGGTCGACGGGCTCGCCGAAAGGCGTTGTTGTGTCTCGCGCGAATTTGGCATACTCGACGGAGGCTCGGCGGCTGTTTTATAATGAGCAGCCAGCAACCTTCTTGTTATTGTCTTCTCTCGCCTTCGATAGCTCAGTCGTTGGCTTGTTCTGGACACTATCAGGGGGCGGTGCTCTGTATGTCGCCGAACGCCGGATTGAGCAGGATGTTGAGCGTCTAGCGTTGCTTTTGCATGCTAGAGAAATCACTCATCTTTTATGCCTTCCATCGCTGTATAGTGTGCTTCTGGACGAGGCGCCGGCGATCAGACGTGCTGGCCTCAAAACCGTGATTGTGGCTGGAGAAACTTGCCCTCGAGATCTTCCTTCTCGCCACCGCGCTGCGTCGTTGTCTTGCCGTCTGGTGAATGAGTACGGCCCTACTGAAGCTTCAGTCTGGTGTGTCGCTGCGGATATCAGCGCCTTTGATGGTTCGGGCGAGGCGCCGATTGGCCGGCCAATCCCAGGCGCCCGCCTTCGGATTGTCGACCATCGCGGGCGTTTGGCGCCGCCCGGCGCTGTTGGTGAATTGCGTATCGGTGGGCCAGGGGTCGCGATAGGATATCTTGGCCTTGAGGACGAGACGGCCAAGCGCTTTGTGGAGAGCACCCATGGGCTGGAATATCGCACTGGTGATCTTGTCCGCTGGCGCGATGACGAGCAACTTGACTTTCTTGGCCGTGCAGACGGGCAAGTGAAAGTCCGGGGGCATCGTGTCGAGCTGGGTGAGATCGAAGCGGCGATCTGTGATTTGCCTGGGGTACGCGTTTGCGTGGTGACACCAGTCGAGAAAGCCCCCGGAGTTGTGGCGCACTTGACTGCATTCATTGAGCGCGACGGGATGCGGGGCGCTGAGGCGGGTGAAGCTTCCGCAATTCGCGCCGCCTTGTCAGAAAGCTTGACTGAACCAATGCGTCCCGTCGCGATCAGGACACTCGAGCGTTTGCCAACGTTGCCGAACGGCAAAGTTGATCGCCCCGCTTTGGCGCATCTCGCTCAGCTAACGTCGATATCCTCCGCAAAGTCTGTTGTCGAGCCGCGAACTGATATTGAGAGAGCGCTTGCTGCGATCTGGCGGAAGGTGCTGGATCTCGAAGAGGTTGGCGTGACAGATGATTTCTTCGACCTTGGAGGCGATTCTCTCAAGAGCATAAGGGTTTACGCTGCGGCAAAACGGGAGGGCGTTCCTATTGATCCTGGGGATGTGCTCGAATTACGCACAATAGAACGACTGGCGCAGGCGGTGGACGGTGTTGGCGGCACGGCCAGTGAAACTCCCGCACTGGACGGCGGAACGGAACAGAGGGCATTCTTTTTACTATATGGCGGCAAGCGGACCCAACAAGCCCTTCAAGCAGCTCTCGGTCAGCGCTGGCGTGTTGAATTGTTGGTAGACCACTGGGATGAAACGCCCATCGCACCGCGCGCGACCATCGACGCCTTGTCGACGGACTGGTTGGCTAGGTTACGGAAAATAGCGCCGCACGGCCCGTATGTTTTGGCAGGGTATTCCGTTGGAGCGCTGGCTGCGACGGAAATCGGTCGTCAACTGATCGCTGAGGGCGAAACTGTTGATAGGCTCTTCTTGCTTGATCCGATGGATGATCCGACTCTGTTTGCTGGAGTGGAAGACACAGAAGTTTCGCCGTCAAGCGCGAAACGGCAAGGGCTAGCCGCCCGGATCAGAACAACGCTGGAAAGCGTACGAAAGCGTCCGCCCCGGGAAGCGTTAACATTTGCTCTGGCCTCGTTACGTCGTGCATATGAAGTGCTGCTGCTCAAACGCGTAATGGTTGCACGTGGCCGCCTTGCATATTGGCTGAATCGTCCGCCGCCCCCCAAAGTCGCTGATGTTTATAAGACCGCCGTTTATGATCAAGCCTATCCAAGACATCGGCTACGGCCCTACCCAGGTGCGATGCTGATATTTCGAACCTACGCTAACCCTGCCAACGGTAAAGACTATCTTTGGTCGGCGCTCGCCCGTGGTCCTTACTCTGAAGAGCGTTTCGACTGTTCTCACATCGGGTTCCGCCGTGACCCTGTTGTGCTGGACGCCTGGGCGCGTCTTCTGGCCGAGCGGCTGAATAGCGAGCTTTAGTCTCTCAGCAGTTATGAACGCGCTAGCAGTCTTTCGACTTGCTGTTCGAGTGTGCCTGCGTTGCGTTCGCGTTCGATCGCTTGATGCATTTGATTGACGTTCTGCCGAACTTCTGCATCTTGCAGGATGGCTTCTATGCGCTCGACGAGCTCTTCCGGGGTGTCGCTTATGGGATTGCCTGCGGCGCCTATGCCGTGATGGAGCAGACGGGCTATGTTGCCGTCCATATCCGTCATCCCGCCGGAAAACGCCAGCATGGGCACGCAGAACCGGATGCACTCGTTAATGGTGTTGATGCCGCCGTGAATAATCGCAAGATCCGCCTCCGCCAGAACTTGTAGCTGTGGTAGCCATTTGAAGATGTGAACGTTTGAGGGTGGGGAGGGGCCATCATACTGACCAAGCGCCAGCACCATCTCCCAGTCAGGCCGCATCGCGAACGATGCAAGCAGGCGCTCGACAAAGGAGCGGCGCGCAGTGAATTGCGCGCCAAATGCCCCGAGGATCAGACGCTTCGCGCTCCCTTGGGTCTGCTTCATGACGTCATGCAATCTAGCCACGTCAACCGGCTCTATCTCTGCCTCTCGCCGCGCCTCGTAGATCATTGGGCCGACGTATGTGACTTGTGGTGGTGGTACGTGCGGGAACTCAAAGGAAAAGGCGTTTAATACAAGACTAGGAGTGGTATGAAAGGTTGCTGGTTTGAGCCATTGGTTCAAGTTTAGCTCTGAGAGTGGCACTCCAACCTGTCTAGAAAAGCGGCGCAGTTGAGAGATATGGTCAAAGCCAGTCTGTGTCGCGCACCGACGCCAAGCTCCGGCACGTTTGCGCAATAGATAGCGTCGCCACGCTTTCTGCACTCCGCTCTCACCTGAGTGCTCAGGGCGGACTGGCAGGTGAAGGGGAGGGACGTTTGCGGATCGCCAGATCGACATCCAAGTGACCAGCAATGCTGTAGGAATGCTGAGACTTCTTGCCGCTAAAGCAATTTCTGGCAACTCAATATCGACCAAGACAAGATCGGGGGAGAGTGAGTGAAGCGCTTTCACCGCCCGGCTTTCTTGAATGGCAGTTAAGGCTGCCCTTCGGCGTCTTTGATAAGTCAATATGCGCGCACTCAGACTGCGGCTGGCGTCCTCGGCTTCAAAGGCATCTAGCAAACTTTCGGGCAGTGCTTCAAAGCGAAACCCTTGGTCTTCGACTATCTTTTTGACCGCCGCCGGAGCGACACAGGTGACGCTATGGCCTGTCTCCTCCAGGCGCCGCGCAACTTCAAAACTGGCGAACAACAGCCCTGACAGGCCATTGGTGATGCAAAGAATGTTAGCCATCGACCCCTAACTCCGTTTGCTTCATGGGATGGCCAGTCCTTGGTTCGTGGAGGCTGCTGAGGTGTTGGATAGTGGAGGCAGGAGGGGAGAAGTGTGCGGAAAGATCAGACGTGGTGGACCCTCCGGTTCTCCAGTACAAGCGATAGCCATGATATGATGTTTGCTGGGCCGAGCAAGCCCGCACCAAATCTGTTGCCCTTCCAACGCGCCAGTTAAAGCGATTTCATCAGATTGATTGCGATCCCATTCGAGGGCAAAGGAAGTAAAATCAAGGCGTAGGCCAAGGCCAAGTGATTTTGATATCGCTTCTTTAAGTACCCAGACGCTGATCAGCCTCGCTGAGCGCGCCAAGCCATCCAGCGTCTTCAACCGGCGCAGTTCATCCGGGTGCAGAACGCGTTCAATTACTGTTTCGACTTCGTCAGCACGGTCTAACCGTTCAATGTCTACGCCAACCCTTGGGCATGGGGAGGTGGCGAATGCGATGGCATCTGGGGTGTGGGACTGAGATACTGACCAATCGCGATCTGGCGCGATGAGCAGAGGACGCCCGAGCGGATCTGCCTCAAATATTACAGTGCTCTCTTCAACAGCGAAGAGGCGTGCGATTTCTACGCGACGTAGCGCTCGAGATGCAGCCCAATGTGCGCGCCTGTCGTGATGGCGTATGCGCGCGAGTTCCTGGCGCTCTTCACTGCTGAGACGCTCAAAGATGGCGCTGAACCTGGGGTGCGACGGCGGTACTGGACGACAGGCCCAAATAAAAATCGTATGGCTAGGCGTATGAGTGTTCACGGGGTTTCCTTAGGCTGCGCCCCAGCCTTTGAACGCCTGCGCAGACGTGCCACGGCATCGATGATTTCTTTGCTTAGTGGATGATCAAAGATGCGCAGGCTTATCCAAGCAGCCGCTGCATATGGCGCCCCCACGCCCATCAGATGAACGAAAGCGCTGGCGTGAACTGATCGCATCAGCCCATCGGCGGCAAGGCCCACAATCACGGCCGGTGCTGCAATCAAGGCGGAAGTCGCCAAGGTTCTAACCAACGCAGTGCGGCTGAGGCCCGTTACCTGTGGCAGGACAACTAGATCAAGGCTGAATGCGATCACGGCGTAGATCAGTAGCGCCCACACTGCTGTTTCAAGGCCAAATGGAGCGGCGACCAACAAGATGCTGAGCTTAACCACCAGTAAGACTGCATTGATTTTCATCGGGATATCGATCCTGCCAAGGGCCAGATATGCAGGCGTCGCCATTCGCTCCAGCGCTTGCCCGACCAAGGCCACGGCAGCTAGGGGAGCCACCAATCTGGCGGCGGGCCTCCACTGCTCCCCAAACAGAAATACAAGTGCGGGCTCGGCCGTTATGGCGAGAAAGCTGAAAACCAGCATCGACGCCACCGAGATAAGGGCTAGGCCGTGGATTAGGGCGCCCGCCAACGAGTTGCCACGTCGGCGGATATCGGCGAAGGCGGGGAAAATCACGGTGTAGAGGCCTGCTGTCAGCCTTTCATAAATATTCAGCAAAGCGCCGGCCCGGTTTGCTTGACCGACCGGTGCTGCGCCGATAGCCCGTCCAATAACAAGCGCGAGCGCATCTCGGTCAAGTTGACGCAACGCCAATGCTGTCGCTGCTGCGGAGGAGAATCGGAGGACTGGCCACACGCCCTTCAACTGTGGGCGGAATCGCCGGTACCCATCAACCACCCACAAGCAGTATCCAACATTTACGACACTCGCGGCCGTTGTGCCCAGCGCCAAGCCATATACGCCAAAGCCCACTCCAACGAGAGCTACTGAAATGAACGCGCCAGCAGCCGCCGTTAGCAACTGGAGCCAGAGCACAGCTTTGAACCGCATTGCTCGTTCTAGTTCAGCCGTGACGACAATGCTGAAAGGCGTCAGTATAGCGTTGAAGGCTGTGATCCAAACTAGGTGCGTCACTTCCACCGCACCGTAGAACACCCCTGCCCAGGGCGCGATCAGGATCAAGCCGGTCGCGCATAGCAAGCTGAAAATGCTCGTTGCTGTAAAAGCGGCGCGCAGTACAGGCATGTTGGCCTGCTTGTGCTGGATGATGTATGCGCCGACCCCACCGTCGCGTAAAACATTTAGCAAATTAGCGGCCGCCAATGCGATCGCGTACAATCCAAATTCAGCTGGTGTCAACAGCCGCGAAACGACTAACATCGCGCCGAGTGACAGGATCGCTGACCCATACGCGGCTGCTGACGCTAGAACGAGTGAACTGCGAACATTCATGGCGAGCGTTGCGAGGGCGAGTTCAGGAGAGGGGTCGGTAAAACGCTTATACTCGTGATTGAGGCTCCTCGACCCCAGAGAAGTCTGCCCAGTCGTCGTCGGTTGAAATGAGGAGCTGTCCAAGTGTCCATAGAGCAACTGTGCTCTATTTGAAGCGATGAATATAGGTTATTGGATGAAAGTGGGATCATTGTGATAATATTTGAGCATATTAGCCTCTATTTCGTGGTGCCTTGCCCTTCGACAATTAAAGCCTTCCATTTCAGTTGATCGTATAGGTAATATAGAAGGCGTGGATGTCATTGATAAGCATCGAATTCCGACTGGCGTCGAGGCTCACTGATGTTTGATAGATCGGCAGGCTCACCTAGCTTTCGTTGGGGTCAAATGTAAAGCCGCTGGCGATAGGCAGCAGGCGGGCCAGATAGCGGGGGCAGACCACGAGCCCCATCTATCGCATTATTCAGATTGTTTGTTGCGCTGAAAAATACGATGCAAGTCCTCGCATATTCGTTTTGGGTTCTGAACAAACCGAAGCAAAACAAGGAGTTAGCCGGGTAGTTCCGCGCCTAACAAAACCATTGTTTTCCGAGGCTTTAACCGCTACATCGGTCGGCGGAGTGGTGGCCGAGTGGTCGAAGGCGCTCCCCTGCTAAGGGAGTAAACGGGCAACCGTTTCGAGGGTTCGAATCCCTTCCACTCCGCCAGCCTTCACGGCCTAAGCTATTGTTTTGACGCCATAAATAACTCCACTCAACATCTAAAGTCGACTTTTGGCCCGATTTTTGGGTACACAAACAGGTACACACTCCTTGAACTGCAAGCATGGGAAAACGCGGTTTAGCTCCGTTTTTGTTGCGCCGTTCCGGGCGCCTTCATTACCGTCGGCGGGTGCCGGATTTGTATCGCTCCGTCGATCCTCGGCGCGAGGTTAATATCGCTCTGCAGACATATGACGAAGAGGTCGCCAACGCAAAGGCGGTGGAGATCACCGCGCAATTGACCGCCTATTGGGAGGCGCTGTTGAGTGGCGATGAAACCGAGGCCGCGCGGCGGGCGCTGGAGTTGGAGCGCATCGCCCGCGGGGCGGGGTTCGCCTATCGCAGCGCGGCTGAATTGGCCGCTGGCGACGTCTCTGAGATCATGGCGCGGGTGACCTACCTTCACACCAAGGGGCTGTCTGGCGACGCGGCCAGCGTCGAGGCGCTGCTCGCGGGCGACGCTGCGCCAGCTTTCCCCATTAGTGAGGCGCTGGAGTTCTTTTTTCAGCACACCCAGGACCGGGTGCGCGGCAAGTCTCCTGACCAGCTTCGCCGGTGGCGCACCCCTCGCATGCTGGTGGTGC
>JAHQVS010000152.1 GCA_019634215.1 Paracoccaceae bacterium | reverse complement strand
TTGGCTTCTTGTCCACCAGGATTTGCGCGGCTTGGCCCGTATTTCAGCGGTGTCGGACTGGCTGGCATCACTGGCACCAAAGGCGGCGCTTTCGGAGTGAGGCTTCAAACCGCATCCGAAAGAGTCCCGCAAACGATGGACGCAGCCAAGCCCACCGCCTCCCCTCCTACTAAAGGATGGAACGGCTCCCACCTCAGAGCACCAAGACCGAGCACATCACTGAGAAAGGCAGATCATGTCCCACGCCCAGCCCTTCACGCCAGCCATCACAGATGCGGACGTCGAAACCGTCAACACCTGGATGGCGGCGGCGCCTGAGATCGAATCCGTCGCCAGTTTCGTTCCTGGCCCCGGCATCCAACGCCTTGGCTTGCGATTCGACATCAACAAGCTCCGCGCCGCGTTGGAGGAATGCCTTGCGCGGGAGAGCTTTCAGGGCGGGATGCAAGAACAGGGCTTCGCCGCGCTGCCGCTGACCCAGCGCCCCGACCAGACTGAATGGACGGACAATGACCTGTCGGGTCGCTACTGGTTGCGCGCTGATGAGCGTTATGTTGAAGAGCCGCGTGAGGAACTGGTCGAAGAGGCGCAGTTTAGCGCATTCAATCCCAAATTCTCCGAAACCTATTTCGAGGAGGTCTGGCGCGAGCTGTCCCAACGATTCCCGATCGGGCGGATGCGGGTGCTGTCAAAGGGGCTTTACAACTGCAATTCCTGGCATCGTGATCCAGAGCCGCGGCTGCATGTTCCGATCACCACCAACCCCGGCTCGCTGTTCGTGGTGAACCATCATGTAACCCATCTACCAGCGGACGGGTCGGTGTATTTCACAGATACACGCGGTTACCACACGGCGCTGAATGGCGGGGAAACCCATAGGGTGCATATCGTTGCGGCGCTGGCGTACTCGCAGATCACCGAGTAGGTCCCGGATGTCCATCCAATCCGGATTTCACCAAGTAGCCCAGGGGCGCTTTAGTAGTCTTCCGCCCTCAGGTTCTTTCCGGTGACAAAGTTATACCCATCAACAATCAGTTGGAACGTCACCGCAAGTTCTTCCATGGATTGCGGCGTATAGAGCATGACGAACCCTTCCCACCCCGGGCGCTTCTCAGCCCATGGGTGCCGAACAGCCCATCCCGCTTCTACCGCCTCAAGGGCGCGTTCCGGGGGGAGGGAGGCGTGTAAGCTGCCATCCGGGTGGACATGAGCAAACTCACGCCCGCCGGCAATCACTTCCGGGTGCTCTAAAGCAAGGTCCTCGCTTAACCAAAAGCCCTTTGCGCCAGGCAGCGAGACGACGGTTGGCCGGATATCCACACCTGGCAATGCCGACACGCGCCGCAACAGCTCTGCGTCGACTGCGGGCACGGTTTCGACGCCAAGCTGGACGTGAGGGACGCCCGAGGTGGTTTGGGGCGGCGGAAGCGCCCGCTGTGGTATGGACGTGATTTCAGCAACCGCAACGCCGCCCGAAAAGGCGGCGGCCGCTAACACGGCCCCAAAGCAAGTGTTCGACCGTCGATACGTCATTGCCTGGGGCTTCCTCTTCCTCGCCGATGTCACAGCAACCACAGAGGGCTGCGCCACGCCTCACGGAAAAGCGGGAGTGGCGCCGCCATCTTGCCGCAGTCAGAGAACCCGCGTCACTGTTTCTCACGAAAATCGTCGTGACACGCTTTGCAGGCTCCGCCGACCTTGCCGATGTTCGACTGAACGCCGTCAAGTCCAGCATCCGCGACTTCAGCCATTTCGGTGGCGGCGGTGATCAGCTTCTTATGCAGCTCCGCGCTTGCCGGGTATGTCGTCCAAGCTTCAAGTTTGGCGCGCGTCTTGCCTGGAAGTGCGGTGCTGTCGGACCCCATCGGCCATGCTGTGCTCAGCTTCATGGCCGCGAGAATTCTGACGTTTTCGGCGGCGGTCTTCGCTGCTTCGGGGTCGTAGTCGATCTCGCCCTTGGCCATAGCCGCAAGCTGCCCGAGATTGTGGGAGTAGAGCGTCATCAAGGATTTTCGCGCCTTGATCGCAGCTTCGAGCTTCTCATCCGCATAAGATATGCTGAGGCTTGCAGCGGTTGCGGCAATCGCAGCGACGATCAACCTGATCCAGTATTGCATCTGCGCACTTCCTTGCTGTGAATATTTCTTACGCACAACGATGGCATTCGATGATATCGCTGTGAATTATCGATTATTAGCCAATGGATTGTGCGCCTATGCACAGGATACGTTGGGATGACCTACAGTTCATACATGCGGTGGCCGAGCATGGGTCGCTATCGGCGGCGGCGCGGGCGCTTGGTGTGAATCACGCGACTGTGTTGCGGCGCATTGCTCTCTTGGAGGCGCGCAACGGGGTCGCACTCTTCGACCGCGCACAAGATGGGTACCGGCTCCGGCCGGAAGGGCGCGACCTGCTCGTGTCGCTGAAATCGATGGAACGCGCGGCGGACCGGATAGGACGCAACCTTGCCGTGTCCGGGAAGGGCGTGGTGGGGTCGTTTCGCCTCGGGACGACCGACGCAATCGCAAGCCTGCTGCTTCCGAAATATCTACACTCCCTCAGCGAGGCGCATCCGAAGGCGCGCATCGAAGTCGCCGTCTCGAACGACCTGATCGATATGAAGCGCCCCGCCGCAGAGATTATTTTGCGCCCGGCGCATCGGTTGCCGCCGGAGCTCAGTGGTCAATATGCTTGCGACTTGGCGATGCAGGTTTTTGGCGCCCCTGACTATCTCGCGGCTCATCCAAGCGACCGCCCCGAAGATCACCAATGGCTTGGAGTGACACAGAATTTTGCCCGATCAACGGCAGGCGCTTGGCAGACGATTGCCGTCGGCGATTGCGTTACGATCACCGCTGACAGCTTTTTAGTGTTGGCGCATCTGGCCAAAATTGGCCTTGGGTTGGTGATGCTCCCAACATTTGTCGGCCGCAAGTTCGCCGGTCTTCAACAAGCGCCTCAATTTCCCGACGGCCCAACCAACAAGTTTTGGGTTGCGACCCATGCTGAATTCCGCAGCGAGCAGCACATCGCCCCACTCGTGGACTTCTTCGTCGAGGCGATCCGCTCGGACTCAGACGTTCTCATGTGAATTGGGCTTCTCTAGTTTGGAAACCGGCGCTAGCTCGTATCAACCCGCGTGGCTTCCGCTCGGATGCATATCGTCGTGGCCCTCGCCTATCCGCCGGTCAGGGAATAGGTTCAAAACGCACCACTCTCCAGGAGGCCCCCTTGAGTTCGAGCCAATACGCCCCCCGCCTCGCCCCCGTAAACACAGCCTCGGAGGCGGATGTGGTCGATTTGCGCAGCGACACCGTCACCAAGCCGGACGCGGCGATGCGGGCGGCGATGGCCTCAGCGGAGGTGGGGGACGACGTGTACGGCGACGACCCGACTGTGAACCGCTTGGAGGCGGCGGCGGCGGCGAAGTTTGACAAAGAGGCGGCGCTGTTCGTCAGCAGCGGCACCCAGAGCAATCTCGTCGCCATGCTGGCGCATTGCGGACGCGGCGAGGAGGTGATCACCGGTTTTGGGTACCATACCTTCACCTATGAGGCGGCAGGGGCGTCGGTATTGGGCGGGATTGCGCTGCACCCGATCCCGCCGGAGGCGGATGGGGGGCTGGACCCGGACAAGATCCGCACGGCGGTGAAGCCAGATGATTCTCATCACCCGATCTCAAGGTTGCTCAGCCTGGAGAACACCCATTACGGCAAGGCGATACCGCTGGAGCGGATTCAGGCGGCTGTCACTGCGGGGAGGGAGGCCGGATTGATGGTTCATCTCGATGGAGCGCGGTTCTTTAACGCTGTTACAGCGCTAAAGATCGAACCTGCAGCGCTGGCTGAGTTATTTGACACGGTGTCAATTTGTCTCTCGAAAGGGCTGGGGTCGCCAGCGGGGTCCGTGCTGGTTGGACCGGCCGACGCGATTGCCAGAGCGCGGCGGTGGCGCAAGATGCTTGGCGGTGGTTTGCGGCAGGCCGGGGTGTTGGCGGCGGCGGGATTGCAAGCGTTGGAGCAGAATGTCGCCGGCTTGGCCGAGGATCATCGCCGCGCCGAAATCCTGGCCACCGCGCTACGTGAGTATGGCCAAGCCTGGGACGCGCCCGTGGCCCAAGCGACAAATATGGTGTTCATTACCCCCAAAACCGCCGACCACGCCCCGCTGCGCGCGCATCTGAATGGGCGGGGCCTGCGGTTGGGCGGCGGTGAGGGCAGCATCCGTTTGGTGCTGCATCGCGATATTAACGACGCCAAGCTGGATCGAGCCATCGACGCTTTCGCAAGCTTTTACAAACGTAATACGCTATCCGCATGACCAACCCAGCCGCCGCCTTTCTGCTGGAGACACAACCGCAGGACCTGCCTGAGGATGTCCGACTGGAGGCCCAGCGGCTGTTGTTGGACCTGATCGGCGTGGCGGCAGGCGGGTCACGCACTCCTTTGTCACGGATCATCCGAAACCATGCGGCGGCGCAGTTTGGTCACGCCGCCGGATCAGGCCATCCTGCGAAGGTATGGCTGGACGGGCGGGCGGTCAGCCCGGTAGGGGCGGCGTTGGCCAATGGTATGACCATCGACGCGCTCGACGCCCATGACGGCTATAAGCCGGCCAAGGGCCATGTCGGCTGCGGGGTGTTTCCGGCGATAGCAGCGATCATGCAAGCGGAAGGGCTGGACGATCCGCGCCAATTTTTAACTTCGGTCATACTTGGGTATGAGATCGGCTCGCGCGCTGGGGCGGCGCTGCATGCGACAGCGTCTGACTATCACACCTCAGGCGCCTGGATCGCGCCCACCTGCGCCGGGCTGGGGGCGCGGTTGCTCGGTTTGTCAACAGCGGCGACGCGCGAGGCCTTAGGGATCGCGGAGTATCACGGACCACGCAGCCAAATGATGCGCTGCATCGATCATCCGACCATGGTGAAGGATGGCTCCGGCTGGGGCGCGATGGCGGGCGTCTCGGCGGCCTACCTCGCCCGCGACGGCTTCACCGGCGCTCCGGCTGTGACGTTTGAGGGGCCGGAGGCGGCGACGTTCTGGGCGGATCTCGGAGCGCGTTGGTTGATGAAAGAACAATACGTCAAGCTCTACCCAGTGTGCCGTTGGTCGCAACCAGCGGTGGAAGCGGTGTTGGCGCTGCAACGCGCCCATGGGCTCGATTGGCGGAAAATCACATCAATCGAGATCACCAGCTTCCATGAGGCGATACGGCTGCACGTCGCCCATCCCGACACCAGCGAGCAGGCGCAATACTCTCTGCCATTTCCGGTTGCGGCGGCGTTGGTACGTGGGCGGATTGGGGCGGAGGAAGTATCGGATGCCGCACTGGCCGATCCGGACATTCGCGCGCTCAGCGCTAAGATAGAGCTGATCGAAGACGCACACTGCAACGCCGCATTTCCAGAGCGACGCTTCGCTCGGGCCACTCTTCGCATGGCGGACGGGCGCGTGGTCGCCTCCTCGGGTCTGGTCGAGGCGCAAGGCGATCCGGAGAATCCGCTGCCACAGCCCGTGGTGCGAGAGAAATTCCACACCCTGGCAACACCGGTCTGGGGGCCGGAGATGGCGGCGCGAGTGGTTGATCTGGTGGATGGTTTGTGGAGCGCGGACAGCCTCACGCCGCTCTGGGACGTGTTGGCGCTAGCGCCTGAGGCGGATCACGCGTGATCAATGCGCTCACGGCGATTGGCCGCAATGCGCAATGGCTCCTGGCGCTGGGCGCAATCGCCGCTCTGTTCGCTGGGCCGCTGTCGGCGCTGATGCGCCCGGCGCTGCCAGTGATGTTGGCGGGGCTGTATGCGCTCGCCATTATGCGGATCGACCCGTTGGCGACGTTGCGGGACGCGCTCAGGCCCCGAACAGCGCTGCGCAACCTGATGATCTCAGCCGCTATGATGGTTGCGACACCAGCGGCGTTTTGGGCGGCGGCCACTGCGATGGGCGCGCCAGGGACGGCTATCTCAGCGCTGGTATATTGGGCGGCGGCGCCCGCAATCGGATCAGCGGCGTCCTATTGCCTCCTACTGGGCTTTAGCGCCGAGCTGGGGCTGCAGATAACGGTGTTGTCCGCGCTGTTAGCGCCGCTGCTCGGCCCACTTGTCGTGACGGCGTTGTTGGGCGACGCCGTCCCGATTGACGCTCTGTCATTGATGGGCCGACTGGCTCTGTTGATCGGCCTTGGGGCGGCAGCGGCGTTGATCGCGCGGCGTGTGTTAACGCCGAGCTGGATTGACAATCAGGGGGAGATGCTCAACGGGGTCGCAACCCTGACGATGCTGTTGTTTCTACTGCCGCTGTTCGAGGGCGCCGGCGCGCAGGTCTGGGCGCGCCCTTGGGTCGCCGTTGGGGTGCTCGCATTGGCGTTGGCCGCAAATTTCGGCACTCAGCTTGTCGCTGCGAGGCTGGCCCAGGCGCGATTGACGTCCGCGCAGGCCGGCGCCGTGGGCGTGCTGGCCGGCAATCGCAACGTATCGTTGTATTTGGCGGCGCTGCCGTCTGATCCGGCCTTCTCGCTGTTTGTCGCCATGTGCCAATACCCCATCTACCTCACCCCGCTGGCCTGGCGGCTGGCGGCGCGCAGTGGACAAGGGACGGGCGCCAAACCTTAGGGGCCCATTCTCGACAGCGTCTTACGAATTGCCGTGTCAGGTGAGGTTGAAATCGCTGGCTTTTGTGTAGCGTTAGAAAGCGACGGCGCATTCGGTTTCGCAGGGTTGGGTGGCTGGGATTTTGAGGAGGCGAGCGCCGAATCTCTCGCGGCCCCGTCAGAGACTGCCCCACCCGCCGTCGCGCCGAGGCTCGCCACCAATTCAGAGAAGCCTCCAGCCTTGGTTGGCTTAGGCGCATAAAAGATCGCGCGCGAAATCAACATCAACACCATGATCGACACGCCGCCAATCAGCCCACCAACGCCATAGGTCCACATCCCCCGCGAATCCGCGGGAGCGTACATCGTCGGCGCACCGCCCAATTCGCCAGCGCCAAGTTCATGGAGCGCAAAGCCGCTCAATCCGCCGCCGATCAAACCGGCGATCATGGTCCATGCCCAACCGCCACGGCGACTCGGCATCGCCAATGCAACCAACAGCGCCGTCGCCCATCCGACCAGCGCGCTGACCAAAAAGCCTGGCGTCATAACACCTCCCTCGCCATGCGATCACCCGTATCCACGGCGCCGCCCCTTGCGCGACTCCACCGGTCAGGCTCTAGGTTTCCATATACAGACATGACGAAAAAACAGCGCGAAAACGAGGCGGGCGACCGGTCCGCGAACTCGACGCCGCGCGAGAGGCGAAAGAAGAGCAATGGCGCAGCAGATCAAAAAGGCTGAGAACACCACCGCCACCGCGCCCAAACTGCATTTGGTGAAACTGTGCGTTGGGGCCGAGGAAGTCGAGGACCTAACCACTTGGCAAACCGCCCGCGCCGTGGAGCGCTCCCGGCGCGGCCTCGACCCGCGTCCGCGCCACACCACCCGAATGTTCCCACGCCGCGCCGATGAGCTGTTGGCGGGCGGATCGCTCTATTGGGTGTTTCGGGGTGTGATCCGGGCGCGCCAAGCGTTGGTCGCGATCGAGCCAGTGACCGGCGAAGACGGGGTGAGCCGGCATGATTTGGTGCTGTCGCCTGACGTGGTGTTGACCGAACCCTGCCCCCGGAGACCGTTCCAAGGGTGGCGCTATCTGGCCCCGAAAGACGCTCCCGCCGACCTTTCCCACCGCAGCTTAGAGAAAGACGCCGCGCTGCCGCTGTCACTGCGAGAAGCGGTGGCGGATTATGGGGTTTTGTGAGGGACAAATCATAATAAAGCGCACCCTCAACCGATCAGAGACCCGCGTAGTCGCCGACTTTATGCCGAGGCGTTGCCCCGAACCGGCTTAGCCGCGTCTTCAGCGCCCTCGGAGTCCGGGGTGCTGAGACTCGCGCCGCTACCGCCCTCTAGCGGTAAAGGAGCCTGCTCGCCTGCGAGATCGACCACTTGCCGCCGCAAGCGCGAGCTGCGCCGACCGGCGCCGCTCTTGGCGGCTTCCAGCGGGGTCAGCTGCTGCACAGGGGGCTTTCGCAGCCGGGCCGTCAGCTCCTTACCAGGGATGTTCTTGGCCTGATTATCCTTCAAGCCACTGGCGCG
>JAHQVS010000151.1 GCA_019634215.1 Paracoccaceae bacterium | reverse complement strand
GCCCGACAAAACCACCCGCTCATAATCCAGACCGCTCATCAAAACGGCCACACCGCGCCCCTCTTCGCCGAGCACATTCTCAAACGGCACCTCGACATCCTCGAACACCAACTCGCCGGTGGCGGAGCCGCGCATGCCGAGCTTGTCGAGCTTTTGCGCTGTCGTGAAGCCGGTCATCTGCTTCTCGATCAGAAAGGCGGTGATGCCCTTGGAGCCTGCATCCGGGTCGGTCTTGGCGTAGACGATCAGCGTGTCGGCGTCCGGGCCGTTGGTGATCCACATCTTCGTGCCATTCAGGATGTAGCGGTCGTTGCGCTTTTCGGCGTGCAGCTTCATCGAGACTACATCCGACCCGGCCCCAGGCTCGGACATCGCCAGCGCGCCGACATGCTCGCCGGAGCAGAGCTTCGGCAGGTATTTCTCTTTCTGCGGGGGCGAGCCGTTGCGGTTAATCTGGTTCACGCACAGGTTGGAGTGCGCGCCGTAGGACAGCGACACCGACGCCGAGGCGCGGGCGATTTCCTCGACCGCAACGCAATGGGCGATATAGCCCATGCCGGAGCCGCCGAACTCCGGATCGGCGGTGACGCCAAGCAGCCCGAGCGCGCCCATTTTCGGCCAGAGCTGATAGGGCGGCTCGTCGGTGCGGTCGATCTCGGCGGCGATCGGCGCGATTTCATCCGCCGCGAAGCGTTGCAGCATGTCGCGCAGGGCGTCGATTTCCTCACCGAGGCCAAAATTCATCGTGGCGTTGAACATGTAAATTCTTTCTTGGGGGCGCGTTAAGGCCGTTCTATTGCGACAGCAGTTCCTTCGCCGCCCCCAATGCAGATCGCGGCCATACCTCGTTTGAGATCTGCGGCTTCCAGCGCATGCAGCAAGGTGACCAGGATACGCGCGCCGCTGGCCCCGATCGGGTGGCCGAGGGCGCAAGCCCCGCCCCGGGTGTTGAGCTTGTCGCGGTCAATGCCAGTCTCGCGCTCAAACGCCATCGGCACCACGGCGAAAGCTTCGTTCACCTCCCACAGATCGATATCCTCCACGCGCCACCCAGCGCGCTCCAACGCCTTGCGGGCGGCGGGGATCGGCGCTGTGGTGAACAGGCCGGGGGCTTGGGCGTGGCTGGCCTGAGAGCGCAGATAAGCGCGGATCGGGCGGCCCGCAGCTTTGGCCTCGCTCTCGCGCATCAACACCAGCGCCGCCGCGCCGTCGGAGATCGAGGAGCTGTTGGCGGGGGTGACGGTGCCGCCGTCGCGGAACGCCGGTTTCAGGGTGGGGATCTTCTCCGGGCGGGCGTTGCGGGGCTGTTCGTCCGCTTGCACCACGGTTTCGCCCTTGCGGTTCTTCACCGTGACCGGAGCGATCTCGGCCTCCGCCGCGCCGGAGCTTTGCGCCGCCAGCGCCAATTCGAGCGAACGCAGGGCATAGGCGTCTTGCTCCTGGCGGGTGAATTGATAGGCCTCGGCGCAATCCTCGGCGAAGGTTCCCATCAGGCGGCCCTTGTCATAGGCGTCCTCCAGGCCGTCGAGGAACATATGATCCACCGCACCGGCGTGGCCGAGCCGCGCCCCGCCGCGCATTTTGGGCAGCAGATAGGGCGCATTCGACATGCTCTCCATCCCGCCCGCGACGACGACGCGGCCTTCTCCGGCGCGGAGTTGATCGGCGGCCATCATCACCGTCTTCATGCCAGAGCCGCACATCTTGTTGACGGTGGAGCAGGGCGCGCCCTCAGGCAGCCCGGCGGCGAACCCAGCCTGACGCGCAGGGGCTTGGCCCTGCCCGGCGGGGAGCACGCAGCCCATCAGCGCCTCGTCGACCTCCTCCGCTGCGACGCCCGCACGCGCCATTGCGGCTGAGATCGCGGCGCCGCCCAGTTCGGCGGCGGTGACCGCCGACAATTCGCCCTGAAAGCCGCCCATGGGGGTGCGGGCGGCGCCGACGATGACGATCGGATCAGATGCGATGGAGGTCATGCTTCAGCCTCGCCTTGAGAGGGGTTAAAACTGGATCGAGCCGACGAACTCAATGCCGTTGGCGGTGGGTTGAAACACCATGGCCTCGCCTTCGCGCACCCCCATGCCGGTGATGGCGGTGATGTTGACTTGGTGGGTTGAGAGGATCAATGCGCCGGGACCAGCCCAGGAGGCGATGATGTCGCGGGCGGCGTCGGTTTGCTCAACCTCACGGCTCAGATCCCCGAAAAAGGAGTCCAGCGCTGGTTCAGGCGTCACCAAGCCTTGCTCGGACAGTTTCGGGAACGCCAGTACAGCCGTGTCCCGCGCCCGGCACCAGCGCGAGTGCAGCACCCGGCTTACAGTGACACCCTGGACATGGATCTGCTGGCCAAAGCTCTCCGCTTGCGCCCGGCCCTCAGCGGAGAGGTTGCGCTGGGTGGCGCAATCATCGAGGCGGAATCTGGCGGGGTCGCCGGTTCCGGGGGCGCGGGCGTGGCGGATCATGGCGACGCCGCCTGCGCGCAGGGCGACCCAGGCCGCCGCTTCGTCGTCGGCATGAGATATGATGGGGTGAAGGCCTGCGGCGAGCAGGGCGATCAGGGTTGTCAGAATGATGCAGCGTCTAGTCGTCATAGCGGGCTCTTGGTCAGGCTGCCGGCGCCCGGCGGTCGTCGATTACTTTGCCGTCATTCGGCAGCGCACCGGGGGCGACGAAGCCGACTTCCGCCCGCAGATTGCAGGCCGTGCGCACGGCTTCGGCCACTCGCTCCAGCAGGGCTGGATCGGGGGTGGCCGGGGTTTCACAGAGCAGGCGCATGGCGTCGCGGCCCTCGGTTTCGGTAATCTCCAGCCGGGCCTTCGCGATCTCTGGAAAGCCTTTGATCGCCGCCGCTACTTGCGACGGATGGATGAACATGCCGCGCACTTTGGCGCTCTGATCAGCGCGTCCCATCCAGCCCTTGAGACGTGGCGCGGTGCGGCCAGCCTCATCAACGACTGCGGCGCCAAGGGCCGATAGATCGCCGGTGGCGAAGCGGATCAGCGGGTATCCGGCGGAGAAGGTGGTCACGATCACTTCTCCGACTTCGCCTGCCGCGACAGGTTCGCCGGTGCCGGGGCGGACGATCTCAACTACGCATTCCTCGTCCAGCGCCATCCCCTGGGTGATGTCGTCGGTTTCATAGGCCACAAGCCCCAGCTCAGCGGTGCCATAGCATTGCCGAACCCGCACGCCGCGCGCTTGGTAGCGTTCGCGCAGCGCCGGGAACAGCGGCCCGGCGGTGACCAGCGCCTTCTCCATTGAGGTCACGGGCGCGCCGACCTCGTCGGCTTTGTCGAGAATCACCTCCAGGAAATCTGGGGTGCCGACATAGCCGTTCAGGTTGAACCGCCGCATCGCTTGCGCTTGGGTTTCGCTGGCGCCGACGCCGCCGGGGAACACAGCGCAGCTGAGCTCCGCCAGGGCGCGGTCGAACATGAAGCCCGCAGGGGTGAGGTGGTAGCTGAAGCAGTTCGCGGCGCGGTCGCCTGCTCGGAACCCAGCGGCGTGGAGCGCACGCTCCATCCGCCAATGGGTGCGTCCGTCCCGAGGCGCGCGTGGCTCCGGCTCGGCGATTGGACCAGGGGAGAGAAACAGGTGGGGGAAGGCGCCTATGTCGCCCGCCGTCATCCCCGCGAAGGGGGGCGCGCTCTCTTGCATGCTGGCAAGATCGCTTTTGCGCAGAAGCGGCAAGCGGGCCAGTGCAGAGCGGTCGGTGACGGTTTCCGGGTCAATCCCCGCCAGGGTCTTGGCCCAATAGGCGGCGCCGGTCTTGGCTTGTTCGATCTGCGCCCGCAGCAGGTCGAACAACGCCGCCTCGCGCACCTCTTCCGACCGGGTCTCCAAGGTGTCGAACGGGGTCATCGGCGCTCTCCCTGCTTTATCAACTACAACCAGCGTTTGCGGCGCTTGAAGCTCTTGACTGATTTGAAGCTCTGCCGCTCGCCGCCGCCGAGATAGAACTCCTTGACGTCCTCATTCTCGGCCAGCGACGCCGCCGGGCCGTCGAGAACGATTTTACCATTTTCCATCACATAGCCGTAATCGGCGGCTTTCAACGCCATATTGGCGTTTTGCTCCACCAGCAGAATGGAAATTCCCAGCTCCTGGTTGAGGCGACGGATGATGCCGAACACCTCCTTCACCAGCAGCGGCGACAGGCCCATGGACGGCTCATCCATCAGGATCAGCTTTGGCCGCGCCATCAGCGCCCGGCCGATGGCCAGCATCTGCTGTTCACCGCCAGACAGATAACCCGCCAAGCCACGCCGTTCCTTTAAGCGCGGGAAATAGCTGAACACCTGCTCAATTTCATCGGCGATATTCGCTTTGGGCCGGGTGAAGGCCCCAAGGCGCAGGTTCTCGATCACCGTCATATCTTGAATGACGCCGCGCCCTTCCATCACCAGGAAGATCCCGCGCCGGACTTTCTCATCTGGCGGCATATGGGTGACGTCGGCGCCGTCATACAGCACTTCGCCCCGGGGGACTTCGCCGTCCTCGACCTGGAGCAGCCCGGCGATCGCCTTCAGGGTGGTGGATTTGCCCGCCCCGTTGGCGCCGAGCAGGGTGGTGATTTTCCCGCGTTTGGCGGTCAGCGACATGCCGCGCAGCACCAGGATCACATCGTTGAACACCACCTCGATGTTGTTCACCGACAGGATCACGTCGTCTCCGGCCGTTTGCGCCGCGCCGCTCCCGTGCGCGCCCCCGGAGGCGTCGCGCGGGATCGGGCCGAGCGCGCCCGGGCGCAAAAGCGAGTTCAGATCTGACATGACAGCCTCTTGTTCGGCGTCTTGGCCTGACCGCTGTTGACACGGGGCCAAGGCGGCTCAAGCGCTTCCCCAGCGCTTGAGCCAAGTTCGGGTGAGAGGAGGGCCTAGTAGCCGATCCAGTCGTCACGGCGGGGCAGGGTGGTCTCCGCGATCCGCTCGATCACCACGCCGTCGTCTGTCACCGAGCCACGGTTAATGGCGACGGTCATCAGGCCGCGATGGTCCTCATTGGTCCAGGTCGACGGCAAGCAGACGCCCTCAAGCCCGGCGGGCACCCAATCCTGCTTGGCGTACATGCCGTTGCGGATGTTCTCGCCGGTCAGGCCGCCATTGGCCTTGGCCCACTCCATCGCCTCTTTCATGTAATAGGCGGTGCAGATGCCGCGGATGTAGTGGTGGGTGACCTTCTTGTCGCCCATGCCCTGACCGGCTTCGATGATCTTCTCCACCAGCGCCATGCCCGGCACGTCCTGACCGAAGAATGGGGTGGCGGAGGGGAAGATCAGGTTTTTGGCTTCGGCGGCCTCGATGGTCAGGTAATCGCCCGCCCAGGGGTTGCCCATATAGGTGGCTTCGACGCCGACGGTGTCGCAGCTCTTCAGCATCGACACCACTGAGCCGCCGAGATTGCCCATATAAACATACTGAGCGCCGGATTCCTTGATGGTCAGGCACTGGGCCTTGAAGTCGCCCGGCTTCAGCGGCACGACGACCGGCGCGGCGACGGTGAAGCCCAGTTCAGCGGCGTATTCGGCGCAGGCCTCTTTCGGGGCGTTCGGGTAGGGGTGATTGTCGCCGGTGTGAAGGAAGGTCGGGGTCTCAACGCCGTTCGCCTTGGCGTCTTCCATCGCCCACTGCGCCAGAGCGCGGCAGGCGTCGGAGTAAGACGGGCCGTAGAAGAAGTTATAGGGCGCCGGCTTCTTGGTTTTGGGGTTTTTGCCGGTCGGGTCGGTGAGGTGGGCGGAGTAGGACGCCGACCACACCGGCACCTTGTCCTTGGCGACAAAGGAGATCAGCGCCTCGGTATCGCCGGTGCCCCAGCCCTGCATCGCCACGATGTCGCGCGAACCCCAGCGCTTATAGGTCGCGATCGCCTCCGGCACTTTATAGGCGTAATCGACGCTCTCGAACTCGATGGTGGTGCCGTCAACGCCGCCATTGGCGTTGATGTAGTTCAGGGCGTCAGACACGCCGGGGCCGTAATGCGAGCCGACAAAAGAGGTCGGTCCGGTCAGGTCGACCAGCTGGCCGACAAATACGCTGTCCTGCGCTGAGGCGGCGCTGGCCCCAAGGCCGAGTGAAAGCGCCGCGACGGCGGCGAGAGTCTGTTTCATTGTGGCGTCTCCCTAGTATTCGCCTCGCATCGTCTCCGGCCAGTGAGGGCCTGAGGCGTGCGGGGGCATTCGCCGCGCCCGCTTAATGCGAGAACGGGTACAGTTTGAAGCTGGCCCGGATCAGGCGCCAGCGGTGGATCAAGCCTTCAGGCTCGAACACGAGAAATAGGATGATCGCCGCGCCGACCGACATTTCTTTGATGTAGGCCACGCCGCGCTCCATCGCGGGGAACACGTCGGCGGCGCCGCCTGCGAGGACCTCCATCGCTTGCGGCAGCAGCAGAATGAACGCCGCGCCGAGCAGCGAGCCCGCCACTGAGCCCAGGCCGCCGATGATGATCATCGCCAGGAACTGGATCGACAGCAGGATGGTGAAGCCCTCGACCGACACATATTGCAGATAATGCCCGAACAGCGCGCCGCCGAGCCCGGCGAAGAAGCTGGAGACGCCGAAGGACAAGATCCGGTATTTGGTCAGGTTGATGCCCATGATCTCGGCGGAGAGGTAATGGTCCCGCACCGCGACAAAGGCGCGGCCGTCGCGGCTGCGCAGCAGGTTGGTGACCGCCACCGCTGAGACCACCACCCAGAACAGCACCACATAGAAATAGGTCTGATCGGTGTCGAGCGGCAGCTCGAACAGGCCGGGGATCGCCACGGTCGGGCGCTCGGCGATGCTGCCATAGACGCCGCCGGTGAACCACTCGGCGCGGGCGAAGAAGTCTTCGAGGATATATTGCGAGGCCAGGGTGGCGATCGCCAGATAAAGCCCCTTCAGCCGCGCCGCTGGCAGGCCGAAGATCATCCCGACCGCCGTCGTCATCAACGCGGCGCAGGGGATCGCCAGCAACACCGGCAGCCCTTGGGTGCTGGAGAGATAGGCCGAGGCGAACGCGCCGAAGCCGAAGAAGGCGCTATGGCCCAGCGAGATCTGTCCGGTGTTGCCGACCAGGACGTTCAGGCCGATGGCGGCGATGCCGAAACAGCCGATGACGATCAACTGGCTGATCAGATAATCGCTGGCCCGCAGGGCGTCGGGCAGCCATTCGGCCTCGGAGGTTAGCGGCAGAAGAATCAGAAAGCCGATGGCGATAAACGCTGTGCGCTGCGCCGCGCTGGTGCGGAAGAACGATGTATCGTGGCGGTAGCTGACGCGGAAATCGCCAGCCGGGCGGGGGTAAGGGACGCTCATATCCGCTCAATGTCCTTGGTGCCGAACAGGCCGTAAGGTTTGATCATCAAGATTACAATCAACACATAGAACGGCGCCACCGTATACATATTTCCGATTTGGAGATATTGGCCGTCGACGAATTCGGCGACGTTCTCCAGCACGCCGATGATCACACCGCCGATGATGGCGCCGACAATCGAGTCGAGCCCGCCGACGATCACCGCCGGGAACACCTTCACGCCGATGATCGCGAGGCTGTTGGAGACGGCGTTCACCAAGCCGAGCACTACCCCGGCGATGCCCGACACCAGCGCCGAGATCGCCCAGGCCATGGCGAACACCTGCCGCACCGAGATGCCGAGCGATTGCGCGATCTGTTGGTTAAACGCCGTCGCCCGCATCGCCAGCCCCCAGCGGGAGACCTTGAAGAACCAGAAGAACACCACCATCACAATCAGCGACAACGCCAGACTGAGCAGGTAGGCGCTCTCCACATTGAGCCCGCCGATTGAGACCACGTTGGTCTCGAAAATTTGCGGGAACCGCTCGGCGTTGTTGCCGAACACCCAATTCATCAGCGCCTGCATGAAAATCGAGATGCCGATGGTGGCCATGATCACCGAGATCACCGGCTCGCCAATCAGCGGCCTGAGCACCACCACCTGCACCAGCACCCCGAAGAAGGTCATGAACACAAGGCAGAACAGGAAGGCGAGGACGAAGGGCAGCTCCATCGACGTCACCATCCACAGGCAGACCCAGGCCCCGAGCACCACGAACTCGCCCTGGGCGAAATTCACCACCTGGGTGGATTTGTAGATCAGCACGAAACACATCGCGACCACGCCGTAGAGCATGCCGACAATGACGCCGTTGATCAGCAGTTGGAGCAGAAGATCCCAGTTCATGCGTCGCTCTGTGTGGTTCGGGGGAAGGGGCAGGAGAAGGGGAGTGACTGTTGCAGTGGCTTGGCGCGCGTTATGACCATCATTCCGCCGCCTCCACCATGCCCGGGCCCTCGTTGGTGGCGGCGGTGTCGGAGACTGTCAGGGTCGTGACCACCCGCTGCTTCGAGCCGTCCTGGAAGTGAATGACGGTGTCGATGTCGACATGATCCTCGCCGGAGTAAATCGCGTCGATGATCTCGTCATATTTGTCGGCGATCACCCCGCGCCGGACCTTGCGGGTGCGGGTCAGTTCGCCGTCGTCGGCGTCCAGCTCCTTATAGAGCAGCACGAACAGTTTGATCCGCTGGGCTGGTGGCAGGGTCTCGTTGACCTTGTCGACCTCCTCGCGGATTAGCGCATACACCTCCGGTCTCGCCGAGAGATCCGAATAGGTGGTGAAACGAATGCGCCGTTCCTCCGCCCATTTCGACACAATCTCAAAGCGGATGCAGATCATCGCCGCCAGATGTGGACGATCCTTGCCCAGGATCACCGCTTCGGCGATAAAGGCGGAGAATTTCAGTTTATTCTCAATGAACTGCGGCGAGAACCGCACACCGGTTCCGGTGACGGCGAGATCCTTGACCCGGTCGATCACCACCAGATGCTTCTTATCGGTCAGATACCCGGCGTCGCCGGTGAGGAACCAACCCTCCTCGTCGAAGGCTTCGGTGCTTTCCTGCTCGTTCTTATAATAGCCGGACATCATATTCGGGTGTTTCACCAACACCTCGCCGAGCCCCTCCGGGTCAGGGTTCTTGATGCGGATGGTGGAGCCCGGCATCGGGAAGCCGACGGTCTCATTGTCGACCTGACCCGCCGGGTGGACGGTGTGGGCGCCAAGCGCTTCGGTCTGGCCGTAAAGCTGCTTCAGTGGCACGCCCATCGCCTGGAAGAAAGCGAAGGTGTCCGGCCCCATCGCCGCGCCGCCGGTCGCCGCCGATTTCAGGCGATTAAAGCCCAACCGGTCACGCAGCGCCCGGAACAGCGTCATCTCGGCCAGGGCTGAACTTCGCCCATGTTTGATGGCCTTCATTCCGGCGCCGACGCCCCATTCATAGACCGAGCGTTTCCAGCGGCTGGCCTCGATGATCCGAGACCGGATGTCGGCGGCGACAACTTCCCAAACCCGAGGGGACAGCAGCACGAAGGTCGGCCCGATCTCGCGCAGGTCCGTCATTGCGGTGTGCTGTTCCTCGGCGAAATTCACCTTCATCCGCGCCACCAAATTCCAGGCGACGGAATACATCTGCTCCATCACCCAGGGCAGCGGCAGGACAGCGAGATATTCGTCCTCCGGCCCCCTAGGGTCGGCGCGCAGATAAGAGGTGGCGTGTCCGAGCAGCGCCGAGGAGCGCCACATCGCCAGCTTCGGATTTGAGGTCGTGCCTGAAGTGGTACAGAGGATTGAAATATCGTCGGCTTTGGTCTCGGTCACCATCTTGGCGTAGGCGTCGGGATCAGAGGCCAGCGCCTCTCGCCCCATGGCCTCAAGCTCTTCGATCGCGACCAGGCGCGGATCGTCGTATTTCCGCATGCCGCGCGAGTCGTGGTAGATGATCTTTGTGATGCTGGGGATGCGATCCCCGAGGCTCAAGAATTTATCGACCTGCTCCTCATCCTCCGCCACCACGATTTTCGGTTCAGCGTAGGAGGTGAGATATTCAATCTCTTTCTCCAGCGCGTCGCGGTAAATGCCGAGGCTCATGGCGCGGCAGGCGTGCGTTGCGATCTCCGACCACACCCACTCTGGGCGATTGTCGCCGATGATCGCCACCACGTCTCCCGGCGCAACGCCGAGCGCCCGGAAGCCCAGGGCCATATGGGCGACATGGCTGTTCATGTCAGCCCAGCTGTAGCTGCGCCAGATCCCGAACTCTTTCTCGCGCTGGGCTGTGTCGTCCGGATGCTCCCTGGCTTGCAGCGCCAGCAGCTTCGGCAGGGTGTCGTGTTTCGTGACATCGGCCAGATGCGCCGGGACGGGCGGCCAATTGACGTCATCGCCGCGCATTTCCAGAGCGCCGGAGGCGGTGGAGGTGAAAGCCTGGACCATGTCTACGCCTCCACCTTATCGGCTTCGTCGACCAACAGCTCGTCTTCCTCGCCGAGATAGGCGTGTTTCACATGCTCATCCGCCATCACCTCTGCGGGAGTGCCGCCAGCGATCCTCTTACCAAAATCGAGTACGATCACCCGGTCGGAGAGATCCATCACCACGCCCATATCATGTTCGATCATGACGATCGTCATGCCAAACTCTTGATTGATATCAATGATATAGCGGGCCATGTCCTCCTTCTCCTCGAGGTTCATTCCCGCCATGGGCTCATCGAGGAGGATCAGCTCTGGTTCAATTGCGATCGCCCGCGCCAACTCGACACGTTTGCGAAGCCCATATGAGAGCGTGCCAGCAGGCTCATGGCGCACATGCTGGATCTCGAGAAAGTCGATGATTTCCTCGACCCGGCGGCGGTGCTTTAACTCTTCGGCTTGCGCTGGACCCCAATAGAACATGCCAGTCAGGAAATTATTCCTGAGAAGGTGATGGCGGCCCACCAGAATATTGTCGAGCACCGACATATGCCCGAACAGCGCCAAATTCTGGAATGTGCGACCGATCCCCAGCCGCGCTCGGTCGTTAATCGAACGGCGCAGCAACGATTTGCCCTTATACAGCACATCGCCCTCGGTCGGCTTATAGCGGCCGGATATGCAATTAAGGGTGGAGGTTTTACCGGCGCCGTTCGGCCCGATGATCGAGAACATCTCGCCAGAGCGGACTTCAAAGCTGACGTCAGTGAGCGCCTTGACGCCGCCAAAGCGCAGCGAGACGCTGCGCACTTCAAGCATGGTTTCGCCGACGGCTTCTGCGCCGACCTTGGCCTGCGCCATCGCGCCGCCCTCCATTGGTTTCGTCCCAAAAGCGCCTTGAGCTCCAGATTCTGGGCGGGCGCATTGTTTTAGCGCCGCCGTTGCAGGCGGCGTACGTCTCAACCTGATCGAACAGCGGTTCGCGGTGATTTGCAAGGGGAAGCGCTCTCCCTGAGCGCCCGCAGAAGGTGAAGGCTGTGTATGTGCGGGCCGCGATATTGGGCCGCCCTCAGGTTTTGGGTGAGACCCGCAGGCCACGGTCTGGTGAGGACGGATCGTATGCGATGGGCGCTCTTAATCTCGCCTCGTGATGGCCCAAACCGGGGGTGTTATACATGTCGCGGCCCAGGACCCGTCCAGGGGGAGGAAGCGGCGCAGGACCCGTCCTAGGGGGAGGAAAATGAATAACGATCAATCTGATAATATCACGCAGGAGGCGAATCGCCTCACTTTGGCGCTGAGTAATTTCCCGATTTTTAATCAGATTTTCGCGGTCCAGACGCCACTGCAAGCGGCGGCGGTCAGTATAACCGACGCCGATCAGGTATTTGTCGGCATGGATGGACCAGACATCTTCACAGGCGATCCACTCTTAGTCGACGCCGTGGACTATTCCAATGAGGGCGGTGGGGCGTCGGTGTTGATCAATATGCCGGCTGGTACGGCAATTGACACCTTTGGGACCACGGACAGTTTTACCGATATCGATTTATTTATCGGCACGGATGGTCCCGACGCATTCATCGGCGACGCGCTGGCGAATTCGTTTTTCGGATTGGGCGGCGCTGATTCTTTTATCGGCGGCGCCGGGGCAGACGTTATTGATGGTGGCGAGGGCGAGACACTCGGGCTCGGCGCCGGGTTTCTGGACAGCGATCTGGTCAACTATAACGCTGAAGGCGGTGGTGGCGGCGTAACAGTTGATTTGAGCAGCAATATCGGTGTCGACAGTTTTGGCGACACTGACACGCTGATCGAGATTGAGAACGTCAACGGCACCTCCCTCGCCGATGCCATCACCGGCGACGCCGAGGATAATATTATCCGAGGTTTTGGCGGAGCGGATGAATTGTTCGGCGGGGCGGGCGCTGATCAGCTTTTCGGCAACGGCGGCGGCGATACGCTATCCGGCGATGCGGGCGATGATATTCTTGTTGGCGGTGGCGGCTCTGACATCGTGGAGGGCGGCGCGGGCGCTGATTTGCTGGTGGACGGCTCTGGCGCCGACACCCTATCCGGCGGCTCGGGCGATGACACCGTGCGTGGCGGGGCCGGAAGCGATCAGCTCGATGGCGGCGCTGGCTTTGATGTGCTGGATTATTTCTTTCTCGGCTCCCCGGGGCCGGGAGGCGTTCAGATCAATCTTGTCACTGGCACTGTGATTGACAGTTTCGGCGGTACGGACACGATCTCTAATTTTGAACAGTATTTTGGCACCGGCCAGGCCGATATGTTCACCGGCGGCGCCGGAGACGATTTCTTTCGCGGCTTCGGCGGCGCTGACGTGATTGACGGCGGAGCCGGTGATTTCGATCAAGTCTCTTGGGAGGATTTAGGGACCGCTGGCGCCGTGGGTGTGGTCGCCGATTTAGGCGCCGGTTCGGCCAATGTGTTCGGGGCCGCCGTGGTCACGATCTCCAATGTCGAGATGCTGCGCGGCTCCAACGCTAATGATGATCTGACCGGCGACGCCGCGCGCAATATTCTGCGCGGTCTCGACGGCGCCGATCGGCTAGATGGCGGTGCCGGGCGTGACGACGCCCGGTCTGACCTGGACGCCGGGCGCGGTGGTATGGCCGGCGTCACAGTGAACTTGGCGGCGGGAACGGCGATTGACGGCTTCGGCGCGCAAGATGAGCTAGTGAACATCGAGGATGTCGTCGGCACGCGCTTTAATGATGTGATCACCGGCGACGCCGCTGCTAATAACCTGTTCGGCGGTGCGGACGTGGACCAGTTGAATGGCGGCGGCGGCGATGATGTGCTGAACGGCGGCGAAGGCGATGATGCGCTTAACGGCGGCGCTGGCGTATTCGACCGGGCGCAATTCAGCGGCGATGTCGGGGATTACAGTATTGTCTTTGAGGATGATGGCAGCCTGACGGTGACCCACCTCAACGGCGGCTCCGACGGCGCCGACAGTCTGGTCAATATTGAGTTGCTGCGTTTTGCTGGCGGCGTCGAGGTTGATGTTCTCGGCCTCGCCAACACCGCGCCGACCGATATCCTGTTCACCAGTGACGGCGTCGTTGAAAGCCAGTTTGGGGCCGAGATTGGAACGCTGGCCGCCGAGGATGATGGTCTTGGCGGCGCGCCGCGCTTCTCAGTCGACGACATTCGGTTTGACATCACTGGCGGCACCACCCTGAAATTCGCCTCGGATTTTCAGGCGGATTTCGAGGCCAACGGCGACGCGATTGGGGTGACTGTCGAGGTCGAGGACGCGTTTGGCGAGACCTTCTCAAAGCAGCTCACCGTGTCCGTGCAGGATGTGGCGGAGGATGTCGTCCTCGCAGACGGCGGCGTGAACTTTACCGACGAAGGGGTTCAGGAAGACAGCGTCACAGGCGGTTCGGGCGACGACGCCATCACTGGAACCGCCGGTGATGACCGGCTTTCAGGCGGCGGTGGAGACGATGTGTTGAATGGATTGGGCGGTGTCGACACCGCTACCTTCTCCAGTCCCCTATCGGCCTACAGCGCGGTCTTAGATGGCGATGTGGTGGTAGTCACGCATCTGAACGGCGGCGCTGACGGGGTGGACCGCTTGAGCAACTTCGAAGCGTTTGAGTTCGCCGATGTAACGGTCGATCTCGATCAGTTGTTGAGTGGTGCGCCTGACGGGGTGGCCCTGAGCGCGATCAGCCTGATCGAGAACGCCCCCGGCGCGGTGATTGGGACGCTCAGTCTGATCGACGACAACGCTGTGGGCGCGCCGACGTTTAGCGTCGATGACGACCGGTTTGAGGCGGTGGGCGATCAACTGAAGCTGAAATCGGGTGTGAGCGTCGATTTTGAGGCGGGGCCAGAGATCGAGCTGACGATCGAGGCTGTTGACGCTCGGGGCAGCGCGTTCCGCAATTTCACGCTGGATGTCGAGGACATTCCCGAGAATGTCCAGCTCGGCCCCGGCGGCGTGATCTATAACGAGCGCGGCTTGCCTGAATTGAGCGTCACCGGCGGCGGAGGAGACGACATCCTGCGCGGCGGCCCGGACGCTGACAATTTTGCTGGGGCCAACGGCGCGGACATTATCAGAGGTGGCCGCGGTCAAGATATTATCGCGGGGCAAGCCGGCAACGACATCATCACGGGCGATCGGGAAGATGATATCGTGACTGGCGGGGCCGGCGACGACGTGGTGCGCGGCGGCGCCGGCAATGATGTGACCGATGGCGGCGCCGGAAATGATCGCGTGATCGGTGATCGAGACGAGGACGATGTGCGCGGCGGCGCTGGGAACGATGCGGTTAAGGGCGGCCTCGGCGACGATCGGGTTTCCGGCGGAACCGGTAACGACAACCTGTTCGGCAATGGCGGCGCCGACGTGTTTGTGTTCGCGTCGGGCGACGGTGTCGATGTGGTCAAGGATTTCGAGAACGACTTTGACCGCATCGATCTGTCCGATGCAGCGGTGTCGACGTTCGATGAGCTGTCGCCAATCCTGATGCAAGCCGTCAATGGCGGGGTGATCATCGAGTTCGGCGGCGGCGATGCGCTAATCATCCGGCAAACGCAAGTGGGTGACTTGAGCGCTGGAGACTTTATCTTTTAACGGGTGATGCCGAAAAGAACGGGGGCGGCCCTCAGGCCACCCCGATTATTCACCCTCGAAGGACACTAGGGTGCGGACGTTCACGTCCATGTTCTTCAGCTTCTCCGCCCCGCCGAGGTCGGGCAGGTCGATGATGAAGCAGGCGGCCTCGATCACGCCGCCGAGTTGGCGGATCAGCGAGACGGCGGCGGCGGCGGTGCCGCCGGTGGCGATCAGATCATCTACCAGGATCACCCGCTGCCCGCGCTTGATGGCGTCGGTGTGCATCTCAATGACATCCTCGCCATATTCCAGCTGGTAGTTCATCGACACCGTCTCATACGGCAGCTTGCCCTTCTTGCGGATCGGCGCGAAACCGGCTGAGAGCTGATGCGCCACCGCGCCGCCGAGGATAAAGCCGCGCGCCTCGATCCCGGCGACTTGGTCGATCTTGGTGCCGGCCCAGGGGTGCACGAGTTCATCCACCGATCGCCGGAACGCCCGCGCGTCGCCAAGCAGTGTGGTGATGTCGCGAAAAATAATGCCGGGTTTGGGATAATCCGGGATCGCACGGATTGAGTCGGCGAGATATGCGTCGTTCATGGGCGTCCTATCGATCTAGCTCGGCGGCATGTATGCATAAACGCTTGACGACGTGAGGGGAAACCCCTGTTGGCCTGGGTTGCGCGAGTCGTTTTGACGCTCTCGGCTTAGTCCCGATACGCATACGATGCGGTTTTTGCCCCTTTTTCGCCCAAATTAGGCGTGGCATCCCCGTCGCCGCGCGGATCTGGTCGACCCAAAAGACCACGCCGCTCCTTGACCTGAACGCAAAGCCGCGCCTAGAGCTACCGGCGTTTGTGCGGCGCATCCTTGGTTAAGCCGCGCGATTGAGTGCGGGCGCATGCCGCGTCCCAAACGTCGCGCGCTGCCCAGCGCCGACAGCGGAGAAAGCGATGGCGGCCGAAACATTACCTGCACTGGCGTTCTACTTCTTTTCCGCGATTGCGATCGCATCCGGCTTGATGGTGGTGCTGGCGAGAAATCCAGTGCGGTCCGTGCTCTGGCTGATTTTGGCGTTCTTTTCCTCGGCCGGCCTGTTCGTGCTGATGGGCGCAGAATTTTTGGCGATGCTGCTGTTGATCGTCTATGTCGGCGCAGTGGCGGTGTTGTTCCTGTTCGTGGTGATGATGCTCGACGTTGATTTCGTCGAGCTGCGGCAGGGAATGTCGGAATATTTGCCGCTCGGGGCGGTGGTCGGGGTGATTCTGCTGATTGAGCTCGCCTTGGCGGTGGGCTTCTGGGCGGTGTCCGATCAGGCGGAGAGCCTGCGCGCCTATACGGCGCCGGACGGGGTCGAAAACACCCGCGCCCTCGGCCAAGTGATCTACGACGATTACGCCTATTTGTTCCAAGCCTCCGGATTGATCCTGTTGGTGGCGATGGTTGGCGCCATCGTGCTGACGCTGCGGACCCGCGAGGGCGTGAAGCGCCAGAGCATTGTCGGACAAATGCATCGCACGCGCGAGGAATCGGTCGCGCTGGTGGATGTGAAGCCTGGTCAAGGCATCAGCTGACGGGTTGCGAGAACGCGGCCCTGTAGGAGAACGCGCGTATGGCCATCGGCCTAGGACACTATTTGACGGTCGCGGCGGTGATGTTCGTGATCGGCGTCTTCGGAATTTTCCTCAACCGTAAGAACATCATCATCATCCTAATGTCGATCGAGCTGATGCTGCTGGCGATCAACATTAACTTGGTGGCGTTCTCCAGTCATCTCGGCGACCTCAGCGGGCAGGTGTTCACCCTGTTCGTGTTGACGGTGGCCGCGGCGGAGGCGGCGATCGGCTTGGCGATCTTGGTCTGCTTCCACCGCAACCGCGGCTCGATCGCGGTTGAGGACGTCAATGTGATGAAGGGGTAGGGGCTGTGATCTATCAACTCATTGTCTTTCTGCCGCTTCTCGGCGCGTTGATCGCCGGGTTTCTGCATCGGCTGACCGGCGAGCGCGCGGCGCAAATCATCCCGACCGCCTTCTTGATGATGTGCGCGGTGCTGTCCTGGATCGCGTTTTTCGACATCTCCCACGGCCATGAGGAGAAGGTGACGGTGGCGCGCTGGATCGCCTCCGGCGCGATGGTGGTGGATTGGGCGTTCCGGATCGACATGCTCACCGGTGTGATGCTGGTGGTGGTGACCTCGGTCTCGGCGCTCGTGCACCTCTACTCCATCGGCTACATGGAGGAGGATGACGCCAAGCCGCGGTTTTTCGCGTATCTGTCGCTGTTCACCTTCATGATGTTGATGTTGGTGACGGCGGATAATTTCCTGCAAATGTTCTTCGGTTGGGAGGGCGTGGGCCTCGCCTCCTATCTGTTGATCGGGTTTTGGTGGAAGAAGCCATCGGCCAACGCGGCCGCAATCAAGGCGTTCGTGGTCAACCGGGTGGGCGATTTCGGCTTCGCCCTGGGGGTCTTTGGCATCTTTATGATCTTTGGCTCGGTGGAGTTCGACGAGGTTTTCGCCGCCGCGCCGGGTCAGGTTGGACAGACCATCAGCTTCCTCGGCATGCAGTTCGACGTGCTGACCACCCTCACAATGCTGCTGTTTATCGGCGCGATGGGGAAATCGGCGCAGCTGTTCCTGCACACTTGGCTGCCGGACGCGATGGAGGGGCCGACGCCGGTGTCGGCGCTGATCCATGCCGCCACCATGGTGACGGCGGGCGTGTTCTTGGTCTGCCGCTGCGCGCCGATGTTCGAGTTGGCGCCGGATACGCTGTGGTTTGTGACCGTGATCGGGGCCTCGACGGCGTTTTTCGCCGCCACCATCGGCCTTGTGCAGTTCGACATCAAACGGGTGATCGCCTACTCGACTTGCTCACAGCTCGGCTACATGTTCTTCGCCGCCGGGATCGGGGCCTATGAGGCCGCGATGTTCCACCTGTTCACACACGCCTTCTTTAAGGCGCTGTTGTTTCTCGGGGCAGGCAGCGTGATTCACGCCATGCACCATGAGCAGGATATGCGCCAATATGGCGGGCTGCTGAAAGTGACGCCGGTGACCGCCTGGACCATGTTTATCGGCACTCTGGCGATCACCGGAGTCGGCATTCCGCTGACCTATATCGGCTTCGCCGGGTTCCTCTCCAAGGACATCATCCTGGAGGCCTCCTACGCCTCGCAGAACACTGGGCACCTCTACGCCTTTTGGGTCGGGGTGATCGCGGCGGCAATGACGTCGTTCTACTCCTGGCGGCTTTGGTTCAAGACCTTCCTTGGCCGCTATCGGGGCGATCCGCACACGCTCAGCCACGCGCATGAGAGCCCGATGGTGATGTTGATCCCGTTGGTGTTGTTGGCGGCGGGGGCGATGTTCGCCGGGATGGCGTTCTACGGCGATTTTGTCGGCGATCATGTCTCGGAGTTCTGGCGAGAGGCGATCCGCCCGGCGGTGGAGCAGGCTGCGGCTCATGGCGGAGTGGTCGCTGAAGCTGCGCAGGGGGCGGCGGATCATGGCGCGTCGGATGACCATGGTGGTGATCACGGCGGCGGCCATGGGCCTGAGATCCTGCATGCGGCGCATGGCGTTCCCGCCTGGGTGAAGGCGGCGCCGTTCTTCGCCATGATGATTGGTTTGATCGGGGCGGTTTGGTTCTACATCGTCAGCCCCTGGATACCGGACGCTCTGGCGCGCCGGCACACCGTCGCCCACGATTTCCTTCAGAAGAAATGGTACTTCGACGAGCTGTACGACTTTATTTTCGTGCGCCCGGCGATGTGGATCGGAAACACGCTCTGGAAGCGCGGCGACGGGGCGATCATTGACGGAGCGATCAACGGCTTGGCGATGGGGATCGTGCCGGCGGTGACTGGGGCGGTGCAGCGGGCGCAGTCTGGTTACATCTTCCGCTACGCCAGCGTGATGATCGTGGCCATCGCAGCCATTGTGACGTTCATCTTGTTCGGGGGGATCAACTGATGGACGATACCGCTGTGGTGAGT
>JAHQVS010000021.1 GCA_019634215.1 Paracoccaceae bacterium | reverse complement strand
GGATGATCGCGCCATCGGCGCTGGTGAGGTCGCTGTCCTCCAGCAGCGCCGAACCGCCGTTGAAGTCGACTGCGCCCAACCCCTTTCCGGACTTGCTCGGCCCAAGCTGGCGAAGCGTCAGCCCGGCGATGCGGCCTGTCACGGCGCTCCAGTAGATCACATGCGCATCCTGCGCCTCGATCACGATGGTCGACCGCGCGCCGTCGCCGGTCAGCTCCAGCGGTTTCGAGACTTTGAGCGCCTCTTCATAGCGGCCAGGGCGGATCTTGACGATCGCGCCGGGCTTGGCGGCGTCGATGGCGGCCTGGATGCGGCGATGGGCGCGGCCTGGGGAGGCGGCGGCGGGCTTTTCGGCGGCGTTGGGCGGATGGCAGGCGCCGCCGCGCTGGATCGTTGCACCAAATCTCGCGCCAAGGTGAGCACGTCACTGCGGAGGTCATACGTCATCTGCGCCAGGCTGTGATGACGGCTCCAATCAATCCAGTTGCGGCGCTCGATAAAATCCAACAGCTCATCCTGGGCGCGGGCGCTCTCATCCCGGAGGCTGGGGGTCTCGACCCAGACAACCGGCAGCACCAGATCGTCACGCCCCATCGCCTCGGCCTTATCGCAAAAGCGCTTCAGCTCCATGCGGCACGGGTCGCTGTTGAAGAAGCTCGGGGTGATGATCGGGATCAGGAACAGCGCCTCGCTCAAAGCCTTCTCGAGGCTCGCGCGCCAATCCTCGCCGCCCATGATGTCGTCGGTGTCCTGAAACACCTCCAACGACGCGCCGGAGTAGGTGCAGACCGCGTCCTCCAGCGTTTGGCGGATGGTGGAGAGCAATGCGCCGCAGAAACGATCGTCGCGGCGGGTGTAGCTGAAAAAAGCGATGGTGCGGGCTGTCACGCGGCGATCCCCATTAACTATCGCCTCGTTATACATCACTCTTCACAAGCGTCATCGCCTCCCGGCGGCGGCATTGGATGATCTCGGCCAATATTGAGAGCGCGATCTCTTCCGGCTCGATCGCCCCTATATCCAACCCCGCCGGCGCCCGCAGCCGCCCCAACCGCTCCGGTGAGACGCCTTCCGAGGTTAACCGCGCCACCATCGTCCGCGCTTTGCGCTTGCTCGCCACCATGGCGACATAGGCAGCCGGGCTCTCAATCGCGCGCCGGAGGGCGGCGGCGTCGCCGTTGCCCTGGGTGACGATGACGACAAAGTCCCGCGCCGCGATCTCCATCTCAGCCGCCTCTGGGGCGGACAGCGCGGCGCGATAGCCTAACTCTCCGCCGATCCGCGCCAAACTGCGCGCCGCCGGGCCGTCGCCGAGGATCAACAGCAGCGGCGCCGGGGCGTAGGGCTCGATGAACAGATCCACCGTGCCACCGGAAGGGCAACCGCTCTTGTGCAGCGGCACGCCGTCACTGTCGACCGGCTCGGACACCGCCTCGCTCGGCTTCACCCGGATCAGCCTTGGCTGGCCGTTTTCCAGCGCCTCAACCGCCGCCCGCTTGGCCGCGCCTAGCACGCAGCCGCCGCCGATATGGCCCTTCAGCGCCCCCTCAGCAGTAATCAAGGCCTTGGCCCCGGCCTTGGCTGAGGTCGCCGCCACGGTGCGCACCACCGTCGCGACGCAAAAAGCACGGCCCTCGCGGCGCAGGGCGGCCATGGCCTCGATCAGGTCGCCGTCCGGCTCCGAGAAGGCGGGTTTATCCATGGTTCATATCCGCGCGAATTCGGCTTCCAGCGCCGCCAAACGCTCCAACGTGTTGGCGGCGAGGAAGGCGTCGACATGGGGTAAAGCGGCGGTCATCCCCGCAGCGATCGGCGCATAGTCGCGCCAGCCCAGCAACGGGTTCAACCACACGACCCGCCGCGCGCGCTTGCGGAGCCGCTTCATCTCGGCCCCCAGACGCTCCGGTGCTTCCGTGTCATACCCATCGGAGAGGATGATCACCACGCTGCGCCCATTCAGCGCCGTTTTCGCATGGCGGTCATTGAACTGCCTCAGCGCACCGCCAATCTTGGTGCCGCCCGCGAACCCCTCCGCCATCAACGACAACCGCCCGATCGCCCGCAGACTGTCACGATCCCGCAGCGCTTCGGTGACGCGCATCAGTTTAGTGTGGAACAGATAGCCCTCTGCCTGGGTCCAGCGCCCGATCAGCCCTTTCAGAAAGGCCAGGAACACATGAGCGTAGAGCTTCATCGAGCCAGACACATCAACCAGCGCGATAACCCTCAGCGGCCGCTCCACCCGCCGCCGCATCATCAGATCAAACGGCTCGCCGCCCGAGGCCAGAGAACGACGGATGGTCCGGCGCAGATCCGGTTGCGGCCCTGATAGAGCGGCCCGGCGGCGGCGCGAGACCCTATCCTGCAGCGCCCGCGCCAACCGCTCTGCGACCTCGGCCGCCTCAGCGAGCTGCTCAGGGGTTGTGAGAAGGCGCAAATCCGTACGCATCAGGTTGTCAGCCGTGGTCGCAATTAACCGCCCCTCGCCGTCCGCAGCCGCATCGCCCGCGCCATCCTCCGGCGTCGATGGCGCACCTGCACTGCCGTCATCCGGGGGCAAATGCCCGTCCCAAAGCGCCGGGCGGGCCGACGTGACATGCGGGCTCGGGCGCGGCTCCAGCCGCTCGCGGCGGCGGCCACGCGCCAGCCAATAAGCTTCGAACAACTCGTCAAACCGTTCCCATTGCCGCCGATCACAGGCCAACACGCTCTTCAGCGCCAACCGCGCTGTCACAGGATCGGCGGCGTCAATCGCCGCCAGCGCCGCCAGTGCGCCCTGCGTCTCTTGCGGCCCAATCCGAGCGCCGTTCAGCCGCAGATGGGCGACGAACCCGGCCAGCGCCGCCTCTGGACCATTGCGGCTCACGCCGCGCTCCCGATCAACCGCGCCGCCACCTCCGGCGGAACGGCGGCCTGATCCGCCTGGGTCTTCAACACGCAGACAAGCGTGGCCTGCACCGTCGCCGGGTCGTCGCCCAAGTCAGCGACATCGAGCCCCATCAACGCCGCCGCCCAATCCAGGGTCTCGGCGACGCCGGGCTTCTTTTCCAGATCCTCCCGCCGCAACAACTGCACGGCGCCAACCACTTGGCCCGCCAGATGCTCAGCGATCCCCGGCAGCCGCCGCCGCAGGATCGTTAATTCCTGCTCCAATGACGGATACTCGACATAGCTGAATAGGCAGCGCCGCCGCAGTGCATCGGACAATTCGCGGGTGCCGTTCGAGGTCAGCACCACCACCGGCCGGGCGATGGCGGCGATGGTGCCCAGCTCTGGGATAGACACCTGGAAATCCGCCAAAATCTCCAACAAAAACGCCTCGAACGCCTCATCCGCGCGGTCGATCTCATCAATCAGCAGCACCGGCGGCTCATTCTGGGTGATCGCCTCCAAGAGAGGCCGCTTCAGCAGGTATTTCTCTGAGAAAATCTGCTCCTCAACAGCCGCGCCGGCTTGGTCGCTGGCGCGGATTGCGAGTAATTGGCGCTGGTAATTCCACTCATAAATCGATGCAGCCGCGTCGAGCCCCTCATAGCATTGCAGCCGGATCAACCGCGCCGCCTGCAGCTCCGCCAGCGCCTGCGCGACCGCGGTTTTGCCGACCCCAGCTTCGCCCTCCAACAATAACGGACGACCCAGGGATATCGCCAAATGCAGCGCCATCGCCAAACCGTCGCTGGCGACATAGCCGGTGTCAGCGAGACGGGATTGCAGGTCGCGAAAGCTCATTGGAGAGTTAAACCTTTATTGCCGTAGCTCTCGAACAGGTCTGCGTTACAGCGCTGGCTGGAAAAACGAGGCAAACCGCTCCGCGTCGCGGATCATCGTGATTTCGACCATCCTAGCCCGAGATGCAGACTCATCAATCACTCGAAATCACCTCGCCGCCTTCGTCACGGGCGCTGCTCTGGCCGCAACGGAAATCAACGCCTGTCAAGCTTATCAGGGCTTACCCCTGAAATAGCCCCTAAATGTTCCATTTTAAAGTTGTATTTAAGGACTATTTAACGCCGAAAAACGGCTAATATGGAACAAAAAGGGACAACTCAAAACCGCTGATATCGGCCACAACGCGGTGCTAATGTCCAGCGCCCAGACAATCTACACGCCCCTTGTCGACTCGCGCGATCTCCCCGACACTTTGCATCTGCAAGCGACGCCTCGCCTACGCTGCAAACTGTACTGATCCCGGAGGCGCCGCATTCCCTCTCGCGGCCCAAGCTGGAGATCGACATGCCCTCTCTTCCCTCCCGCATCCTTCCCGCCCTCCAAGCACTGGCTGTTTCAGCTCTGGCCCTGGGCGCGTTGACGCCCCCGCCACCAGCGCTGGCGCAGTCCTCCTCCCCGTTCGCGACCCCGGAGACCGAGCAGCGCCGGGTCGTTAACAGCATCTGCTACGCCTTCGCCGAAAATCGCCGCCAACCCGGCCCCAAAATCTGGCGGGCGGCCCTGTTGCCGGAGAATTTGGGCCCCAGCGAGGTCGGCCTCGCCTATGTCGGCCACTCAACCTTCCTGATCGAAACCGCCTCAGGCATCACTGTCGCCACCGATTACGCCGGCTACGCCGGGCCGCAAATCCTCCCGGAAGTCGTGACCATGAACCACGCCCATGAGACCCATTACACCGACTATCCGGACCCCCGTATCGAACATGTGCTGCGCGGCTGGGACCCTGAGGGCGGGCGCGCCGAGCATGATCTAGACCTGGAGGAGATCCGCATCCGCAATGTGACCACCGACATTCGCGGCTGGGGCGGAGTCGAGAAGGACGGCAACTCGATCTTCATTTTCGAAGTCGCCGACATGTGCATTGGCCATCTCGGCCACCTGCATCACAAGCCAACCGTGGAGCAATTCGCCGAAATTGGCTTCCTCGACGTGGTGCTGGCCCCAGTCGACGGCGTCTACACCATGACTCAAACCGAGATGATCGACACCCTGAAAACCCTGCGCGCCCGGCTGGTGATCCCGATGCACGCCTTCGGCCCCTCAACCACCAGCCGTTTTCTGGAGGGCATGCGCGACGAATTTGAGATTGTGATCTCAGACAAATCCACGATCACCCTCTCCAGCGCCACCCTGCCGGAGAAACCGACGGTGATGGCGCTGCCACCCTATTATGTGCGCAGCTCCGACGAATAACGCCGTGGCGAAAATACACTGCGGAGGCAGGTAACGGTGCTCTCCGACGAAGACGACG